>JBAURN010000279.1:0-31570 GCA_049581225.1 Solirubrobacteraceae bacterium
CGCTGGGGCTAACCGGCCGGTGGCTGGTCGATGCGCACCATGTTGCCCGACGGATCGCGCACGGCGCAGTCGCGCGTGCCCCACGGCTGATCGGTTGGCTCTTGCACTATCTCGGCGCCCGAGGAGACCAGCTTCTCGAAGGTGGCGTCAAGGTCGTCGGTGTGAAAGTGAACGCCGTTGAGGGCGCCCTTGGCGAGCAGCGCCTCGAGCGCTTCGCTGTCCGCGGGACTGCCGTTCAGGTAGTTGGTGAGGACGATCGCCACGTCGGGTTGGGACGCGGCTCCAACGGTGAGCCAGCGGAAGTCTCCGCGGGCGACGTCGTTGCGCAGCTCGAGCTCGAGTGTGTCGCGGTAGAAGGCGAGCGCCTGCTCGGGGTCATGTATGAGTACGAAGCATTGAGAGAAAGTTAGGTTCATGGCGGCAACGCTAGCGAGCCAAAGCCACGCGCGTTTCTCCGATCCTGCTCGGTCGGCGACTGGGACGGGTGAGATCTTTGGCGACGCAGCCCGGCACGCTCTCCAGGGCGCTGTGATCGCGATCGCGGTAGGAGGTGGGGGTCTCGCCCACCAGTTCGGTGAAGCGGGAGCTGAACGAGCCGAGCGAGGTGCACCCAACCGCGAAGCAGACCTCGGTGACCGACATGTCGGGATGGCGCAACAGCGCCTTGGCCCGCTCGATCCGTCGCGTCATCAGGTAGGAGTAAGGGGTCTCCCCGTAGGCGGCGCGGAACTGGCGGGAGAAGTGGGCGCTCGACATCAGGGCCTCGCGCGCGAGCGCGGGGACGTCGAGCGGACGAGCGTACTCGCGATCCATCAGGTCGCGAGCGCGGCGCAGGTGTGCAAGGTTGGCCAGCTCCTCGGGGGTCACTTGGCGAGCGTAGCGAGCCTGGGCGGGTCTCAGAAGATCTGCTTGTCGAGGAATCCCGCGACGAGGATCAACCAGCCGCTGATCTCCGCGACGACCAAGGTGATCATGTAGGCGTGGGTGCCCCTTACGGAGTCGCGAAACTGGTTGTCGGTGTCCCGGCGCCAGCCGTGGCTCGTGTAGATGGCGACCGACGCGAAGAAGTAGAGGGCCATCGCGCCCGCGGCCAGCAGGTTGACCAGCGAGGAGAACCCGCTGAGCTCCACGAATGTCGCGATCAGCAGCAGCGCGAAGCTGTAGAAGAGAGCGGTGCGATGGGCGATGTCGGTGTAGAGGTGCGCGGCGTGGTCCTCCGAGCTCGCGATTTGGGCGTACTTGAAGACCCCGAGCAGGAGGGCGCAGAGGAACATGACGGCGTCCGCCACCAACACCGCCTTGGTGTCGCCCCCGATGCCCAGGGCGCTGTTCATGGAAGAATCTCAAACATGACTGCAATGAGACTACATTAATATAACGTCATTGCAAATGAATCTTCACGACCAGACATCCGAGCACCGAAAGAGCCGCGCCGGGTCACGCTCGCTTCCCGATCAGAGGTCCGGCAAGGAGAGGGACCGCGCGGGGTCGCGCTCAGAGCGGCGCAAGGCACGGACGGCCGCCGCGATCCGGGATGCCGCCGAGCGCCTGTTCTTGAGTCGCGGCTATTCGGCGACGACGATGGAGGACCTGGCCGAGGAGGCCGACGTGGCGGTCGGCTCGATCTATGCGCACTTCGCGAGCAAGGAGGGTGTCTACAGCGCCTTGGTCGAGCAGGCGTTGGAGTTGGACAAGCAGTATTGCGACGAGGGCTTCGACGCCGGCACGCTTCCCGCCGAGCGATTGTTCGGCCTGGCCGAGGGCTACCTGCGATTCGCTCGCGAGCATCCGGGCTACTTTCAGCTGTTTCGCTTTCCGCCGCCGGATCGGCCCGGCGCGGAGCTCACGCCGAAGGCGAGCGCCAGGGTGGCTGAGCGCATCGAGGATGAGACCGCGCGCATGACAAGCGAGATCCAGAGGATGATCGACGAAGGCGTCGGCCGGCCGGTGGACGCGGAAAGCGCGGCCCGGTTTTTGTGGGCGGCGTGGGAGGGCGTGATCTGCAGCCACCTGGGACCCGGCAACATGGGGCTCACCGACGACGAGTTCGAGGAGATGCTGAACAGGGCGCGCGAAGGGTTCGCGCTGAGCCTGCTCGCGAGATCCGTTCTCAATCAGGCGGAGCGCCCCGATTGAGTTTGCGCTTCTGCGGATAAGGCGTCTCGCCCCGCGCGAGCATCGCCACGAATTGCTCTATGCGCCTTGCCCGCGTGTCGGCGCGCTTGGCGTTGCCGATCCGCCACAGCACCGCGTAACGGTTCTGACTGGTGAGGATCTCGAACATGGCGAGCGCCGCGGGACTCTCACCGAGTGCGGCCGTGAGATCGGCGGGAACCTCGATCCGGGCAGGACCCGAGTAGGCGACCTCCCAGCGGCCGTCGGCCTTTGCGCTCTCGACCGCGGCCACCCCCGCGGGCTTCATTCGGCCTTCGGCGGTCAGCCGCTCGACGATGCCCACGTTGCGCTTTGACCAGGCGCTGCGAGGACGGCGGGGAGTGAAGCGCTGACGATAGGTGCGCTCGTCGAGCCGTCGAACCTGACCGTCGATCCAGCCGTGACACAGCGCCTCGTCGAGGGCCTGGTCATATGTGAGGCGCGTCGGCTCGGTGGTGCCCTTCTTCGCCAGGCACAGCCATATGCCGGTCGACTGCTCGTGCTGTGCGTGCAGCCACTTGCGCCATGCTTCGAGGTCGGCGAGCGTCAGGAGGGGCTGGTCGTCGGCCATCGACATAGCCTGGCAAATCCTGCGTCTGCTTTCCCACGGACCGCCACGACCAAAGGCACTGGCGGCACGAGGCCCGCAGAACGGCCGATGTCGCGAGCGTGCTCGCGGGAGCCTACGAGTCGGTGTCCGTCTCAACAGCCGGCATGTCGTCGGCCTCGCCCGCCGCCAGCGCCTCCGGCTCAACCATCTCGGCGCCCGATACGAAGAAGTGGTGGTCATCGGATTCGCGCAGATACGCAGCCAGCGACTCACGGGCACCCGCAATCGCTTGATAGTACGTCCGGAACGGCTCGGACACGCGATCCGCGACCTCGCGCGTCCTCGGAACCGGGATTTCGATCTCGAGCCATCGCTTTCCGACGTCCTCCCGGTTTGTCTGCATGAAAACTACGCGCCGCCACTGATCGCGAACAATCTTCAGAGTCATGGCCCACAACAGAAAGAAGGAGTCACATTCCGCCTTCGGGCCAGGCCGGAGAACGATGATCTCCTTGGTGAGCACGACCTGCTCCTGCCCCGGCATGAGCAGGCAGAAGTCGCCGATGTTCTTGCTCGTCCTCTCGGGAGAGAGGATGTCGTAGGCTTGCAGGCCGGACGACCTGCCCCCCCACATCTTCTCCGCGAGCCGCTGTGGCACCCGGTTTGTCGGGTTGATGTTGACCAGGCCGGCTCTGAGGTCGGAGACCTTGATGTACGGCACTTCACCGACCCGCTGGTCTGCCGAAGGCGAGCCGTGCCCGCCGCTCACCTCCAACACCCCCTTATCGATCAGCGATCCGAGCGTCGCGGCGGTGAAACGCGAAAACTGCTCTGTCGCCATCGCGGACGCGAACTTTTCGTGGAAGCGGCGGTCGTAATAAACCGGCACCGCCGTCCGAAGCGACACCTCGTCGGCGGGAATGTCGCGCAGCGTGGCCGTCCTCCTCCCTTCGATGAGAGCCTGTGCGTCGGAGAGGTAAACGTCGTTGATCGCGTCGACGGGCTCACCGGTGTCGAGGTCGCGCACCTGCACGCGCTCGCCGTGCTCGTCGATGAGGGGGAGAAGACGCCCTCCCTTCGTCAACCCGACAGTCGGCGCGGTCGAGACCACAACGAAGTCATCCGAGAACCACGAGGGCTTGTGGATCGACATGAACTACGCCTCCTCAGCTGTCGTGGCGTCATCGGGGGGGCCGTCCCCGACCTTCTCGAAGACGTAGAAGTTGGTCTTCGCGCGGCAGAACTCCTCGAACGCCTCCATCGCGATGTTAAACATCCCTCTCAGCTTGAAGCGCCCTTCCAGCCATCCCTGTAGCCATCGATACTTGAAGGAAAAGAAGTACGTCTCAGGAAGCACGATGCCGACGCGCCCACCCATCTGGAGCAGCTTGTGGGCCAACTCCAGGTAGATGAGGCCGATCTCCAGATCGACATACTCCCGCTTCCCGCCGATGGCGGCGGCCTTCGCGATCGAGTAGCCACCTGCGCGAGAGTCGGCGGCCGACACCTTCAGGTCCTCGCCGAACGGGGGATTGGTGATGACTACCGTAAAGGAAGGGCTGATCTCCCCCCTGTGCATGAGGTTTGTATACAGGTCCGGATATCTCGCCTTCCACTGGTGGTGGCGGATCGCGTCCCCCATCAAGACATGCGTGGAACCGTCACGGGCGGCGATCATCAGCGCACGGGTGAGCTTCGTGCCGAGCGGGTCCATGTCGACCGCGTAGAGTCGGTCGTTCGCGAACTTGACCAGCCGCCACGAGTCCGCCTCGTCGGGGAACTCATTCTCCTGGACCTGGCGCAAGGCCTCGATCACGAAGCCGCCGGTGCCGCACGCCGGGTCGATGATCTTGTCTTCGGATGTGACCTCCAGCAGCTTGACGCTCGGGCGAATCACGCGCAGCGGTGTGAGGAATTGACCCTCGCCCGACTTCAGCGCCGACGTGCGGAAGACTTGGAAGGCCTTCGCGAGGACGTTGACCGAGTCGCCGAGCAGCCGCCACGGCCAGAGCGCGACGACGACGTTGAAGATGGTCTCGTCGGTCAGCAGGATCTCGTCGCGGTCGTCGTCGTGGAAAACGCGCTCGCGTTGGGTGAGGAAGTAGGTGCGATAGCGGTCGCGGATAACACTCGCGGTCGTGCTGACCATGGTGCTCTCGCTTCCATAGATGCGGAAGGGGTGCGGCTTGTCCGACTGCAACGCCGCCTGTGCATCGGCCTCGACCTTCACAAGTATGAGGTGAAGGAGCTCGCGCATCTGGTCCTCACGTCGCGTCGAGCGCGAGTCGGTGATGACGGTGGTGGCAACGAGGCGCCGGAGCGTGGCGCTCAACTCCGCCTCGACCGGTATTCGCAGGTCCTCCCACGTGGGCGGCTCCTCCGGGGGCTGCGTCAGATCGTCGTGTGGGCCTGGGAGTGGCGCGTTCTCGACGTACACCCACTCGTTGCTGTGCGACTTATAAACCGCGAGCGTCTTGGTTCCGTTGGTCCAGAAGCCCATCCTTGCGACAGGCTCGTTCGACAGGTAGCGCATGAGCTGCCCGCGACCCTTCTCGATCGTTGGTTCCTTGAACTCGAAGACGATCTGAAGCGCATATGCCTGGCCCGAGTCGTCCGCGAAAGCGACGAGATCGGCGCTCCCGCAGGCCTTGAATCGCTGATTGCGCTCCCGCTTCGTCAGGTCATGGGGAGTGTCGGGCACCTGCCACTCCGGCTTCCATTGAATGCGGCTCTCGAGCCAGCCGAGCTTCTTTAGCTCGCCAATGACGTGCTGGCGGATTTTCTCCTCGGGCTTGAGGTTGTTCTGGTTCGGCATGATTCTCCTTCCGGACCGCCCAGTTCCGAGTCCATAGCCATACGAGTCGGAGAAGTGGGCAGCTCCTTTTTGGATATGAAGGCGCAGTGTACCGTCCGGTTCGGCGGCACTGGTCCTACGCCCGTGGCCGGCGACGCCGGGCACGGGCAGTCCGGCGTCGTTGCCGGAAACCCGTATCGACGTCTCCCACGTGCGACCGTCGCAACGATTGCCGAGCGTGATCGCAGTCGAGATCCGCTTGCCTAAACCGACCGAGCAGCGAGGAAGCTCTCCTTCCCGTCCGCCGGTGGCGAATGTGCATGGCGAGCGGAAAGTGGAGCACCTCGACCGGCTCGAACCCGAAGGACTCGACTCCGTCGAACAGCCGCTCGCCAGACCCGAACAGGGCGGGGATCACGTCGAGCGTGAGTTCGTAGATCACTCCGGCGCCGAGCGCCTGACGAACAGTCGAGGCGGCCATCGCGAGGGCGCGTCGCAAAGCGTCAAATACGGTGCGCGTATTACTTGAGTTATCATAACCATTGGAATACGCTAGGATGCGTCTTTGAGTTTTTCGCGATGGAGGCCGACAATGCAAGAGGCGACTGCACGCACATTGTGTGTTACACGGATGCTCCTATACGTAACGCTGCTGCTCGGGTGCGCAGCGTCAAGCCTTGCCCTTGCCTCGGCCGCAATGGCGGCCGAAACGCGGGTTCATGGTGTGGTGTTGGATAGTTTGGGTATGCCGGTTGTTGGTGGTGCGGTCGAACTTCGTTCGGGACGCCAGGAGGGGGAAACGAGCACTGGCGCCGACGGTTCGTATTCATTGTCGGTCCCTTCAGGTACTTACTCGCTAACAATTTCCACGGGTGAACATGGCTACGAGGGTTATGAAGGAGTTGGAGTAGGCGCAAGCGTAGCCGACTTGGTGGTGTCTGGTGAAGTGACTGAGGACTTTACTATGCCGCCATTGGGGTCACTAGCAGTCGAAGTGCTCAATGCGGAAGGAACACCCGTAGAAGCCGGCCTTGGCGGCTATCAGGTGAGAGCCGCACCAGACGAGCCGGGCGAAACGTTGGAGGGAACGCCAGTCACTTACTCGGATAGCGGTTACGCGGCCAGAAGCGGTCCCAACTTCCAACATGTGTTTTACGCTCTTCCCGGTATGGCATGGAAGTGGAACGCAGAGATCTCCGGTGGACTATCCTCACCAGAAGTCGAAGGAGAAACCACCTTGGAAGGCAACAAGATCATACTCACACTACCGGAGGTAGTATTACTCACGCAGTCAGTCGCCTTCGACTCTTCGCCCCCTAATAGCCCCAATGTCGGCAGCGTATATAAAGTTTCCGCCACGGCGACCTCCGGCCTACCCGTCAGTTTGTCTATTGACCCTGCCAGCACCAAGAAAACATGTGCGATCGACGCCGGTACAGTTGCATTTACCCATGTAGGCAAGTGCATAATTGACGCCACTCAGGCGGGTGACGAACGCTATCAGCGAGCACCAGGCGTCAATCAGGCGATCGTTATCGTCCAGTCTATAGCGGCGACCAGTACCACGCTACTCCTGTCAGATGCGTCCACCAAATATGGGGCAGAGAATACGGAGACTTTCGCAGTTACCACGAGCGCTGGCGGCGGAGGGACCATTCCGCAAGGCAAAGTAAAGATTATTGCCAACACTAAGACGCTCTGTACGATTAAACTCGTGGATGGAATCGGGAGCTGCTCCCCCAAAGCGAAGGCCCTAAAGATCGGCAGCTATTCGATTTCTGCGATTTTCCAAGATTCGTCGCATTTCCTTGAATCGACGTCCGAAAGCGTGAGCCTTGCGGTTGTATAATCACGGCACAGTCACTCATGCAAACTTCCCGGCCTTGGTGACTACGGTCCGAACCGATACGTGCTCCCCGCCTGCGCCGCGGTTCAGGTCTGCGTCGCACTAACCAGTCCAAGGAACACAATCAGCGACCGGTTCAATGCTACGAGCTCGTCGCCGCCGAGCCTGCCAAGGCGCTCGCCAAGACTGGATCTGGGGACGGTTGTGACCTTGTCGACCATGATCCTGCTCGTTTGGTCGAGACCGTTCTCCTCGGATGGATCGATCGGAAGTCTGACGAGCGGGGCCTCGACGCGACTGGTGGTGAACGGACAGATAGTGATCGATGCGGTGGCGTCGAAGTGATCGTCCTGAACGATGACGACGGGACGAGGGTTGCCGGTATAGGCTCCGGGCGCGGCGGCTGTGTAGATCTCGCCCCGCGTCACCGAGAGGACGCTTCTTCGTCCTCGATCTCCCACGGGGAGGAGATCGCGTCGACGAACGCTTGGTCGTCCGCCTCGCGTTCGCTTGTAGCGATGGCGACCGACTGACGGTGTGCCTCGGCGATGAACTCGGATGCTCGAACATCTGGCACCCAGATTTGAAGAGGACGAAGGCCTTGGCGGCGAAGGCGTTCGCGATGTCGACGCACGCGGTCACGACTCGTTGGCATACCAAGACGTTACATGTAACGCGGGATTCGTCAAGCGCTCGCCTCGGCCCGGTTGCAGGCACTCGAGGCGCTTAAGCGCCTGAAATCACCGGCCGCCTGGTGATCGTCCGGGAGGTCGGCCCAATCATAAGACCCTGCAAACAAGCACTTTTTATGGAGAGCGGAACATTGCTGCTGTGGCGGGTCGTCGCATGGCGCGCGAACAACAAAAGCCCTGCAAATTAGCCGCTTATGGAGCTAGCCGGACTCGAACCGGCGACCTCCTGGGTGCGATCCAGGCGCTCTTCCAACTGAGCTATAGCCCCGCATATCGCCTCGGTGCGCAGATGGCGGTCTCGAGAGTGTAGTGGGCGGCACCGTGCCGCGGGCATACCGATCTGTATGGCCTCGGCGGGAGCTTCACCCGGGCGGAAAGCGCAAACTCTCGGCATCTAAGCAAACCCGTGGCTGGGCGCAGTATGGTTTGGATGCGCAATGGGATTGCTTGACGACGCCATCCGCGAGCACCTGGAGCTGAAGCGTCTCAGGGGAGCTGACCCGAGCGATGTGGCCCGGCAGGAGGACGCTGCTCTGGGACCGGTACGCCGAGACCAGTCCGAGCCCGAGGACCACGCCGGCGCAGCCGGCCCTGAAGCGTCGCCCCCCGAAGCGACGGACGCGGCTCCTCGGAGCGACTCGTCAACAGGCCAGGAGACCGTGGAGATCAACATGGAGGCGGAGCTCGCTGAGTCGGATCGTGAGCAAATGCCTTCTGACAGCGCTACACGCGCGACCCCAGCTGCCCATCCGTCCAGCGGACAAGCGTCGAGCGGCGACTCGCTTGAATGGGAGATGCCCGGAGATCGCCATGACGACCTACAAACGGCTCGGGGGGACGAACGCGAAGACGAGGACATCCGCTCCGGATCGGAGTCCCAACAGAATGTAGACGCGCCCGTCGAGGATGTGCTGGAGGAGACCCCAGACTTCTTGCGCGATACGCCTGAGCAGGACCGCCTCTGGTTCGAGCAAAGGCCCCCGCGGGATTTCGACTTCAACGAATAGACCTCCGCGCGCGGTTGGGCGCCACCGTGCAGGCCATAGTGGCTGTCGCCGCGTAACAGGGTTGCCCTACACTCGGAGACCACGGGGCCATAGCTCAGCTGGGAGAGCGCCTGCTTTGCAAGCAGGAGGTCGCCGGTTCGATCCCGGCTGGCTCCACTGAACTTGTCTGTGCGCAAACCACGGGTGCGCCGACGCGGTAGGTGGGCAGGATCTCGTTGCGGCTGTTGATTTGTAGTTTGGCGATGAGGATGGCGAGGAGTGCTTTGGCTTGCTCGGGCGCGCCGTGCGCGATGACGTGGTCAAGCCTGTCAGCGACGGCGTGAAGTGCTTCCGTGTCGGGCACGGTGGGAGCCTCTGCTGTGAGTTGACTGGCGAGTGTTTCGTCTTGCTGTTGTAGGGCTTCGAGGCGTGTGTCGAGTGCGATTAGGCGTTGCTTGAAGCGTGTGGGGTTGAGGTTGCCGTCCTCGAACGCGTCTTGGTAGCGCTCGATGGCGCGTTCGGTGCGGCTGATCTCCTTGGAGAGCGAGCCGCGCTGTTCACTGATCGCGGCGCGGTCTGTGTCGCTGCTGGCGGCAGCCTGCTCGATCGCGTCGCGGATGAGCCCGCCATCATGGTAGATCGTCGTGAGCTGGGAGAGAATCGCGGCCTCTAGCTTCTCGCGGGGTATGCGCTCTCCGTCGCAACTTTTGCGTCCGAGCTTCTGCCGTCCCGAGCAGGCGTAGTAGTGGTAGGTCCCGCCGTTGCCTTTCGCGGACATGCCGACATAAGCGCGGCGGCAGCGCCCACAACGCAACAGGCCAGAGAGTAGGAACTCGGCGCGTGCCGCGCGGTGTGTCCAGTCCGCGCCGCGCTCCTTCAACAGAGCTTGCGCAGAGTCGAACGTGGCCTGGTCGATTAGTGGCTCGTGTAGTCCTGGGAATGTCTCCTCGTGCCAGTGGACGCGCCCGATATATGCCTCGTTGGCGAGGATCCACAGCACGACCGCTGGCTGCCATCCACGGGCAGGCGCAGGGGCTTGCTCGGTGTCGAGTCGTCGTGCGATGGCGGCTGCTCCGAGTCGTCCGGCGGCGTAGGACTTGAAGATGCGCCGAATGACGGGCGCGGTACGTTCGTCGGGGACTAGCTCCTTGTTCTCGTTGCGGGTATAGCCAAACGGGACACGACCGTTCGGCCAGCGGCCTTCCCGCGCCCGTCGCTCGATCCCCGATGTGACGCGATCGACGATGGTGGCGTGCTCGAACTCGGCGAACACCCCGAGCATCTGAAGCATCATCCGGCCAGCTGCTGAGCTGGTGTCGAATGGCTCGGTCGCGGAGCGCAGCGTCACTTGGAGCTTGTCTAGCTCCTCGGCGATGCTCGCGAGCTGACGCCTTGCGAGACAAACGATCGATGCGGTAGACGAGTAGCTGATCAATACGGCCCTGTCTTGCGAGGTCGAGCGCTGCTTGCAGGCCAGGCCGATCGAGCTTGGTGCCGGTAGCGCGGTCTTCGTGGTGGGCGACGATCCGCCAGTCCTCCTGCACCTTGCAGAACGCCTCCAACCGTTCCTGCTGGGAAGCCAAGGACGTTGGCTGATTCTCCTCATCCGTGGAGATGCGGGTGTAGAGACATACGCTCGTCATCGCCAAGGCTCCTCTCGCTCGTCGGTGTATGGCGGGTGCTCTACGAGATCAGACCCGCCAGCGGATCTCAAGCCCCTAGCGGCCTGTTGTGCTTCGGCATGTTCTTGGGCGCGGCGACGCTCCCATTCGCGGACAAGCTCGTCGTCCTGCGTCGTCACGGCAGCCGGTGTGTGCTGGGTCCGGCTCCGCACGCCAAGTGGCGAGAGCGCCGCCCAGCGCTCGGGCATGGGCCGCTGCCAGCGCTGACCGAGCGCATCCCTGCGCGCGTCGCACACGACTCCTTGAAGCGCCTCGAACTCCGCCATCCGATAGCGGCGGTCCTCGTGGTCGAGACAGCACCAGATGTTCCCGAGGGGCCCTTGGTGTTCGAGTTGGGTTGTGCTCGTGACCCAGAACCGTGCCTCGGGCACCTGCTTAGCCGGCTGTTCGCCCTCATGCAGTAGCCGCTGTGCGCGGTGCTCGTTGGGCACGATGAAGCAGACGTTATTCATGCGCGGCGCGTGGGCCCGCCGCATCGTCTGCCCGTAGCGGCTGATCTTGTCCGTGAGGGTGGCGATGTGCTCGGTTGCGCGGTCCCACTCCACCGCGATCAGCGCCACCCCGCCGTCGGGAGCACCAAGTCCGAGGCTGGCATCCGGTCGCGCGGGGCTTCGCTCAGTCCAGCGCCAGCAGTCCAGCCGCCGCCACTGCTCTACGAACGCGTCCCAGCCAAGCTCCCACGCACCGACCCACACGTCCTCGACTTCGAGGGTCGCGGCTATCACGCTGCACACGAACCCGTTGCACTCCAGTCGGTGCGCGAGATGCGCGTGGGCGTGGAAGTCCCGCTGGCGGTCCCACACAAGGCTCTTGCGGTCACGGCCGAGCCTGGCAGCGACGAGGTGTGCTCCGACCTCATCGAGCAGCCAGTGAGCTTGGGGCTTACCCAGCTTGAACGGGCCTGCCGGGTAGAACCGGTCAATTACACGATGCCGAAACAACCACAGCAGACGATCCTGGCAACGCCTGCGCGAACTGAAGAACAACAGCCGAAGCTGATCGGTCGTGAGGATCTTCTGCCGGTACAGCAACCAGGCGATCTCCCGGTCACGCTCAGTCGTCCGCTTCGCTACCTCCCACGCGACAGAGGCTCCGACTCGCTCACGTCTCCCAGATGCAGACAAACTAATCACCCACCTTTGTCACGGATGGGGCGGCACGGCGTTTTGCTGAGCCACGCGAGGATCCAGGCTTCTTCGCCGGAGGTCTCGCGTTGGGCATAGGGCCGCGCTTAACGCGCACGAAAGTGCTGGGGAAAACGACGCGCTTCTTCACGGCATCAGCGAGCAACCCAGCGAGCAGCATGGTTGCTTCACGTTCCATCTCGACAGATAGCCGCTGCACCCGAGGGCGTGCAACACGAACAAAATCTTCATCCATATTTTCCTGTGCCGGTGAGAGACCCATAGCGACGGCAAAACGCCGTCAAACAAGAAGGTCCAGAAAGCATCCCTTTTGGTACAGCCAGCCCCAGAAAGCCGACATCACGAACGGAGCGCTCTACCCGGTAAGAGGTCTCTCCACCCGCTTCGCGGTACACCAGCCCAGCACTTCGACCTGCTGTGTCAGCTGCGTGTCAGTGCGCGCCAGACACCATCTTTGTGTTACTGGGGCAGATGTCCCGATGTCCTTGGTAGGACTCGCGTGCTCATCAGGTAGGCCACCGATTGCGTGAGCCACGTCGGCTGCTGCGCACTTGCGCGCGTGCAGCTCGATCATCGGGGGTTGCGGCCGTAGCGATGACCTCCTCGATCGCGGCTGAGGAGAAGCCGAACTTCTCCGCGAGGGCGCGAGGATCATGGCCGGTACGCCATGCTGCGATCAGCTGGCCTTGGTGAGTTTGTGCTGCCGCGAGGTCTTCTGCCCGTCGCTTCGCTGTGGCGGCGCGCTTATGCTCCTGTGTGGCTGGCGGTCTACCTTTTAGACCGAAGGAGGCGGCCAGGATTTGACGTACACGCTCGCTCTTGACGCCGACTCGTTCTCCTACTTCTGCCAAGGTCAGTCCCTCTACGACGCGGAGGCGGAACATCTCAAGCTCTCGGTCTTTTGCAAGGTGGCGCTGGCGGTGTGTTGGTAGGGATAGTCCGCGCCGGTTCAGGACGCGCACGATCTCATAAAGCTCGGTTTCCTTGCTGAACTCGGGGAGCTTGATTAGGTCGTCAGCGGAGCCGAGCTGGCCGACCTCGTGTATGTCGGCTGCCTGAAGGCAATCGAGAGTGCCCAAGCTCAAGCCAAGCTCCACGACGCTCGTTGTCGGGTCCACGGGATATGGCCCGCCGGGGGTCCAGTGGCGGGAGCGAAGCTCCAAATCCATATCGAGAGCGTTGACGACGGACAGCACGACTCTGAACTGGGGCGTATCGTCGCGTGCCCGCTCAAGCCGTCCCACGACGGCGCGCTCTACCCCCGCCGCTTCGGCGACCTCTAGCTGGGTCAGTTTGAGGTTTTTTCGTTGGATATGTATGGCGATGCCGACCGTCTCTGCCGACTCGACGGTCGTCGGTTGGGACCTCACCGAGGGCCGCACTAGAGGGCCCCTTCGTGAAGTTCGTCCGAGCGTCGTGCAGCGCGCGTGGGGAACACGAACTCCCCGAACCGATGCACGAGCCCGTCCGCTGCGAGTCGAGCGACGCTATCGACCGCGTCGTCCTGATCTTCTAGCTCACGGCCAATCTCCTCGATCGTCCACGGGCAATGGTCTTGGAATAGGTTGGCGAGGACCGCTTTGTCGCTGCGCTGGTCCATGCTCTTTACCGGCGTCTCCCCGTCGCTGGTGCTGCTTGTCTCGGCCATTTGGTGCTCCTCTCGGTCTTGGCACCGAAGGAGCACGCGAGCGTTGCACGACCTCACCGTGGCTCGGGAGCTACGGTTTCGTCCGGGCATCGAAGGCGGTTCCTTCGGTGTCCACAGGTCGGGCGGGTGCTCAAACATCCGTCCGACCGCATGATTTGTCGAATGGCGCCAGAGCAGAGCAGAACTCGCGCGGGATCTCAAGGCCAAGCCGAACGAGCTTCATCCGGTAGTACGAGCTACGCGACTTGCGCCTGGTCGGCTGCGCCCGCGCGGCCCGCCAGGGGGAAGCCGCGCGTTAGCCCGGTACGTCCGTAGGGTCGCTGCGTCACGTCCACCTGATGACTGTCTTGTCCCACCCCTCCGCAGGCGCTAGCGGGTACGTGGTCGCACTCGGACATCCCGAGATCCAGAGAAAGGGCTGGGACAACTACGACGTTCTCACGAGACGCCTAACTGCGCTGGAACACATGAGCAACTAGCACGCGCGTATCAAGCGGACTCGCGAATCAAAGCGGTCGGCAAGGGAAATCTGGCTTGATCACACGGTTGAAGTAGCTACCGACCGAGTCGGCACTACGTAGCTCCTCGAAGGTCGACACATCGGCATTACCGTAAGCATATGTGCGGCCGTCAAGAAACCGAATATAGATTTCACGCTCTTCTTCGTCGTAGCCGACTGCTTCAATGTTCGACGAATCAACGGGATGCATGTCGGGTTCTGGCATCAGGGATCATCCTTTCGGGGTTGAACAGTAGTTGTGGCGGACGTCGATTGCGCGCGCCAGTTCTTGACCGCTGCGGAATACATCGCGGGATCTGGACGCTCCTCGCTACGCCACGCATCGGGCAGAGCGGCGTCTTCGCCGACGGGCTTGGAGCGCGCTTTGCGAATGCGAATGCGCGAGGGAATCTGGAGCGCTTCCCCGAGGGCCAGCGTCTCGCCAGTGCGCAGAGATGGCAACAGCTCTGTGAGATCGCCGAGATCGTCGGGGATCATGCTGGAAACGGCGCTGCGGTCTTTACTGTTGGTCACCCGCAGCGCGATCATGGTCCCGCATTGGCTGAGCACAACTGGATCAACATCTGATGGTCGCTGTGTCACTACCATCAGCCCAACGCCGTACTTACGTCCCTCCTTCGCGATGCGTGAGATAACGGCGTGCGCGGGCGTGTCTCCTTCGTAGGGCAGGAAGCGATGGGCCTCATCCAATACGACAAGGAGCGGCTGACGACGGCCACCGACGGGCAACTCCATCGCCCAGAAGAGCGCGTCATAGATGAGCCGCAACATTGTCCCGACGACAGTCCCGAGCACCTCGGGCGGCAGCCCGGACACGTCGAGGACGGTCATCGGCTGCGGACCGCCGATCCATTCCACCAGGAGGGAGTCCAAATCCGCAGACACTTTTCCGTCCAAGTCTGGGTGCAGAGGATCGTCGGGGTCAAACATAAAGGCGAAGCGGGCATCGCGCAGTCGCGAATGCAGAAGGTCGAGTTGGCGTCCTATGGGCAGCCGACGTTTCGCTAGGTACGGAGCTTTGCTTCCGAGGCTGATTGGCGGATAGCTAGGCGGGCGCAGCGTGACCGGGTCGCCGTTATCCTCAGGCTTGCACTTCGTCTCGTCGTTTTGCGGCTCAGACTTTTCGTATGTGACCCGCTGATCGTGCTCAAGTTCGAACCAAAGCTGTCTGATGCTGAAGGGAACAGGGGTGTCGGCTGTAATTGCCTCCTGCGGGGGCGGATCAGCGAGATGGAGGGCGCCTTTGCGCTTCATGGCTGCCACTCGGTCACGGAGAGCCTCGGCTGCGTGCGGCTGCATGTCACCGAGCGCTAGGTCAAGCAACTCGTCGAATGGCAACGCCCAGTAGGGCACCCGTAGGTGCCGCGCATCCGAGGGAATGGCAACGCCAGTATGGATAACGGTTGCGCTGTCCCCAACGGCCGATGCATACTCCCCGTGAGGGTCAATGACAAGAGTCCGTGCAGTAGGGAAGCGGTCGCTGCAAAGCTCCTCGAGAACCACAGCGACAAAGTTCGACTTGCCGGCTCCCGTGGAACCGACAACACATGAGTGGCGGCTGACGAGCTTTGATAGCTGTAGCCGCGCAGGAATGCCCGCCGAGCTCGCTATCCGCCCGACGACGATGGAGTCAGAGCCGCCACCTTCGGGCTCGCCGTAGATAATTTCTAGGTCACGCGAGGTGACGAGATGAACCTCGTCACCGACTGTGGGGTACTGGCCCACTCCACGGTCGAAGTGTCCGCCGACGGCCTCGCCAAAGAGCGTGATAGTCATCCATCGATAGCTGTCGTTCGCGGCGTCCTCGTCGGGTGCCGGAATAGGCGCCGGATTCTCTGCGGGTAGGGTAGGTGCGGCATCCGCGCCTACTTGAGTGCATACGGCGTAGAGATGCGTGTAGCCCAGCGGGATACGAAGGAACGCCCCGATTTGTCCGACCCGATAGGACGCCCCACCAACCATGATGAGGGTAGTGGGGAGTCCCTGGAGGCGGACGCGGACGATCCCGCCTCGTACTGAGGCAACTCTCCCAACGAACGTTGGCGGGAGCCCACGGCTGTCATGCATCGGCGCCGACAATCGCGTCGAGGCACTTAGCGAGCCAGGCGAAATCGCCGAGGCGAAATCGCCCGGTGGTGGCGTGAACGTCTGCGTCCGGTGCCCCGTCGGAGTCGAACGGGACATCAAGCAACTCGGCAGTGCGCACGTCGACGGGCTCGATAAGACGCCATGGACCCCGAATACCCCCGACGACAGCTGTCTCAGGACCGTAGACGAGGAGGTTATGGCGCGCGCCGGCCCGCTTGATCAGCTCGTGATCGACGGGCAACTCGCCGAACTGTAGCGAGATAATGTGGGTGCGCTCGCGGGCGTCTAGAGCGTCAAACAGCACACCATTAATGTGCTGATCACTAAACGAGTAGCCGACCGTAACCAGCACAGTCTCCTCGCGGCGTCCGAGCACGCGCCCGAGATGCTCAAGCATTGCGACATAGGGCTGCTTACGCGACTCGTCGTACTTGTGCATCGAGGGATAGATAAGCTCGCCAGCACCACTTTCTGTCTCGCGCACGATCCGGTCGCCTGGGCCGTCGGCCGACGGCACGCGGCGCCAGTTAACTGACCCATGGATCTTCCACAGGCGCGTCCAATGGCGAGCAGGCGCAGCATCGGCGTGCATCAGGCTGGCAGCAGAGAAGAACGGCCGGCGGCTGCCTACAAACCCGTCAAAGACGGCCACGCGTTCATCCTCTAGTGAGCGCTCGATCAGCGTGTCGTAGTTTGTCGTGAAGATCTCGACTGGCACCTTACGGTCGATCCGTGAGATCCAGCGAGCAAGAGAGTGATGAGGAAGACGCGCGGGAACGTCTTCAGGGTCAGCGGCACTGGCGATCGTCGAGCGCAGCGCTTGCTCGATCGTTTTTAGCTCCGCGCGCGTCGCGCCGAGCAGTTGATCCTTAGCAGTCATGACAGCGATCCGACCGCCGATGCCAGAAAGAATGTCCTCGATAGTCGGCGCTCGTTCCAACTCAGTCGTGAGTCCGCTGATGAGCGCCGCATAGAGTTTGGAGTGCTTGGCTTCTAGCGCGGCAACCGCGTCCAAGCACTGATCAGAGAGTTCAGAGATCCCGGGGATCAGAGACTTGCCGTGGGCATCACGCACCGCGCACGAGGCTCCTGCCCCAATGAGCAGCGCCAACGGCTTGTCGTGCGACGCGAGATGCTCTCGGAGCTTCTCGATCTCGCGACGGGGATCATGGGAGGAAGCCAAGTAATCACCAACCTATCCGATCGACCGGCCTTCTAGCTGTACGAATCGCTCTGCCCAAACGAAGATTTGGAGCAGGGTATACGAAGCAACCGCAGGGACTTGATGCCTCGTAGTGGATTGCGATAACGCGACGCTCCCGCGCCAGGCATCGAAGGCGGGGTCTTCGCCGCTAAAGACCGGGGCGGGTGCCATCAGCTCGGCCGCTTGGTTGCCGGTCGCCCCGGATAGGTAGCGAGGTTCCGGACAGACAATCGACAATGCCGAAAAGGGCGTCGCCAACGTCGCCAAACGGCTTCGCCAAGCGCCATGAGCTTCAGCAGCCCTTGCTTGGAAACGGCGCAGGCGGAAATCGTCCTAGCCTGGATATATCCTCCGTTAGTGCAGCGCAAAAGGCGCATATGGCTGGCCAAGATTGGCTTGATCGATCGTGACCAAGTGCGGTTGTTCGCGGTCCACGAGGAGTTTCCCAAGGCGATCGTAGCCGCGCTGAACCCTGACCGCCGTCAGACGTACTATGGCCGCATATGGCGCCCGTCACAGCCAGTCGTTGACGAGAGCTCCAATCTCCTGTTCTGCAAGCTTGGCTGGGCCAAGCCAGCACAAGCTGAGGAAGTCGATTACATCGAGTCGGAGCATGACTGGGTGACGCTCCATGCGCCAGCGAAGACAGGGAACTACTCGCATTTCGTAGTCAACCTCACGTCGCAGCTGGTGGCATACGAGGAAAGGGGCGATATCAGTCGCCAAGCGTTCCTCAATGCGCTCTCGCTATTCGTTACTGATATGGGCTACGAGGTTGAGCCCGTGTCCGACACGGCCGAGTTCGAGGCGTGGCTTGACGACATGGACCAAGTCACGAGGTTTTATGTCACGCTCAAGCGGCCAAACCCGAGCTACGGCAAGCGCGCTCGCGAAACACGGGAAATCGCTGGGCAAATTAACGCTGAACGTCTGAGCGTCGAGGCTGTATCGAAGGACAATGTCAATGTGCGCGACACCTTTCTGGAGGGTGCTGCGGAAACCGCTGCACTCGGTAACGGTCAATACAAGGCAACCGGGATCAAGGCGGGCGCCAAGCGATTTTTCGATTCGGCCAAGCGCTTCCTAGGTCGTGACATCGACGTTGCGTCCGAAGACAGTTCCCGAGTCATCCTCGACAAGATGGCGGACGCGATGGCCAATATGGAACCGGACCCCGTCGGCCAGGAGGTCGCCGATGAGCGCGGAGGCAGATAAGCCGCCGGCCATGCCCCCCAAGACAGAGGTGCGACCCCCCGAGTTCACGGGGTTCTGGAAGACGACAGCAAGCAATCTTGGCTTGATCGTCAACTGGGACATAGCCTGTGCCGCGATTCTTACCGGCGTTGCCGTCTGGCGCATCACCACACAGACGCTCGAAAAGGCTCTAGCCACCCTTCTGGCGGCCGAGTTTGGAATCATCGGCGCCCTCTTGGGTATAGTGATCGCCGGTTTGGCCATAATCGTCGCGTTCTTGAGCGCCGACTATGCGACGGTCATCATGCGGTCCAAGGACGGTCCTTCTGGCGATTTCTGGCCATTTTGGTACGTCGCTGCGATCGCTGCGACGTCAGTCATCGCAAGTGGTTGTGGCTTGCTTGCTGCTGAACAGGATCGGCATCTTCGTCACGTTGTGTTTGGGATCACGACGTTTTTTGCGCTTTACTCTGTTCTTGCGACGGTTAATCTCGTCGGTTTCGTCAAGACTCAAGGCGAGACTCGCGCATACCAACTCGCCCTTGAGGCGCAGCAACAACAACAAGGCTCGGGGTCGAGCGACGCGTCGTAACGGTTGGCTCAAACCTCAGCAGGCGACCAAGCCTCATGAGTCCCAGCCGCGTCAGCCGACATCAACACCTGGGTTACGCGCGAAGTTTCGCCCACTCAGATATTTGTTTTAGAAACAATGGATCGATGGGGCATCCGGCAAGCTTGCACAAACGCCCATCCCAGCTCGCTGATCGAATATCCAATGATTGTGGTGGAGCCGTCATCATCGATGCTTCCCAGTGTTGTCGGTAGTCGGCGGTGTGGCCGAAGCAGTCCGAGCGCGGTGAGGGTGTCGAGCGCTGGCCCGTCACGTTCACCGGGCATCGTCGTGTGGAGTTCTACGTAGACTTTTTCCGCCCTCGTGTCTTTTGTCCAGTGATCGAGCAGGCGGGCGTCTCTCGGGTCGAGGCGTCGAAGGATGCCCGGGAACCCGCGCCGTACGTCAGTGGACCCCTCAGCGAGTGTGTTGGCAAGCAAGTTCTCCCACGCCTCTTGTAGGTCGTGGTTTGTCTCCTCGGCCATACCTTCAAGGATCGCGGTGAGCAGCGGTTCATCGAGCGCCGAGAAGGCGCGGCGCGGGAGCCCCATCGCTTGGAGCTTCACAGCGACCGCCATTGCCCGCTCTACTAGCGCGGGATAGTGGCGCAGGTGAATGCGCGCGGCGATATAGCTGGCGTACTCCCGCGGGATGGCCAATGACCCCGACTTCTCAGCCAGGGCGGCGACTACCTCGCCGGAGGTCTTCGCCGCAAGTTCGATCTCGTCGCCCATGCCAAACATGATGCCGACTCATGCGGTCCCTACACTCTGGCTATGGCCACTGCTGACCACACGATTAGGCTCCCAAGCGGCACATACGAGCGCCTTCAAGCCGAGGCGCAGCGTAGCCACCGAGCGATCGACGAGATCGCAGGCGAGATGCTGGACGAACGGTTGCCGCAGTCGATCACAGACCGCGAGCGAGCGCGCTCGGCGCTGGACCGTCTCGCTGCGCTTAGAGCCCGTGTCGGACACGGTATCGATGCCGTGGCGCTGGTACGCCAGGGCCGGGAAGAGCTCGACCGGCGCATCCCCTTCGGCGAGTGACGGTAGTCATCGATGCGAACGCGCTGGTGGCATTGCTCGCCAGCGAGCCGCAGGGACCAGCGATCGCCGAGCTGATTGAGCGCTGGATCGCTGAGGAACGCGAGCTTCACGCCCCGGCACTCGCACGTTATGAGATTGCCAACGTCCTCACGCGCCAGCTCGCGGCCGGACAGCTGTCGAAGGAGGACATAAAGAACGGTTGGCAGGCCCTTGAAGAGCTGCCGATCACCTACCACGCGCTACTCGACGGTCCTGCGGCGATCGACGTGGCGGCTACGCTCGGGCGACGCAGTGCGTTCGATGCCGCATATGTGGCGCTCGCTCGCAGCCTCGACGCGGAGCTGTGGACACTCGATGGGCCGTTGGCGCGCAACGCGGCGGGACAGAAACTGCCCGTGCGGCTGATTGGCAGCCACAACGAAGACGCCCAGGAGTCCGACGTACCCGCAGGCGAGCCGCCCGACCAAGAACGCTCGCAGCCTACATAGCCGACGACGACTCGCACGGCCGCGTCATGCGACCCAGACAGCCGGCGCCTCCATCAACGCATGGTTTGCGCACAGCCAAGTTTCGCCCATTTCGCCGGACATAAGGGCGGTAGTGCAAACCACGTGATGGTGGCCCGACCGCACGGATGTGCATCCTGCCGCGACAATGGATCAGCCGGTGGTCGCCGAACCGGTCTCGTCATGGGCTGCTCGCTGGAACTTCGCTATCCCGGGGTGCGCTGTTGAGTATGTGGGGGCTCGGGCGTCTACCCGCACCTCGTCGGCGACTGTATGGTTGTTTCTTGAGGCAGGCGGATGCTAGGCGGCACTTCAGCACTACGCGCTCGGCTATCTCGAGCCAGTCGGTGCTATTGATATGCAGGTGGCGAAGACGGCAGTTAGCGAGGAGATGCGCGAGCGAATCTCCCGCGTGACGAATCAGCGTGCACGACGACTGCTGGAACTGATCGTGGAGCACGGTGAGGTGACCACCGAGGAGCTGACCAAGCAGTACGGCTACAACCATCCTCCGCGCGCTAAGAAGGACGCGATGGACCTCGGGTTCCCAATTCTCTCTCGCACAGTCCGATCGAAAGATCGGACACGCAGTATCTCGGCGTACAGTCTTGACTTCGGCGCAACGGTTGTCGACGGGCGAACAGGCAGGAGGCCTATCACTAAGGCTTTCAGGAGTGAGCTACTTGAGATCGCCGAGGGTAGCTGCGCAATCTGTGGCGGTACCTTCCCTGACCGAGCGCTCCAAGTTGATCATCGCATCCCGTACGAGATCGCTGGTGAAGTCGACGAGCCCCGCGTGGTCGATTTTCAAATGCTCTGCGCCTCGTGCAACCGCTCCAAGTCATGGACCTGCGAGCGAGAATGCCCGAACTGGAGGAAGCGTTCCCCGGCAGTCTGTGTCACCTGCATATGGGCCTCACCTGAGAGCTACAAGCACATCGCGACCCAGAAGCGGCGCCAGGTCACCTTGACTTGGGATGGACCCGACGTCGCGACCTTCGACAGTATCCATGCCGCGGCGCAGGCAGCCGGCTTGGATGTCGCTACTTATCTGCGACGTCTACTCAACTAGAGCTAGCTTTTCCTCTACGAGCTCCGGAACCCGAGCGTCCAAGCGAGACAGGTTCGCCGATATATACAGCGACTCGACCGTTTCCTCCACTCTGCCGGCGAGGGTGGCTTGGGAAGATCGCCCGGCGTGTAGGTCTAGCCGCGCTCCCCATAGGGCAGGCGACAGAGGCGTCCCGTACGTCCGCGTGCCGCTGCGGCCGTCGTACGACAGCATCCAGGGGACCTCGCGCTCATTGAGATTAGCGAGCAGATCCTCCAGTCGGGCACGCCCAAAGCCTTGGTGATATCGCTTGTCGGCACCCTCGGTTGTGCCTTGCCAAGGCGGGTCCATGTAGACCAGATCCTCCGGTCCCGCCTCGCGAATGCAGTCCTCCGCATCACCCACGAATGTAGTCGTATAACCCTTGAGCAAGTTGTGCGCCCCGACTAGCTCTCCTGTCATCTTCCGGGGGCGCATACCCTTGCGGCGGTGGTCTGCGGACTGTGAGAACCCGAACCGCGAGAAGCGGGGAGCATTCTTTACGCAGCGGGCCAGGAGGTAGAGGAGATGGGCTGCCTCGGGTCTAGCGTTGAACTCCGCGCGGACGCGGTTATAGTGCTCACGGCTGCCCTCGCTTAGCTGCCCTTCCCAAAGACCTTCATATTGGCGAGCTAGTCCGACCGGATCGATGAGTATCTGATCCCAGATCGACACTAGCGGAGCTAGCGAATCCCCAACGACATAACGTCTTGCGACGCCTCGTGAGGAGGCGGCGATAGTGAGCGCGGCCGAGCCAGCGAACGGCTCATATAGCGTCATGACTGGGTGGTCTCTGGCCATCGACAAGATGCGCTCAGCGAGCCGACGCTTGCTACCTTGATAGGGGATCGGGTGAGGTAGGCGAATCTGCATTGTTTGGGAAAGCTACAGGTCGCCGCGGCGGTAAATCTGCACCGCATTGTCAGCACACAAGATACGCCGCTGTGCTGATAAGCGCTTGCCGCAAGACCTCGACTCGAGCTTTACGGTTTAGTCTTGGCCCGCCCCCGTCCATGTGCGTTCGAGCACGCGTTCGATCGCCGTGGCGCCGAACTCGAGGGCGTCGGCCGGTAGGCGCTCGTCCTCGGCGTGGATCAGTCGCATGAAGGGCATCTCTGGCGGCAGTTGCATCGGTAGGAACCCGTACGTCTGGATTCCGAGCCGGGAGAAGAATCGCCCATCGGTGATGCCGGGGAGCAGCATCGGTATCGCCTTGGCCTGAGGGTCGAGCTCTGCCAGCACCCCGGCGAGCACGCCGAACAGTCCCAGGTCGGGCTCGGCCGCGACGGGGTCGTGGCGTAGGACCTCGAACTCCATCTCCACGCCCGTGAGCGTGCGCAACTCGGCGAACAGCTGCTCTGGAGCGAACCCCGGCAGCAGACGGCCGTCGAGCGTAAGCGAGATCGCATCCGGGATCACGTTGACCTTCTCCCCGCCCTCCACGATCGTCGCGCTGACGGTGTTGTGCAGCAGCGGATCGAACACCCGCCCGCGCTCGCCCATGACATCGAGCAGGCGATCGGTGAGGCGCGGCACGAGCAGGCCCTTGAGCGGGAGCGCAAGCGCCGGCGGCATCTCAGCGGCGGTCGCCTCGATCATCGCGCGCGCGACCGTCGTCACGTGCACCGGCAGCCGGCGACGGTCGAGCCGCTCCAGCAGCCTGCCGAGCCGGCCCATCGCGCCGTCCTTGATCGGCATCGAACTATGCCCGGTCGGGCCACGCAGGATCGCGCGCGACCAGCAGACCTGCTTCTCGGCGACCATGATCGGATAGAGCCGCCGTCCGGCGACGTCCATGGTGAACCCACCGAACTCGCCGATCGCATAGCGCACACCGGTGAACAGCTCCGGGTGCTCACGTACGAGGAATTCGGCGCCGAGTTCGCTGCCGGCCTCCTCGTCGGCCATCAGGCACAGGATCACGTCGCCCGGCGGCGGCGTTGCGGCGGCCTTCGCGCGCATGAACGCGGCGAGCATCATCGCCACGCCGCCCTTCATGTCCAGCGCGCCGCGACCCCACACATAGCCGTCGTGCAACTCGCCGGCAAATGGCTCATGCCGCCATTGCCCGCGCGCCGCAACGACGTCGACGTGACCCTGCAGCAGCACTGGAGCGCACTCGCCGCGACCGGCCAGCCGCGCAATCAGGTTCGGGCGCTCAACCTTGCTCGCGACAATGCGCACCTCACAGCCAAGGTCCTCCAACAATCCCCTGATCCAGTCAATGCACTCACGCTCATCACCTGGAGGGTTGCTCGTGTCAAAGCGCAGCAGTCGCTGAAGCAGCTCGACGGGGCGATCCTGAATAGCGTCCACCTCCACGTCGACACAGTCTCCCCGTTGGGCCGGTCGCTATCAGGTCGCTAACGCGGGCCTGATCAACGTCAAAGCACAACTCTCGTCCACCTACGCTGTTGACGATGACATGAAATCGGTTGCGCGCATTTGTACCTCTATGGCTGTCGTAGCGGTGGCACTAACGTCAGTGTTCTCCGGCAGTGCCGACAGCGCTGAAATGGCAGCAGGGCCAGGTCAGTCGCTGACGGTGGTGGAAACTCTTGTCCCGTCGTATACTGTTGGCTCGCCACTTTCGACACTCTATGCGTACAGCGGGTCATTGCAGAATGGGTTTTCGGTACCCGTGCCCATATCCGAGCCGGGCGACGGATCGGGATCACACGATCTGGCTGTGGACGACGCCGGTGACGCGCTCGCTGTGTGGTCAGCATCCCGGCTATATCCCGAGCAGTACCTACAGCTGCCCCGCGGCATCTGGTATGCGCGGAGTACGGCGGGCGGCTCATTTCTTGCTCCGCAACAGCTCGCCGCGCCAGCGGCTGGGCAGTCTGTCGTGATGGCGGCAATGAGCAGGACGGGCGAAGCGACCGTCGCCTATGAAGACCGGGGCTCCATCTATCTTCAGCGGGCGCGCGCAAACCGCAACTTTGGTCATCGGGTCGCGATGACCAAGCGATCTATCTCTCTATGGGGCAACCATGTGGCTTGAGATGGGCGCTCAGGACCCTGGGGTCAACCGCTCGCACGCGGAACATTGCTCCGCCCCGACATCACCACTTCGCGTTCGATCTGGCGCATCATCGCGGGGTAGACGATCAAGTGCCGAAACGGCTTGATCGCCGCCATGTAGACCACCCCTAGTAGCCCATTGGGCTTGACCAATACGGCCATCTGGCCGTGATAGACACCTGCCTCATCCTGAACCCAACTGAGGTGCATGACCCCGTGCATGGTGCGGTTGGCGATCTCCGCGGCGAACTCATCCTCGATTAGATACAGAGAGGTGAAAGGCAGTGTGTCGAACTTGGGACCCGGCGCATCCGCCAGATCCTCGGGCAGGCGCCCGCGCAGAGTGGGCACCCGCTCGTCGAGTCCGTCCTCGGCGTCATCCCAACCGAGCAGGCCGCCCACCTTCCAGCGGATCGCCCACAGAGCACGCGTGAGCCGGGAGCTCTGCGCGGGATCGCCCTCGGCGAAGCCCTGTACGAGGTCCGGAAATTCGCCGCGCTCGCCACTCGCGGGCAACGCCCACACGTCCTCTAGACGAAAGTCGGGGACGATCTCGTGGATGCGCCAAGGACGAGATGTGTGCTCGCTGTTGGGAAGTCTCGCTTGTTCACTCATGCGGATATGGGGTCTCGACTGCGCGGCTCGGTACCTCCGCCCGTCAAGCTATCATACATACGTACATGTATGTATCGAACCTGAACGAAGCTCGCGAATCCGATGAGCCCCGCCGGCGCGCAAACGCTGCACGTGCCTGAACGACTCACCCAGGCCGAGCGTCGCGCCCGCTCGCGCAATGCGCTGCTCGAATCCGCGGCGCGCGGGCTCTCGCGCGACGGCTACGGCAACCTCGTGCTCGAGGAGGTGGCGCGCGAGGCCGGCTACACGAGAGGCGCCCTCTATCACCAGTTCAAGGACAAGGAGGACCTGGCGTTGGCGGTGATCGAGTGGGTCAACGAGAACTGGATGCGCGAGGTCGGCGGGCCGGCGGCCCGGCAGACCGAGCCGATCGGCGACCTGCTCACCCTGGCGCGCGGTCACGCGGTCTTCTGCAGGCGCGACATCGCCCGCGTGGTGATGGCGTTGCGCTTGGAGTTCGCCGGCCAAGACCACCCTGTCGGCGAACGGATCGAGCGGATCTGGGAGACCGGCGTCAAGCGCTGCGCCAAGCTCGTCTCCGCCGGGCGCAAGGAGGGCTCGATCCCACCCGGCCCCCCCGCCCAGGCGGTGGCGCTGGCCTTGCTGGGCGCGCTCGAGGGAGCGGTGATCGCCCTAGCCGGACGTGCCCCTCACGACGAACTGCTGGCGGAGCGCGTCGTCTCAGGAGCCTTGGGGATCGCGACTGCTGAGGACTAAAGCTCCTCCACAAGCGCCAAAGCGAACCCGTCGTGCCCCTTGGCGCCGACCGTCTGGACCGCCGTGGCGCTGACACGCGGCTCCTCGGCAAGCAGCTCATAGAAGCGACGCACTCCGGCGGCGGTGCCCCCGTCTCCGAAATCGGGCTCGTCGGCGCGCGGGTCGAGGATCGCGCCGCCGCGCACCACGTTGTCGCCGACGATCAAGCTGCCCACGCGCGAGAGCTCGAGCGCCCACTCCAGATACCCGGGGTAGTTCTGCTTGTCGGCGTCGATGAAGATCAGATCGAACGGCCCGGCGCCTTCCGCATGCAGCTCGGGCAGCGTCTCCAGGGCGGCCCCCACGCGCAGATCGACCACGTCGGCCAGCCCGGCCCGATCGATGTTGGCCTGAGCCAGCGCGGCGTAGTCGGGGTTGCGCTCCAGCGTGACCAGGCGTCCCCCGACCGGCAGCGAGCGGGCCAGCCAGATCGTGCTGTAGCCACCGAGTGTTCCCAACTCGAGGATCGTGCGCGCCCCGTGTATGCGGGCCAGCAACTGCAACAGCTTGCCCTGGTTAGGGGTGATCGCGATCGGGGGCAGGCCCGCCTCTTCGCTACTCGCCACGGCCGCGTCCAGGGCGGCGTCGGAGTCGAGCAGATGCTCGACGATGTACTCATCCACAGCCGTCCACAGCTCTTGGCCCATGCACGGACGATATTGATTTCGGCGACTAGGATGGCTCGCACCGATGTTGAAGCCCAACCGCTCCATTCCCAGCGCCACCGTCATCCCCGTCTTGATCTACCCGGACGTGCGCGCCGCGGTGGCCTGGTTGAGCGAGGCGTTTGGCTTCGTCGAGCGCGTGCGCATCGGTGAGGACCACCGCTCTCAGCTCAGCGTCGGCGATGGCGCGGTGATCGTGGGCGACGTGCGCCACGAGCGCAGGCCGCCGCGCCCGGGCGAGGTTACCCACGCGGTGATGGTTCGCGTCGAGGACGCCCGCGCCCACTGTGAGCACGCTCGCACGCATGGTGCCCAGATCGTGACCGAGCCGACCGATTTCGAGTTCGGCGAGCGCCAGTACACCGCCGAGGACCTGGCCGGCCACCACTGGACGTTTTCCCAGACGCTTGCCGACGTCGCCCCCGAGCAATGGGGCGGCACGTCGGTGACTTCTGACTGACGTACATTCGCAGCCCACGACTCGACTTTCCAGCCAATCGAGCTGCGCCTGTTGACACGCCCCAAGATTCATGTTACCGTCGGTCTAGTGAATTTTGGGGGTCGCCGCCGCTCCAGCGGTTGTCTACTTTCGGAGCCCACCGGGGAGAGAAAATAATGGGAGGGCTTAGAGCTCAAACTCGCTTGATCGCCCTTCTCGCTTGGGCGTGTTTCCTGCTCGCGCCGAGCGCCCTCGCGGCGGAAACGCTAGTCGTGCACGAGAAATTCACTCCCGACCTGCTCGGAGTCCCCACAAACCTCTCGGTAGCCGCCAATTTCCTTTCAAGCGCCGGCACGCCACCGTCGCCGGTCATCAAGCTTACCCTGTACGCGCCCGCTGGCCTGAAGATCGACGCTCACGGCGCGGGAACGTGTAACCAGAATACGCTCACCCTGCACGGCCCCAGCGGCTGTCCCCCCAACTCACGCGCCGGCTTCGGCGGCGGGGTGGGAGTGGTGGCACTCGGCAGCAACGTCATCCACGAGCCTTACACAATTGACTTCTTCTTCGGGCCGGCGGCCCACGGTCACCTGGCCCTGCTTGCCTACGCCAGCGCCGTCGCTCCGGTCCCTGTCGAACTTGTCGTGGTCGCCCGCGAAGTCCCGGCTCCCAAGCCCTACGGCCTCGGCTTCAGCGTCGAAATACCCCCTATCTCGACCATCCCCGGAGCGTCTTTGGCCTCCGTCGAAAGCACATTCGCCACTTTCGGGGCGACCAACGTCGCCTACTATGAGACCGTGCACGGGAAGCGCACCCTGGTGCGTCTGCGCGGCATGATCTCTCCCAAGCACTGTCCCCCCGGGGGCTTTCCCAGCGAGGGAATCGTGGAGTTCGCCAACGGCACGAGCCTCACCGTCAACCCCACGGTCCCGTGTCCCCGTTAGCCATGCGACGAGCGTTCACCCCAATACCGGACGCGCGTCCCGCCCACACCCAAGGCTGCGTGCCTTCATGTTAAGGCCGGTCGTGCACCGAGCGTTCACCCTGAGCGCCCTGCTCGCCTTCGCCCTCTGCCTGACCCCACTGTCCCCGGCGGGCGCCTCGGCCAACGCTCAGGGGGCGAGCACCGCGACGATCGCCCCCTCCCTGCTTCCCGATCGACTCGACGCCAAGGGCTCGCTGCGGCTATCGGTCCACTTCGGCGAAGGGCTCTCCGGCGGGATTCCCGTGCCGGTACGCCGCGCCGTCCTGCGCTTTCCGGCCGGCTTGGGCATCGAAATCCCCCACCTGCGCAGCTGCTCGATCGCCCGCCTGCGCGCGCGCGGCCCCACCGGCTGCTCGCCACAATCCGAGCTCGGGCGAGGTCACGCCCTGGCGGAGGCGATGGCCGGCTCGCAGCTCATCAGCGAGAACATCTCGCTGTGGCTGTTCCTGGGGCCCTTCCACAACTTGGAGCCGACTTTCGAGATCCTTGGCCAGGGCTTCACACCTTTCGACGAGCGCGTCGTGTTGACCGGTACCGTCGTCCCCGACAACCCGCCCTATGGCGAAGACCTGGTGCTGTCAGTGCCGGCTATTCCCACCGTCCCCCTCGAGCCGGACGCTTCCATGGCGAACATGGAACTGACGGTGGGCACGAACGACTCTCCCCACCCAAACCAGGCCAACACCGTCGTCGTGCCCCGGAGCTGCCCCAACGGCGGGTTCCCCTTTGCTGCCCAAATCACCTACGCCGACGGATCGTCCGGCAACGCCTTCGCACACGCAAGCTGCCCCGGTCGATGACAGCCACGAGAGAAAGCGAGTGTCACCAATGAGCGACCACCACAAGCGTTTGGCCAGGCCGCGCGGCGTTCTCGCGACCGCCGTGGGCTGCTCGGCGCTGCTCTTCACCCTCGCACCGCTCGCGGCGGCGGCGAGCCGAGCGCCAGACTCGCACGAAGGCCCCCCCGCGCACGCCGGCAAGACCGTCTCGCTGCGGGAGAGCGGCGACCTTCATCTGAGCAGCCGTCACGGATTCACTCTTAACGAGCAGGGCACCGGCACCGGCACGATCGCGGGCACGATCTACGTTCACCTGAGGATCGTCTCGACCAAACAGGTCACCGCCGAAATGAACATTTATCTCAAAGGCGGCTCGATCACCGGCCAGGCCAGCGCCGCTTACCACCGGGAAGGCGCCATCGGCCATTTCGCGGGCTCGCTCTCGATCGTTCGCGGCACCGGCAGCTACGCCAACGCCCACGGCTCTGGTCTCTCCTTCAGCGGGACGATCCAGCGCTCCAACTACGCGGTCACCGTGCACGTGAGCGGCGCGGTCTCCGATTGAGTCGAGAGGAGGCCGGCGATGCTGGAGCTGCGTGAACTGGTCAAGCACTACCCCTCCGCCGGTGGGGAAACCGTGCGCGCCGTCGACGGGGTTAGCCTCAAGGTGAATGGCGGCGAGATGGTCGCCCTGTACGGACCGTCCGGCTCGGGCAAGACGACCCTCCTGCTGATGGTCGCCACCTTGCTCGCGCCCACCTCCGGTGAGGTGTTGATCGGCGGGCGCGACATCTCCTCCCTGTCCGAGCGCGAAGCCTCTCACTTCAGGCTCTCCGAACTGGGCTTTATCCGCCAGAACTTCGACCTGCTGCCTGGCGTCTCCGCGATCGACAACACCGTCCTGAAGCTGCTCGGCGAGATGCGCTGGCGCGAAGCCCAACGCTCCGTTGCGCCGCTCCTGGAACAGTTGGGCCTGGGCGAGCGCCTGCACCATCGCTCGGAGACGCTTTCGATGGGCGAGCGTCAGCGTGTGATGATCGCGCGAGCGCTCTCCACCCAACCGTCGATGCTCCTCGCCGACGAGCCCACCGGCAGCCTCGACACCCAGCGCGGACGGGAAGTGCTCGAACTGCTGCGCGGCCTCTGCCGCGAGCGCGGCGTGGCCGTGGTGCTCGTCTCACACGACCCGATGGCGGCCGACTACGCCGACCGCGTGTATCGCCTGCGCGACGGCAAGCTCTCCGACAACCACTCTCCCGAGCCGGCGCTCGCCCCCTCGTGAAACCCCTTCGACGCCGACCCGCTTTCCCGCCGAGACCGTCGCGCGAGCCGGGGCTCCCGTGAAGCTCGCCAACGCCCTGCACCTGTACCGTCTGCGGCTGCGCGCCCGTCTCGTGCAGGAGATCCTGGCAGTGGTCGGGATCGCGGCGGGCGTGGCCTTGCTGTTCGCCTCGCAGGTATCGAGCACCAGCCTGCAGAGCTCGGTCTCCCAACTCTCGCGCGGGATCGTGGGGGATGCCAGCCTGCAGCTGATCGCGCGCGATCCCCACGGCTTCCCCGAGAACATGCTCGCCCGCGTGCGCGCGATCCCCGGCGTCCGCGTCGCCGCCCCCCTGCTGGAAGCCCAGGCCGAGGCGATCGGGCCCCACGGTCGCGAGTCGATCCAGCTGATCGGCGCCGACCCCAGCCTCGCCCGGCTCGGCGGCCGGCTGGTGCGCCACACCTCGCTCACCCCCTTCGGTGAAATAGGGGCGGTGGTCCTGCCCTCGCCGCTCGCCCACAAGCTCGGCGTGACCAAGTTCGGCCAGGAAGTCACGCTCCAGCTTGGCGGCCACACCGTGCAATCGCCGCTCTATGCCCAGCTGAGCGAACGCCAGATCGGCCCATTGGTGGCCAGCCCACTGGCGATCTCCCAACTCTCCTACACCCAAGAAATGACAGGCCTGGCTCACCGTGTGAGTCGCATCCTGGTGTACCCCTCGCCCGGCGCGAGCGGCTCGGTGCGCGACGCGCTCCGGCGCCTCGCCGCCGAGCGCCTGAACGTCGAGTCGATCGACTACGACGAAAAGCTGTTCGCCAAGGCCTCCACCGCCAGCAACCAGTCGACCGCCCTGTTCGCCGCGATCAGCGCGCTCGTGGGCTTCCTGTTCGCCTTCAACGCAACCCTGCTGACCGTGCCCCAGCGCCGTCGCCTGATCGCCGACATGCGCCGCGACGGCTACACCCCCACGACGGTGATCGCCGTCCTGCTGCTCGACGCCATCGCGCTCGGCCTGTTCGCGTGCGCGATCGGCCTCGTGCTCGGCGAGGAGCTCTCCATCCATCTGTTTCACACCAACCCCGCCTTTCTGTCCTTGGCGTTCGCGCTCGGCTCCCAGCGCGTCGTGACCTGGCAATGCTTCGCCATCGCCGTGGCGGGAGGGATGGGGGCCGCGATCGTGGCCGTGCTCAGCCCTTTGCGCGACATCTTCGCCCGCGACCCGCTCGCGGCCATCGCCCCGCGCGAGCGCGGCGGGGGTCGGGGC
>JBAURN010000280.1:0-17666 GCA_049581225.1 Solirubrobacteraceae bacterium
GTCGAGGCCCGCACGAGCGCGGTCGCGGCCACCGCCACGGTGCCGTCGATCGCCACGAACACCAGAACACCCGCAAAGGAGAAGCGCCACAGCAGGGCGGCCAGCACCAGGGTGAGCAGGGCCTCGATGGCATATAGGCCGGCGAGCAGACCGCGCCTGTCGAAGCGCTCCACGCGAGCCACCAATACCGGGGCGAGCAGCGCGGGCAAGAGTCCTCGCGCGATGAACAGACCAGCCGTGGCGATCGCGCTGTGGGTGTGGTCGTAGACGCCCAAGGCCAGCGCCACATAACCGAACCAGGTGCCCAGTTCGTTGACCGTATAGGCAAGCAGTATTCTCCGCAGTCGGGAAGACTTGGGAAGCAAGGGCGCCCCTCGAGGCTGGCTGTGGGTCGACTGTTTCTCGCCGGCTATGCCGCATTCTAGGGCGGCGTGCCGACGGTACGCCACAACACCGCGAGATATGGACAGGATCGATGCGCGTGATCGCCCTATCCGTGTGCGGCCCTAGGGCTCGCCGCGCAAGCTTCGCCCGCGACTGCCAGGACCGGAAGAGTGGGCTGTCTGCGGGCGAGCAGACGGACCATCGAGGCGCCCGAGAGCCCCTCCAGATCGCCCACCAGCACCACCATCTGGCTGCTCTCGGCCAGCGTCAGGGCCTCCCACGTCTCCTGTGTCTCCACGAAGCGAGTGCCTCCGGGCAATACCTCGCGCAGTTCGCACAACATGTCGGCGCGTGCGCGGCTATCGACCCCCACGACCAGCACATGACCCCGCTTGAGCTCGACGGTGGACGCTTCACGGGTGGACAGGCGCTCCGAGCGCGGCGAGACCCGCGATTGCACCTCCGCGGGACCGGCGACCAATCGCAGATCTCCCCGCGGGCGCGAAGGACTGCCCACCGAGGGCGCGGGACCTGGACCGAGTCCGCTGACGACCGCACCCCCGGACTCGTGGGCCCTCATTGTCGCACCCCGGACATGTGCGTTGCGAAGGACGCGCCCCGGATGTGTGCGCCCGCACCCGGCCGGCCGGTGTCCTCGTGGTTCGCACCGCTCTCGCCCGCCGCCGGGCCGCGATCGACCTCATGTGTGCCCGTCGCGGCCGCGCGAGCGAACAGCACGAGCCCCTTCGCGCCCACGATCGAGATGGCGATCCAAGCGGCCGCGACCGCGAGCGCGATCATCGACGGCCACCTTGTTTGGGCGACGTTCCACCCGGCGCGCGCGACCTCGGCGCCGACGCGTATATAGCGCTTGCGAACACCCCTTCAATGATGGTGTCCATAAGGGCGCTTGTCTGTAGAGCGTCTGGTGCCGATCTTGTCGTCCCAAAGGTGCCGATTCATGTCGTCCCGAAGGGGCATCCCCGACCGCGCAAGCCGCGTGCGAGCCGACAATCGGGGTTCCCCCAGCTTGCGTGGCGCAGGTAAGCCGTCCCATCCAGCAAGTACGGTTACCGGTAGATGGCAAGCGAAGCGCCCGGCGTCGACCGGCCGATAGACGTGATCATCGCCGACGACCACACGGTCGTACGCGACGGGATCAGGGCTGTACTCGAGCGTGAGACGGGCGAGTTCAGGGTCGTGGCCGAGGCCGCCGATGTGCCCGCCACGATCCGCGCGGTGCGTGAGTTCAAGCCGGACCTGCTCACACTCGACCTGACGATGCCCGGCGGGTCCAGCCTGGCGGCTCTGCCAACCTGCTTCGTGGCCCACCCACCGCTCGCGGTGGCGATCCTCACGATGCGCGAGGACCCCGAGTATGCGCGCCAAGCCTTGCGTGCCGGAGCTCGCAGCTACGTGCTCAAGGAGGCCGAGCCGGCGGAGCTCTTGCAGGCCTTCCGCCTGGCGGTCGCAGGACAGAATTACCTGCACCCGCGCTTGGGGGCTCTGATGGTGGCCGGCGACGGAGCCCAGCAGGAAGGGGTCGCTTTGAGCGAGCGCGAGCGCGAGGTCGTGCGCCTGATCGCCAACGGCTACACCAACCCCGAGATCGCCGAGCAACTGCACGTGGCTGAGCGGACGGTCAAGACCTACAGGGCACGCGCGATCGAGAAGCTCGGCTTCTCCTCCCGCGCGGAGATCACCGCCTACGCGCGCAAGCTTGGACTGGTCGAGTAGTCACCGACGACAGGTTCCCGGACAGGCGCGGGAGTGCCGCCTGCAAGCAGACGGTGTAGCGAAGCCATCAGGCCGCGGCCTCTCGCCGCGTCATCGGGACGGTGAGACGCATCGTGGCGCCACTGCCGGGAGCGGGAACGAGCTCCAACTCGCCTCCAACCAGCTCCGCGCGCTCGCGCATCCCCGAGACACCGAAGCCTCCCGTGAGTTCTTCCTCGGGTGTGCGCGTGCGAGCAGGCCCACCCTCCGGCAATCCCTCGCCGTCGTCGGTCACCGCGGCCGTAAGCTTGCCTTCGCTCTCGACGATGCTGATCACGGCGCGCGTCGCTTTCGCGTGTTTGCTGACGTTGGTCAAAGCCTCCTGCATGACGCGGTAAATGGTGCTCTCCAGCTCCGGGTCGAGCCGGCGCGTGCCTTCGGAGAGTCCCGGAGCGAAGTCCGTCTCGATCTCCAGCCCGTCGATTGCCTGGGCGCGACGTGCGAGCGCCTCCAGAGCGGGGATCAACCCCAGATCGTCCAGCGCCGCGGGCCGCAGCTCGGTGATCAGGTGACGCAGACCTTCGATCTCCAGAGCCAACCCCTCGAGCGTCACATCGACCGCCTCGCGCAGGGTCTCCTGATCGGTCTGGTCGCGCGCTGTGGCGAGCTTCATGCGCAGCGCCCCCAGTCCCTGCACCGTTTCGTCGTGGATCTCCCTGGCCCAGCGCGTTCGCTCGCGCTCGCGCGCCTCCATGCCGAAGCGCAAGCGCTCGATCTCAACCGAGCGCTCGGCGGCGAGGCGCTGGGCCACACTGGCCGCGAACGCGTTCAGCGCCCGCCGGTCGGGGTCGCGAAAGCCGCCATCCTCGCGCCCGGCGATCACCAGTCCGCCGCCCTGCCCGTCCATGTTGAACGGCTCCACCAGCACGGCCCTCACTTCAAGACCGAGCTCGTGCAGCCAGGTAGCTTCCTGGCCCCTCGGTTTGTCAAGCGACAGCGGCTTGCCCGATTCGTAAAGGGCGCCAAGCGCGCTGCCCTCTAAGGGCAGCACCCTCACGCGCACCGACACACGCCCGCTGGCGGCGGCCACACGCAGCTCGTTGCGCTCCTCCACGACCATCAACAGCGTGGAGGCGTCGAGCAGCGCGAGACCGCGATCGGCCATCAAACGCAGCAACCACAGCTCGGACCCGGAAAGCACGGGCTGGGATTATGAACGTCTCGGCGGCAGCTCCCCTGCGCCGTTGGCCGTCGCATCGAAGAGCTCGCCCGGGGGCTCGTCCTCGAGCTGGCGTCGCTGCCCCGCAAGCCGTGTCTGGGAGAGGAGTTGCGCCGCCCCTAGTCCCTCGCGCCAAGCCGAGATGCCGACCGAGACGCGCAGGGTCTCGCGCCTGCCTTCGACCTCGACCTTGACCGAATGCAGCCGGCCGAGCGCTCGTCGCGCGACGATCTCGGCCCTGCGCTCGTCCGCGCCCGGCAGGATCACGAGCAGTTCGCTCTCGCTCGCGCGCCCGATCCGGTCGAAGCGACGCAGCTGGCCAGCCAGGGCCTCGGCTATGTAGGCGAGCGCCTGTCCCGGCAGCTCCTCGCCGTAGGTCCGTGACAGATGCTCGATCTCCTCCAGGCTTACCAGCAGACAGCCGAGCTGGGTCCCTGCGCGCGCGGCCCTTTGGACCTCCTCGTCCAAGCGCCCTGCCAACTCCACCCAAGAGAGGCATTCGCGTTGAACCGTTCCGGCTCGATTTGAGTGTTGGGCATCCCTGGCCGCCATGCCAATCGTCCTCTTAGTGAACCCGCCGGCCCCGGCGGATCTTTTATGCTGCATCCCACATTATCGGCCGTCCTGAGCCACCGACGCCCCGTTCCGCCGGAGCGCCCACCAGGAGCACCGCCGGTCGACGCGGCCTACTCGCGGGCCGATCCGTCGGTAGTCGCTGGTACACCTGTCGCATGCTTTGCGAGCTGCGCGTGGAAAACCTGCTCTTGATCGAGCGCACCGAGTTGCTGTTCGCGCCGGGACTGAACGTGCTCACCGGCGAGACGGGCGCCGGCAAGACGGTGCTCGCCCACGCTTTGGATCTTTTGATGGGAGGACGCTCACGCAGCGGCATCGTGAGGCCGGGCGCCGAGCAGGCCTACGTCGAGGGCGTGTTCGCGGTGCCCGAGGACGTTCGCGGGGAGCTCGCCGAGCGGCTGCCCGAGAACGTGCGCGGGGAGGACGAGGAGCTGCGAGAGATCGTCCTGGCCCGACGCGTGCATACAGACGGGCGCACCCGCGCCTATCTCAACGGACGCGCCGCCGCGGTCGCCGACCTGCGCGAGCTGGGTGCGCGCCTGATCGCCTTCTACGGCCAGCACGAGCATCGTAAGCTCGTCCTGGCGGGCTCTCAGCTGCAGATGCTCGACGAAGTCTGTCCCGCTTCCCATGCCCAGCGGCTGCAAGCCTGCGCGGCGTCCCACCGCGAGATTCGCGCCCACGAGGCCGAGCTGGAGCGTCTAGCCGAGTTGGAGGCCGCCCGCGAGCGCGAGCTCGGACTGTTGGAGCACGATCTCGCCGAGATTGAGGATGCCGCGCCCGAGGAGGAGGAGCATCGAGCACTGCTCTTGCGCCGCGAGCGCCTGCGTAGCCTGGAGGCCCTGCACTCCGCGACGGGCGCCGCCCTCCAGGCCCTCGCCCCCGAATCCTCAGAACAGGCGGGCGCCGCGCATCTGCTGGCCACGGCCGGCGCAAAGCTCGACGCGGTCGGCGGCATCGACCCAGCCCTCGACGCCCACGCCGCACGTTGCAGTGCACTGGCGATCGAAGCTCAAGACATCGCGGGCGACCTTCAGGCCTACAGCGAAGACGCCCTGCAAGAGGACGGCACGCTCGAGCGGCTGGAAAGCAGGCTGTCCGCACTGGAGCGCCTCATGCGCAAGCACGGCGGCTCCATCCAAGCCGTCCAAGAGTACGCCGAGCAGGCCCGAGCCCGGCGCGAGGAGTTGCTTGGGGCGGGGGTCGCCCATGAGCACACGACCCAAGCTTTGGCCGGCGAGCAGGCCAAGCTGCAAGAGCACATACAGGCGCTGCGAGCGAACCGCAAGAAGGCCGCCAAGCGGCTTTCGAGCGCGGTGCGCGAACAGCTCGGCGCACTGGCGATGGGCGACGCCACGTTCGAGATCGCCCTAAAGGCGACAGAGCCGAAAGCCAATGGCGCGGACGCCGCCGAGTTCACGATCGCGCCCAACCCCGGCGTCGCGGCGGCACCGCTGCGCGAGATCGCCTCCGGGGGAGAGCTCTCGCGGGTGATGCTCGCGCTCACCTCGGCCTGTCACGAGGGCGCGGGTGGCAAAACGGGCTCCTCCTCCAAGTCCACGCTCGTCTTCGACGAGATCGACGCCGGCATCGGCGGCCACACCGCCCGCGCCGTCGGCGAGCGGCTGCAGAGCCTTGCAAGCGAGCGCCAGGTGCTGTGCATCACCCATCTGCCTCAGATCGCATCGCTGGCCGCCCGCCACTTCTCGATCGCCAAGGACACCTCGGCCGACCCGACGCTTGCCACCGTTTCCCAACTCGGAGAGCCGGAGGTCGTGACCGAGCTGGTGCGAATGCTCGGCGCCGAGGACCACGACGGCGCCGCCAGACAGCACGCGCAGGATCTGCGCAGAGCGGCTTAAGCGCCTGCAAACAAAGCCGATCCCGCCGCGCGATCGGCGCGCGAGCGTTACCCTCGATTCACATGGCCGCGACCCGGCAGCCGCCTGGCACGACTGCGCCCGTCTACGGGTCTTCGCCCGCGCCCCAATTCGAGCTCTCCGGCTCTGTGCGGCTGGGGCGCAAGACCAAGCTCATGGTCAGGCACCTCCTGGCGGGCGAGATCGCCGTGATCGACCATCTCGACATCGACCGCGTGTCGGCCGAGGAGCTGATCGCCGCCGGGACTGTGGCGGTGCTCAATTGCAAGTCCTCCACGAGCGGGACATACCCGAATCTTGGGCCGCAACTGTTGGTCGAGGCGGGCGTCCTGCTTGTGGACCTGCACGACGATTCCCTCTTCCATTCCCTCTCCGACGGAGATCCCGCCACGGTCCGCGTCCAACCCGCAGAGGCGAGCGCACAGGTGCTCTACAAGGGTCGTCCGCTCGCCGGCGGGGAAGTGCTCGACCTGGCCCGCGTGCGCGCCGAGACCGAGGCTCGCCGCCTGGAGGTGGGCGACGCCTTGGAGCGCTTTGCCCACAACACGATCGAGCACATGCGCGAGGAGCGAGAACTGCTCTCCGGGCGGATCGACCTGCCGCGCTTTCGCACAGATTTCCGTGACCGCTCGGCGCTCGTGGTGGTGCGCGGCGTCGATCACCAGCGCGACCTGCGCGCGCTCAGGTCGTTCATCAGGGACACCAAACCCGTCCTGGTCGCCGTCGACGGAGGCGCCGATGCCCTCCTGGAAGCAGGCTTGACGCCCGACATGATCGTCGGCGACATGGACTCCGCGAGCGAGGCGGCCCTGCTCGGCGCCCATCAGGGCAAGACCGAGTTGGTGGTCCACTGCTACCCCGACGGCCGCGCCCCCGGACGCAAGCGCCTGGAGGATTTGGGCGTCCCTTTCTTGCTCGTGCCGGCGCCCGGCACAAGTCAGGACGTGGCGATGCTGCTCGCCGCCGAGAAGGGAGCGCGCCTGATCGTCACGGTCGGCTCCCAGTTCAACCTCGTCGAGTTCCTGGACCGCAACCGCGAGGGCATGTCCTCCACGTTCCTCACGCGCCTGCGCATCGGCGAGATCCTGATCGACGCCAAGGGCGTGAGCCGCCTGTACCGGCCGATGCCCGGTCTCGCGCCCCTGATCTTCGTGATCGTGGCCGGCGTGATCGCCCTCGTCGCGGTCGTCGCGCTCACCCCGGCCCTGCGCGACGTGGTCGATCTACTATGGCTCAAGCTTCAGCTGCTGTTCGGCTCCGGCGGCAGTTGACTTCAACCCTCGATGTTCGACTATCGCTACCACGCGCTCTCGCTTGCGGCCGTCCTGTTCGCGCTCGCGGTGGGTGTCCTCATCGGGGTGGCGATCGGCGACTCCAACCTCGTGTCCTCCGCCCAGAACGGGATCGTCCACAACCTGCGCTCGGAAGTGAGCGCCTCCCAGCACAGCCTCGAACAGGTAGGCACAAAGCTTTCCGAAGCCGAACAGCTCGACACCGACCTGTGGCCGTTCGCCGTGCACGACATTTTGAGCGAAAAGCACATCGGCCTGGTCTTCCTGGGCGGCTCCTCGGACACGATCGACACCTATGTCCGCGACGGTGTGGCGGAGGCCGGCGGCAGCGTCCAGGGGGTCGCGGCGATCGGAGAGCCGCTCGACCTGAGCGGGTTGGCCAATCAGGCAAGCGGCTACCGCTACAGCGCCCTTGCCTCCGACCCCACGCTGGTGAGGCAGTTCGGGGTTCGCATCGGCAAGCAACTGGTCGAGGGCGGACAGTTGCTCGAACACGTCCAGAGCCGCCTGCTCAGCTCCAACGACGGCGAACTGGGCAAGCTCGAAGGACTGGTGGTCGTGCGCTCCGATCCCACCGGCATGAGCGCCGAAGCGGCCAAGAGCACCGCCGAATTCGAGTCGGGCCTGATCGCCGGGGCGCGCTCCACAGGCATCCCGGTCGTGGGCGTCGAGCTGAGCGGCACCGAACCCTCGCAGGTGCCCTGGTACAAGGCCGAACAGCTGGCCAGCGTCGACGATCTCGAAACGGTCGCCGGACGCGCGGCCCTTGCTTTCGCCCTGGCCGGCGACCGGGGCGCATACGGCGCCAAGCCGACCGCCGAAGCGCTCCTGCCCTCTGCCAACACGGTCTTCGCCACGCACTGATCGGCCTCGCGTTTGGGCGCACGCGCCGCTTGCGATCCGCCCCGCGGCGTCCACCGTGCGGCTCACGATCGCGCTCGCGCTCGTCCGTCCAGACCGCTAACTTCCCCACGTGCATGCCCTCCCTTTCGCGCTCGCCTCGCTGGCGGCGATCCTGCTGGCTCCCGCATTGCTGAACGCGCTGAGCGAGGCGGGGCACGTCAGGTCCAACTTCCGCGAGCGAAGCGTCGTCTTCCCCTTCGGCGTGCTCAGCGTGGCGGGCGCCTTGGCCGCCCTGATCCCTCTCACGCTCCTGCAGCGACTCGAAGTCGCGCAAGTTTTCCACCCGGAGACCCTCATGGTCTCGGTGTACGTGCTCGGGGTCGCCTTCCTCGGGCTCGTCGATGACACGCTCGGGGGCGAGCCCCGCGGCTGGCGCGGACACGGGCGGGCAGTGCTGCGCCTTCAGCTCTCCACAGGCGCGCTGAAGGCGTTCGGGTCCTTGGGGCTGGCCATGTATGCGACGAGCTACGCGGAGCCGTCCACGGGCCGCTGGCTGCTTGCCAGCGCGGTCCTGGTGTTGGCCACGAACGTCTTCAACCTCTTGGACCTGCGCCCCGGACGCGCGACCAAGGTATTCGTGGTGCTGGGCCTCGGTCTCACGATCGGCACGGCCAGCGTGCGACCGTTGTGGACACTCGGCCTGTTCGTCGGACCGGCCTTGGTCGCCGGTCTGTACGACCTGCGCGAGCGAGCCATGCTCGGCGACACCGGGGCCAACCTGTTGGGCGCGTTGGCGGGCCTGTGGCTCGTGCTCTCCCTGTCGACCCTCGGACAGACGATCGCGCTGGCGCTGCTGTTCGCGATCACTCTTTACGGCGAGCTTCGCTCGATCACCAAGCTCGTCGAGCGCCTGCCGCTGCTGCGGGGGCTAGACTCCTGGGGCGTACCTCGATGAACTCGCCTCACTCTGACCGCCACGCACAGGCTCCGGCCAAGACTCGGTTCATATTTGTGACCGGGGGCGTCGTGTCCTCGCTGGGCAAGGGCATCGCGGCGGCCTCGATCGGACGGCTTCTGGTCTCGCGCGGCTTGACCGTGGGCTTGCAGAAGTTCGACCCCTACATCAACGTGGACCCGGGCACGATGTCCCCCTACCAGCACGGGGAGGTGTTCGTCACCGAGGATGGCGCGGAGACCGACCTCGACCTGGGCCACTACGAGCGCTTCACAGACTCCAACACGTCTCGTGCCTCCAACGTGACCGCGGGCGGGGTCTATGACACGGTGATCCGGCGCGAGCGCCGCGGCGACTACCTCGGTGGCACCGTCCAGGTCGTGCCCCACATCACCGACGAGATCAAGCAGCGTGTCTCCCTGATCGCCGAGTCCGCCGACGTGGACTTCGTGATCACCGAGATCGGAGGCACTGTTGGTGACATCGAGTCCCTGCCCTTCCTCGAGGCGATCCGCCAGTTCCCTGTGGACGTGGGGCGGCGACGCTGCATGTTCATCCACCTGACGCTCGTCCCCTATATCGGCCACGCGGGCGAGCTGAAGACCAAGCCAACCCAGCATTCGGTCAACGAGCTGCGCCGGATCGGCATCGCTCCAGACATGCTGATGTGCCGCTCGGAGGGCCCTCTTTCGCAGGAGATCCGCAAGAAGATCGCGCTGTTCGCGAGCCTGCCGGCCGACGCGATTGTGTCCGCTCGCGACGTGGACAACATCTACAAGGTGCCGCTCGTGTTTCGCGACCAAGGCGTGGACGACTGCATCCTTGAGCATTTCGGCATGGAGGCCCCCGCTCCCGAGCTGTCCAAGTGGCAGGAGCCGATCGAGCGCGCCGAGGAGGCTGAGCGGACCGTGCGGATCGCACTGGTCGGCAAGTACATCCAGCTGGAGGACGCCTACCTGTCGGTCTCCGAAGCGCTGCGCCATGCGGGTGCCTTGCAGGGCGCCACGATTCAGATCGACTGGGTCGACTCGGAGCACCTGGAGGCGCGCGAGCATGGGGGGCCGGGAGACGATTCCCGCTCTTCGGAGGAGGCGAGCGACGTTGAGCCGGCGCGAGATCGGCGCTCGGCGCGGGAGGTGCTCGAGCAGGCGGACGGGATCCTGATACCCGGAGGCTTCGGCGGTCGCGGTATTGAGGGCAAGATCGAGGCGGCCCGCATCGCTCGCGAACAGGGCATCCCATACCTGGGCATCTGCCTCGGGATGCAGATCGCCGTAGCCGAGTTCGCAAGGCACGTCGCGGGCATGGAGGGCGCCAACTCGACCGAGTTTGACATCGAGACGCCCTATCCGGTGATCGACCTGCTGCCCGAGCAGAAGGAGGTCGCGGATCTTGGCGGCACGATGCGCCTCGGGGCCGACCCGATCAAGCTGCATGAGGGCACCCTCGTTCGTGAGGCATACGGCGAAGCCGTCGTGTATGAGCGCCACCGCCACCGATACGAGGTCAACAACCTGTTGCGCAAGCGCCTGCAGAGCGCCGGGCTTTCGATTTCGGGCACCTCCCCCGACGAGCGCTTGGTCGAGGTCGTCGAGCTCGAGGATCACCCATTCTTCGTCGCCTCCCAGTTCCATCCCGAGTTCAAGTCTCGCCCCGAGCGTCCGGCGCCGCTGTTCAGCGACTTCGTGGCGGCCGCGTTGCGCAAGCTGGACGCGCGACCCGATGGTGAGCGCAGGCTCGCGGGCCGCTCGTGAGCGCAGGGCCGGGCATGGGCGAAGGCGGTGCGCAACCGGCGGTGCGCGTGCAGGCCGTGTTCCACGTCTCAAGCGAGGCGCAGGCCCAGACCGTGGCGGCCAGGATGGTCGACCGTGCGCACGAGATAGCAAACCTGCCGGAGTGCGAATGCGACGTGGATGTCTCCATCGAGCATGAATCGCCGCCGTCCGCTCCTCCCGCGGGCCTCTAGCCGCTCTCCCAAACCATGCTGAAGCTCCGCCGAGCAACCGTCCTTCAGGCGGGCGCAGCCGACGCCGCCGAGCAGGAGCTCTCGATCTCCCTCGATGGCGAGCAGCGCGCCGCGATCGCAGAGCTCGGCCTGGTTGGAGTGAGCCAGGCGGGCGACGAGCTGATCGTGAACACCCAGGCGCGCGACCTCGGCCTCGGCTCGGGCGGCTTTGACGTCGTCCACGCCAACCTCACGCGAGGCCTCTCGGGCGAGGGGACGGCGGGAGCGCACGTGATGAAGCTCAACTACACGAGCCTTCAGCACGCGGTGCAACCGATCGAGGACCGGCAATTGGAGCTGCCCCTGGGACGGAGCGTCGCCGTGCTCGCCCTGCACGGCCAGCTCGCGGCGGTGGCCTGGGCATTTGCGCAGGCCAGGCCCGAGGGTCGGCTCGGATATGTGCAGACGCCGGGCGGAGCTTTGCCGGGCGGTCACTCGCGCGTCGTGCGCGAGCTGCGCGAGCGCGGCCTGCTCGCCTCGCACATAACCGCCGGCGCCGCCTATGGTGGCGAGTTGGAGGCGATCACGACGGCCGGTGCGCTTCACCACGGCTTTCACGCACTTGGCTGGGACGCGGCGGTGTGCGGGCCCGGACCGGGCATCGTGGGGTCGAGCTCGCCGCTTGGCCACGGCGGCATGAACGCGCTCGACTCGGCCCACACGGCGCTTGCGTTGGGGGCAAGCGCCGTCCTGGTCGCACGCATGTCCTCGGGCGATGAGAGGCCTCGCCATCGCGGCCTCTCACATCACACGCTGACCGTGCTCGACATGCTGCTGGAGCCCGTCACCGTGGCGCTGCCGGCCGGGATCCGCTCGCCCGCGGGCGCGGATCTGCGCGCCAGCCTCGGTTCTGTGTTCGGCTCGGCGCGGGCGCCCTCAAAGCCACAGCTGGAGCTGGACGTCGACCGTCCGGTGCGCATGGCCCGCCACGATTGGCGCCGGGCTCGTGTCGATCTGTCCGGATACCTCGCCGGCGGTCTGCCGTCACAGACGATGGGCCGCACGATCCTCGAGGACCCTGTGTTCTTTGGCGCCGCGCTCGCCGGGGGGACCGTGCTGGCCGGCTTGGGCGAGAGCGCCGACGGCGAGACGGGGAGTTTCTGAGAACAGGCTTGCAGTGCCAAGGAGCCCGGGGCTCGGAGGCGAATCTCAGGGCGTGGGCGAGACTGAGCCAGGGCCAAACGCGGATGGAGAGCGCCTGGAGCAGTTGACGCTCGACTTCCTCGCCCACCTGGAGCTCGAGCGCGGCTTGTCGCGCAACACCCTTCACGCCTACCAATCCGACCTGGCTCAATTCGGGCGTTATCTGGATGCGCGCGGAGTCTCGCCGCTGCGAGCCACCCACAGTGATCTCGCGGGCTTTCTCGCGGAGCTCGCACAGGGAGATGAGAAACGCGCGCCCGCGTCGCCCGCCACCCTCCAGCGCAAGGCCGCCTGCCTGCGCTCGTTCTACAGGCACCTGCGCCGCGAAGAGCTGATCGTTCACGACCCCACGACCGATTTGCGCAGTCCGCCGAAGTTGATGCGTCTGCCCAAGGTGCTCTCCCGCGAGCAGGTAAGCGAGTTGCTGGAGCAGCCCAAGGGCACGGGCCCGCTCGCGTTGCGCGACCGGGCGCTGCTGGAGCTGATGTACGCGTGCGGGTTGCGCGTCTCGGAGGCGATCGGCCTAGAGGTCGGCGACGTGGACCTGGAGGAGGGAATGCTGCGCGCGCGCGGCAAGGGATCCAAGGAGCGGATCGTGCCGGTCGGCAGCAGCGCGGTGGGGGCCTTGCGGCGCTACCTGGCGCGCGGACGCCCCGTTCTGGTGGGGGCGCGCGTGGAGAGCAGCCTGTTTGTCAACCATCGCGGTGCCCGCCTGACGCGACAGGGCGTCTACAAGATCATCCAGAGCTACGCCAACAGCGCGGGCTTGGGCGAGCGGATGACGCCCCACACCTTGCGCCACACGTTCGCCACGCACCTGCTCGCCGGGGGCTGCGACCTGCGCTCGCTACAGGAGATGCTCGGACACGCCGACCTGGCCACGACCCAGATCTACACCCACCTGTCCGCCGATCGTCTCAAGGACGCCTATTTCGGGGCGCATCCACGAGCGCAGGCACGCACGATGCGCCGACCCGTCTGAGGTTGGCTGCCCGCCGTGCGGGCCTCGCTGGGCCCGGCTCATCCGAGTGAGGTTCGCTTGGGACGGCGCGGGCTGGGCAGGCGTCCCTATGCTGGGCGATCGATGCCCGAGCTTCCCGAGGTCGAGACGATCCGACGCCAGTTGGCGCCCCTGGTGGAGGGGCGCACGTTGGAGCGCGTCGAAATCCTCGACTGGCGCTGGTGCAGACCGCTGGCGCCGCCCGAAATGGAGGACGCCCTGACGGGGCGGGAAGTGGAGAGCCTGGGGCGGCGCGGCAAGTACCTGGTGTGGAGCTTGAGCGAGGAGGTCTATCTGGCTCAGCACCTGCGCATGACCGGTACCGTCCTGTGCGATCCGAGCCCCGAGCAGACTCATGTGAGGGTGCGGATCGACCTTGGGTCCAGGAGCCTTGCGATCGTGGACCCGCGTCGTTTCGGCACGGGCGAGCTGTTGCTGGGCGAGGACGCGCTTGACGCGTTCTTCCAGGCGCGCCTGGGCTTGGAGCCTCTGGACGCGGACTTCACGGCCGAGCACCTGCGAGGCTTGGCGCGGGGACGCACGACGCCGGTCAAGGCGTTTCTGCTCGACCAGCGCAGAATGGCGGGTGTGGGCAACATCTATGCGGACGAGGCCTTGCACAGGGCCGGCATTCATCCGTTGCGCCCGGCCGGGCGGTTGACGGCCGAGCAGCACGCGCGTCTGCGGGAGGCCTTGGTGTGGGCGCTAGAGGCCGGCATCGAGGCGAGGGGGGCGACGATCGACGACTTCCGCCACGTGGACGGGGTGTGGGGATCGTTTCAGGACCGCTTCCAGGTGCACCGTCGCGAGGGCGAGCCTTGCGTGCGGTGCGGGCGGACAATCGTGAAGATGGTCGTGGGCGGGCGAGGCACCTATGTGTGCGAGCGCTGCCAACCGCGCCCGCGCACGCGCGCACGGAACAGCCCGAATCGTTAGACCCGAGCCCCGCTGGGCTCAGGCCGCCAACAGTTCGTCCAACCGGCCACTCTCCAGGGCGCTGAGCGTCTCGGCAAAGCCCCCCAACAGCTCGTCGCCGACGAGCACCTGGGGGAAGGTCATCATGCCTGTGCGCCCGGCCAGCTCGACGCGTCCGGGGAGGTCCTTGGAGAGGTTGACCTCGGAGTACTCAAGGCCACGGGCCTTCAGGAGGCCCTTGACGCGAGCGCAGAACGAGCAGGGCTCGGTCGTGTAAATGATGATTTGCCTGGTATCGCTCATTACTTCATAAAGTATAGCTCGCACTTCAGGGGTTTCGCCTCCTGGCCGCCAGGACAAAGCCCGTGGGGTGCCCGCGGAGGGGTCTGGAGGCAAGCTCCGCCGCGCCCGATCTTAGACTCGACGCAGCGATGGCGGGGCTGCTCAAGACCGAAGCTGTTGTGCTGCGCTCGATGAGGTACGGCGAGGCCGACCGCATCCTGCACGTGTATACGCCCCACAGGGGACGGGTGAGCGCCATCGCCAAGGGGGTGCGCAGGGCTCGCAGCCGCTTCGGGGGGCGCTTGGAGCCGTTCTTTCGCTTGCGCATCGAGCTGCACGAAGGCAGGGGCGAGCTGTTGACTGTGACGGGAGCGCAGACCGTCGACGGACATGCGCGGCTACGCGAGGATGCGCACGCACTGGACGCGGCGGCGAGGGCGTGTGACGCGGTTGGACGGCTGTTCGAGACCTCCGAGCCCCATCCGGGGGTGTTCAACTTGTTGTGCCGCAAGCTGGCCCTGCTCGACGAGGCTCCGGCGCAGGCCACGCGGGCGAACGCTCTCGCCTTTCGCCTGAAGCTGCTGGTGGCGGCGGGCTTGGCTCCTCAGTTGGGAGCGTGCGCGGGTTGTGGGGAGCGCGAGCATCTGGTCGGCTTCTCGGGCGCCGCGGGAGGCGTTGTTTGCGGCGCCTGTGAGGCGGGGGCGTTCCCGTTGGGCGAGCCGGCGCACGAGTTCATGGCCCAAGCGTTGGCAAAGCCCCTGAGTGAGGCGCCCGAGGCCGAGGAGCGCGCACTGGGCCAGGTGGAGCGCGCGGTCGCCGAGACGTTGGAGCACCACGCGCACGTGCGCTTGATGGCGGCCACCGATCGCAGACCGTCGCGAGGAGCGCTTGCGGAGAGCCAACCGCGGGCGCTGCCACAATCGGCTGTGTGAGCATCGCAAACGACACCGAGCCGGTCGCGGCGGCCTTCGCCGAAGCTCGTCGCGAGCTGGAGGAGCGCGAGCTGTCGCCTTTGGCGGCGCGCTCCTATCCGGCGCGCAGGGCGCACCCGGAGCGGGACTGCGGACTGCGCACTCCATTTCAGCGCGATCGCGACAGGATCGTGCACTGCAAGGCGTTTCGGCGCCTGACCCACAAGACCCAGGTGTTCGTGGCGCCGCTCGGCGATCACTACCGCACGCGCTTGACCCACACGCTAGAGGTGACAACGATCTCGCGCACCGTGGCGCGGGCCCTGGCGCTCAACGAGGATTTGGTGGAGGCGATCGGGCTCGGCCACGACCTGGGGCATCCGCCCTTCGGGCACATCGGCGAGGAGGCGCTCGACGCTTGCTTGAAAGAGCGTTTTGGCAAGGAGTTCCGCCACTACGAGCACTCGCTGAGGGTTGTGGACCGGCTCGAGCGTGGGGGCGCCGGCTTGAACCTGACTGAGCAGGTGCGCGAAGGCATCGCCAGGCACTCGGGGCGCGCGCCGCTGCCCGACACCCTGGAGGGGAGGATCGTTAGAACGATCGACAGGGTCGCCTACATCAACCACGACATCGACGACGCGATCAGGGCGGGGCTGCTGGATGAGCGCGATCTACCCGCGGGACCGATCGGAGTGCTGGGGGAGACAGGCTCGAAGCGGATCGACACGCTGGTGCACGACATGGTGGAGCACTCGGCGCGCGCCTCGGACATCGTGCAGGGGCCAGAGGCGGGACCGGCTATGGATGAGCTGCGCAAGTTCATGTTCGCGCACGTCTATCTGGGTCCCGCGGTGCGCGCCGAGCGCAAGCGCATCGCGAACGTGGTGGGCAAGCTGTTCGAACACTATGTCGAGCACCCGGAGCTGCTGCCGAGTGGCGGCGGTCGCGAGGAGGTGTCCGAGCCTGAGGATTTGGCTGAGCCAGGGGATTTGACCGCGCGGACGGACCTGGCGGAGCGGGTCACCGACTACGTGGCGGGCATGACCGATCGGTATTGCATCAGGGAGTACACGGACCTGGTGGTGCCGCGCGACCGATTGACGGTCGACGTGACCGCCAATCGGCCGGCGCGCTAGCGTCCTTGGGAGGATGGCCAGGTATACCCCCGACTCGCGCGACAGGGTGCGCGACGCGATCGACTTCGTGGAGCTGGTGGGCACTCGCACCGAGCTGCGCAGGGCGGGGGCGCGCAGCTATGAGGGTTTGTGCCCGTTTCACGACGAGCGCAGCCCGTCCTTCAGCGTGGAGCCGGTCGAGAAGGTGTACTACTGCTTCGGATGCCAGGCCTCGGGTGACGTGTTCACGTTCGTGCAGGAGACCGAAGGCGTCGATTTCAAGGGGGCCCTGGAGCTGCTTGCCGACAGGGCCGGGATCGAGCTGGAGCTCGAAAAGGAGGACTCGCGCGAAGCCGAGCGGAGGATGCGTCGCGAGCGACTGTGGGAGCTGTTGACGCGCACGAGCGCCTACTACGAGCGCTACCTGTGGGAGTCGGGTGAGGCGGCACAGGCCCGCGATTATCTGGAGGGACGGGGGCTGGGCGAGGAGATATTGAAGGCGTTTCGCGTGGGTTACGCGCCGAGTGCTTGGGATCGGGTGCTGCTCGCTTCGCGACGGGGCGGATTCTCGGAGAAGGAGCTGTATGAGACGGGCTTGGCGCAGCGCTCGCAAGAGCGGGGCGGGTTGTATGACCGCTTCAGGTCTCGCATCATGTTTCCGCTTGCCGACCAGCGCGGACGCGTGCTGGGCTTCGGCGCGCGAGCGATGAGGGACGGCCAGAAGCCGAAGTACCTGAACACCTCCGACAACGACATCTACCACAAGGGAAGACACCTGTATGGGACCGATCTGGCCAGGTCCGCGGCCGCGAAGGCGGGGGAGGTGATCCTTTGCGAGGGGTATACCGACGTGATCGCTTTGCACCAGGCCGGCTTCAGGAACGCGGTCGGCTTGATGGGGACCGCGCTGACCGAGGAGCAGGTGGGGGAGCTTGGGCGCATGGCGCAAACGGTGTTGCTCGCGCTCGACGCCGACAAGGCGGGGCAGGAGGCGATGCTAAAGGCTTCGCGCATGGCCGCTCGCCGCAAGCTGGAGCTAAAGGTGGTGGAGTTGCCGGCCGGCGCCGATCCGGCTGAGCTGGTTCAGCGCGACGGGGCCGAGGCGATCGAGACGGCTATCGCGGGGGCGGCGCCGTTCGTGCGCTTCAGAGTCGAGCGGGTTTTGGCGGTGGGGGACGACACCAGCCCGGAGGGGCGCGATCGGATGATTGGAGAGCTGCGACCAGTGTTCGAAGGCTTGCCGCCGAGCGCGGTGCGGATGGACTTGACGCAGCTGGTTTCGGGCAGGCTTGGGTTGAGCGAGGGCTTGGCCGAGACGCTCCTGGCGGCCCGTGTGGGCCAGGGTGGAGGAGGGGGAGGGATTGACGGGCGTGCCCGCGGCGGTTCGCCGGCCCCACAGCCCGTGGGCGGCGATGGGCGCAACGGCGCGC
>JBAURN010000281.1:0-8583 GCA_049581225.1 Solirubrobacteraceae bacterium
GGCCGCGCCGAGGCGGCGCATTCGGTGCTCGTCGGAGAAGCCGCGTGAGCGCTGATGGTGTCCCCGGAGTGAGCGCTGACGGTGTCCCCGCAAGCGATGACTCGCGCGCGCGTGGGGGGGCGCTCAGCGAGAATGTGGGTGCCTCTGGGGAGGGTGGCTCGCGCGGGCGAGTGGATGCTTCTCCGCGCCGTCGCGTGCCTGCCGCCGAGCGGCGCGAAGCGCTGATCGAGGCCGCCGTCCACGAGTTCGCTCTCGGCGGCCTGCACGGTACCCCGGTGGATCGGATCGCGAGACGTGTGGGCGTCGCCCAGCCTTATGTGTTCAGCCTGTTCGCGGCCAAGCGGGACCTGTTCCTGGCCGCGGTCGAGCACTGCTTCGAACGCTTCGCCGAGACGTTCGCCCACGCGGCCGCCGAGTACCGCGCCGGGCGCGCTCCCGAGGACTGTGAGGATGTCCTGATGGCGATGGGCCGCGCCTACAAGGAGCTGCTCGTCACCGACCGCGCCTACCTGATGCTCCAACACCAGGCCTACGCCGCTTGCGAGGACGAGGTGGTGCGCCCGCAAGTGCGCCGTTGCTATGCGGAGTTGGTGACCCGTGTTGCCGAGCTCTCAGAAGCCGAGGCCGAGCGCCTGGACGACTTCATCCGCCACGGTATGGCCTTGAATGTGGCCGCCGCCATGGGCGTGGCCGAGCTCTCAGCCGGCTGCTCCTGGGTGCAGGCCGAGCTTGCGAGCCTCGCCGGAGCGGACGGTGCGGTCGATTAGCGCCCGTTGTTGAGCCACCCGATGCAGCGGGTAGCATCAAGCCATGGCGACGTCTGATTCAACGCGGGGGGAGGTCCAAAAGCGCAACCGCCGCGAGCTGGCTCGCACCGGCCTGCTTGTGGTGCTGGCCGTGTTGATGACCCTGTTCGCCGTGCTCAACCTCAAACAGGTCGAGGTCGACTGGATCTTCGGCAAGACCTCCACGCCCCTGATCATCGTGATCCTGGTGTCTTTGCTCGTGGGCATTGTCCTGACGCACTTCGCGGAGATGCGCTACCGCCGCAAGCAGCGCTGAAGCGCCGCCTTTAGCGGCGCTCGGCGGTCACGATGCTCGCCGCCCGCTCGGCGCCCAGGAACGGCGTCAGCACCACATAGGCAAGGTAGTCGGAGAGCGCCGGAAGCGCGCCCGTGGCGCCGTCGGTGGTCTGTGCGTAGATCGTGTGCCAGATCGCTCCCTCGATGCCCTCTTGGGCAAGCCCTGTGAGGGGCGGGCCCGGGGCGCCGGCCGTCAGCCGGGCGGCGACTTCGCAGGCAAGGTCCGCGCCAAGGTCGACTGCGCGCTGGCCCATCGCGAACACGCCCGTGGCGATCGTCTGAGCATAGGCCGGGCGCGCCGCGAAGTAGCGCATCAAGGCATCCAGGGCTCGGCGCACCGCCGCCGGCCATGACGCGGAGGACGTGAGCGCAGGGTCGGAAACAATTTCGCGAACCTCCTTGCTGAGCATCTCGATCGCGGCCAGGAAGCACGCCTCCATGTCGTCGAACAAATCAAAGAAGGTGTCGATCGAAACCCCCGCCTCGTCGGCGATCCGCATCGGCGTGAGGTTGCCATAGCCTTCCATCGAGGCCAGTTCCAGCGCACTGCGCAACACCTTGGCGCGCTCGTCCTCCCGGTCCAGGGCGGGCTGCGCGGAAACGGCCCTGAGCCGCGCTCCAAGCGGGTTTCGCTCCTCCGTCCTGAATATGAGGGTCCAGCTCAACATGTCCCCCACCAGGCCCTCCATCTCCCCGGTGCGCCCCTCGACCAGGCGCACGAACGTGGCGCGCCGCAGGCCGCCCACGATCGCCCGAGCGATCGGCTCAGGCAGCGCTTGCGCGTCGGGCGCCTCGGCGAAGCTCGCCGCCAGGCGCTGCTCGAACAGGGCCAGCGTCCTGGTCAGTCGCTCCCAACCGGGGGGGCCGGCGGAGGGCGCGTCGACCAGCATCAGGCGGGCGCCCTTGGGATTGCCTTGGACCACCTCCGCAAATGTCGCCAGGGCCGCTTCCAGGCGCTCCTCCAGCGACCCGTCGGCTGCGTTGTAGCCGATCGCGATCCGGTCCATCGCTCGGCTCGCGATCAAGTCGAGGGTGGCCAAGAAGCATTCCTGCTTGTTGGCGAACTGCTCATAGAAGGCCCGCCTCGACACTCCCGCCAAGCCCACGATCTGCTTGACGCTGGTGCGACCATAGCCGTTGGTGGCGACGGCCTCGATCATTGCCCCATACATGCGCAGCCGCTGATTGGCGGCCACCTCGTCCGGGTCCATCTGGTGGGGCCCGCGTGGCAGTCGCTTGTACAGCGGCGCCATCGTGCCATTTTCGGCTGCTTTGCGAGTGGGTGTGGAGGCTGCTTTGCGAGTGGGTGTGGAGGTCTGCATGGGCGAAGGCTGGCGGCGCGCCAGAGTACCGCCGCCGACGTTATTCCCGCCCTCCTTCACTGCGTTCTATCCCCTCGAATACTTATATCCCCTCGACTATCAAGGAGTCTTGAAAACAATATCATTCCATGTCAGAGATTTATTGTCTACGGACAGTTCGGGCGCCCAGGCTACGACACTACGGTCGCTCCACGCCGCCTCCTCGGCCCGATTGGCCCGCGTGGGCACGGTTGGCGAGCAAGAACAGTCGCGTGGTGGCTCGCCGGACTCTCAATGAAGGAGCGCCCTGAGCACCAAAATGCCCAAGCCAAGAGCCGTGCCCGCCGAGACGTCGAAAGCAAGCTCGATCGGCTTCGATTTCGAGCGCACCCCGGCCGCCAGCTCGAAAGCGATCAGGCTCGCCACGACCGCCCAAACCCCGAGCGTGACCGCGGTGGTTTGGCTTGCTCCGGCCGCCCAAGCCACCACCAGCGCGAGCAGGGGAAGCGCCGCCCCTCTCACGATTGACCAGTCCTGGACGAACGTGTGCCACAGCTCTGCCCAGCTCACGCGCCGCTGCTCGGCCAGGCGCAGGCCCAGAACGTCCGCATAGGCGTGCGCGAACCAGTAAAGCGTCATCGCGACTATCGCCGACCCGATCGTCTCCGGGTAGGTGTCCTTCAGGCCGCTCTCCGCCGCCAAGAGCGCCCCCACCGTGATCAACCCGTACACGACGCCAGCGGGGTAGTGCTCGGGCACGACCCAACCCGCGATCCTGTAGGCCCAGCTCTGCTCGGCGGCCCCCCTTGGCGCGTGCGGATCCGGTTCCTGTCGGCCCCGCGGTCCGTCTGGCTGCGCCTGTCCGTCTGGCCCCTGGGCACGCTCCCGCAGCCGCGGCTCGGGGGTTGGCTCGTGGGATTGTGCTTGCGCCATTGCTCGACTCCGCTTCGTCGAAGTCCCCGCGATGGTATCGGTGGCGCGGCAAGGTCCTTCATCGCCTGGCGCTAAGCGGTTTCTCATCCCGCGCTGAGCGGCCACTTAGGCAGCGAGCCGAGGCTCCACCGTATGTCCCCGCCGGCCGGATCGCCTCAACGTGACTGACGCCATCGCCGCGGTCCCCGGCCCCGATGGCCTCGTGGTCTCAGAGGCGCCGGCCCACCGCGGTTTCCGGAGTGCGTCGATCTGGCGATGGCTCGCACTCGGTCTCGTCCCGGCTTTTGCCTGCGCGGTGCGCTTGTGGAAGATCCAAGAGGTGCCCGGCAACGTCTTCTACGACGCGGCCGTGCGCAGCATGGCCTTCTCCTGGCACAACTTCTTCTTTGGCGCGCTGGAGCCCGGTGGGACGGTCTCGGTCGACAAGCCGCCATTCGACCTTTGGCTGCAGGTGGCGAGCACTCGCGTCTTCGGCTTCGGCTCGCTCGGATTGCATCTGCCGGAGGCACTTGGCGGCGTGCTCGCCTGCGGTCTTCTGCTCGGCGCTTTGCGGCGAGCATTCGGAGGCGCGGTGGCCTTCCCCGCCGCGCTGGCCTTGGCCGTGCTGCCGGCCTCGGTGCTGACCGCGCGCAGCGACACCATGGACTCGGTTATGGCCGCTCTGGAGGTGGGCGCCCTGTGGCTCTCTTGGCGGGCGCTCCACAGTGGACGCCTGCGCTGGTCGGTCGCCGCCGCCGCGGTCATGGGTCTCGCCTTCAACGTCAAGCTCGCCGAGATGCTGATTGCCCTCCCCGCCTTCGCCCTGTTGTGGCTTTGGGCCGCCGCCCCGCGCGCTCGCGTTCGAGCCGCCCTGGCCACCGGCGCAACCTTCCTGGCGGTGGCCCTGTCCTGGACCGCGATCGCTTCTCTCGTACCCCTGAGCCGCAGACCGTTCCCGATCGGCTCCTCCAACGGGAGCATCTGGCACGTGACACTCGTCTACGACGGGATCGGCCGGCTCTCAAGTCAAGGCGCCGGTCCGAAAGCCGAAGGCGGCGCGGGCCCTCTGCGCCTGCTCGGCGACGGGCCGCTCCAGTACTGGACCCTGATCGGGATTGCCCTGGTGGCCACCTGCCTGCTCGCGTTTGCGGCACTGGCCGCGATCCTCGCCCTGGACGGGATGGTGGCCTTGAGAGCAGCCTTCACCCGCCCCGCAGGACGCTTCGCCATCGCGATCTTCGTTTGGTTTCTCACTGGCCTGATTGCCTTCAGCGCGATGCACCGCTTGCAACCGCGCTACCTGGAGGCGTTCGCGCCGGCCCTGTGCGCCGTCTTCGGCCTGTCGGCCGGTGTTCTCTGGCGAGGGGGCCTGGGGCGGCGGAGCGTGTCGACCGATCGGATGCCGGGCCGGGTCGCGCTTCGCTACGCCTTGGTGTGTGCCGGGGTGGGTCTTCTGGCCATCTCGCTCGCCAAGGACTCCTATCTCATCGATCGCGCCCGCACCGACTCTCTCCTGACCGACTTCAGCACGCCCTCGCTCAGCCGTTACCTGCGAGCCCATCGCGACGGAGCCCGCTACGAGGTGGCCAGCGCCAACGTCAACGACACGATCGGCATGGTCGCGCGCGACGGTCTGCCGGTGCTGGTGCTCAACAGCGTGGACGGGTCCTTGACGCGAACCAAGCGGCTGCGCGCGGACGTGGCCGCCGGCCTGGTGCATTTCTACTTCGCCGCCCACCACTCCTGTCACACAGGAGTCCACTGCGCGGGCAATCAAGTGTGGGCATATGCCCACAGCGCGCCGGTGGTCGGCTACCCGGGGCTGCGGCGCTTCGCGAACCCCTGACTGCGGTTGAGACGATCGTGTGACGTCTTACCGCGCCCAGGGTCCGGATCGGAATCGACGGGCGACGCTGTGGTGCCAAGCCGCGCCCAGAGGCACGGATCGGATCGACGGGCAACACCGCGGTACTAAAGTATCCTGTCCCAGTCGGTGCCGACGTAGCTCAGCTGGCAGAGCGCATCCATGGTAAGGATGAGGTCTCGGGTTCGATTCCCGACGTCGGCTCTTCCCAGAGACGGCTATTCCGCTCGCCGTTGTGACGGCGCCCGCCCGTCGGACCCTCGGCCGGTGACACACTTGGAGGGTGCTTCCCACCCTGCGCTCTGGAACGGTCACGTTGCGACCCTTGAAGGACGGCGAGGTGGACGAGCTCGCGGCGATCCTGACGCGGCCCGGCGTCAGGGAGTGGTGGGGGCCGCCCGGTGATCCCGAGTACACGCGGGATGGTCTGGTCAACGATGGCGCCGCGTTCTCGATCGAAGTCGACGGCGCGTTGGCGGGATGGCTCGGATACAACGAAGAGGACGATCCCGACCACCGCCACGCCGGCCTCGACATCTTTCTGGCGCCCGAGTACCAGGACCGGCGGCTGGGATCCGCCGCGCTGCGGCTCGCCGCAGGGTGGCTGTTCGGGCAGTGCGGACATCATCGCCTCACGATCGACCCGGCGTGCGAGAACGCCCGTGCGATCCGCGCGTATGAGGTCGTCGGATTCCGCCCGGTGGGAAGGATGCGCCGCTACGAACGCGGTGCAGACGGTCGCTGGCACGACAACCTGCTAATGGACATGTTGCGCGACGAGCTGCGGCTCGACGATCCGGCGGCTGATCGCACGCGACACGAGCCACAAGAAACGTCCCGAGCATGAGCGGCGCCGAGCTGGGCTTGGCCGTCTCGGTCTTCCTCGCCTGCGCCGTCGAGGCGGTCGAGGCGCTGACGATCGTGCTGGCGGTCGGAACCACGCGCGGCTGGTCCTCGACCATGGCCGGCGTAGGCGCCGCCATTGTCGCTTTGGCCGCAATCGTGGTCGCTCTCGGACCGGCGCTCACCTCGCTGCCGATCGACGTCCTGAGGGTGGTGGTCGGAGGTCTGCTGCTGATCTTCGGCCTGCAGTGGCTGCGCAAGGCGATCTTGCGCTCCACAGGGTTGAAGGCCAAGCACGACGAGCTGGAGAGCTTCCGCGAGGAGGCCGACGCGGCTCGCGCCGCCCACCGCGACGGAGGCTTTGACGGCTACGCCTTCACGATCTCCTTCAAGGGGGTCCTCTTGGAGGGTTTGGAGGTCGCGTTCATCGTCCTCACGTTCGGCGCCAACCAACACCGCGTCGGGCTCGCCGCCGGAGCGGCCGCAGTGGCGGTGCTGGTGGTTCTGGCCGCCGGCCTGGCCGCCCGCGCGCCCCTGGCCAAGGTGCCCGAGAACACGATGAAGTTCGCCGTCGGGGTGATGCTCAGCTCGTTTGGCATGTTCTGGGGCGCGGAGGGAGCCGGCGCCAAGTGGCCCGGCGGCGACGCCGCTCTGCTCGCGATCGTCCCGGGGACGCTGATCGTGGCCAACACGATGGTTTGGGTATTGCGCCGCTCGTCGCGCTCGGTCGGGGCCACGCGGGCACCGGCGAGGCCCGACGTGACGGACCTGACCAAGGCCCGGATATGAGTCGCGTCAGGGCGTTCTTCATCGGTGTATGGGAGTTCGTGGTCGGCGACGATTGGCGCACCGCGCTCGGTGTGGTGCTCGCGCTCGGGGCGACAGCCCTGCTGGCGGACGTGGGCACCTCGGCCTGGTGGTTCATGCCACCCGCGCTGATCCTTGTCCTGGCGCTCTCCCTGCGGCGCGCGGTGCGCGCCTTCGACCGCGGGTGAGCTTGGGTCCACCGCTCGCGTGTAGGCGCAGCGCTCGCGTGTAGGCGCACCGCTCACGCGGTGGCGCCACCGCTCGCGGTGAGGTGTCGAGTGCGTTCCGTTTGACCCGGTCTCGGTGAGCTGCCGCCGGGCCTTTGCGTCTACGCTTCCCCTTCGCTCCATCTGTGCCCGAGCTGGCGGAGTCCGGCGACAGCGACTGGGAGAACGGCCATCCACATCGATCCTTACATAGTTTTGGGCAGCGCCATCATCGGCTTCCTGGTCGGCATGACCGGCGCCGGGGGTGGCGCCCTGATGACGCCGATGCTGATCCTCCTGTTCGGCGTGCAGCCCGCCGCCGCGATCTCTTCCGACCTAGTGGCCGCCGTAGTGATGCGCCCGATCGGGGCGGCCGTGCACCTGCGCCGCGGCACCGTCAATCTGCGCTTGGTCGGCTGGATGGTGCTCGGCTCCGCGCCCATGGCCTTCCTCGGCGCCTATCTCCTTCACCTGATGGGCAACGCCAAGGCAGCCCAAAGCAACATAGAGGTGGCGCTCGGCGCCGCTCTCCTGGTCGGAGCGACCGCAATGGTCCTGCGCTACATCCTCGACCGCCGTGTCGGCTCACGTCGCACCGCCACCGTCCACGAGATCGTCCCCCGGCCCCTGCCCACCGTCGCGATCGGGATGGTCGGAGGAATCATCGTCGGCATGACCTCGGTGGGCTCCGGTTCGCTGATGATCATCATGCTCTTGTTTCTATATCCCCTGCTCAGCGCCGGTCAGCTGGTGGGCACCGACCTGACCCAGGCCGTGCCCCTGACCTTGGCGGCGGCCTTGGGAGCGCTCGTGTTCGGCCACGTCGTGTTCGGCGTCACCGCCTCCCTGATCCTGGGCAGCGTGCCCGCCGTGTTCGTCGGCTCGCTCGTCTCCTCCAGCGCCCCCGACCGCTATGTCAGGCCGATGATCACCTTCGTGGTGGCCGCCTCCGGGCTCAAGTATGTGGGTGTCGGCACGACCGCGCTCGGCTGGATCCTGTGCGGGATGCTGCTACTCGGCGCCTCCACCTGGCTGCTCTACGTGCGGCCTGCCCAGCGGGCGGCCGCGCTCGCCGCGCTCGCCGAAGAGGACGATCTGGAGGGGCCGGCGGCCGAGCCTGTGGGCGTCGACTGAGCAAGCTCCTCATAGGTCACCGCCTCCCGATTGGCGGCCGTGCGCTTGAGCACCCACTCCAGGGCCAGCATCTGCCGCGGGTCGTCCAGGTCAGCCGGGTGCAGATCCAAGCGCAGCGTCGAGCCCGACACCAGCGCGCCCGCGCGCAGCAGCGCCGGCGAGAGCGCCCTGCGCAGCCGACCGCCGCTCGACAGCGCGATCGGGGGTCCCAGCAGCTCGCGCCGCGTGCTCTCTTGATCGCTGTCCGCCAATCGCACAGCCGCGGGGTGCGCGCTGTGCAGACCGAGCAAAGCCATCCACCAGTGAAAGCGCTCCTTCAGGGTCTCGCGCAGCGCCGGCGTGTAGGCATAGCCCGGGGCCACGAATCCGCGCGGCTCCAGCCCCGCCAGCTTCAGCACCCTGCGTCCCGCGTCCACCGCGCGCCTGGTCTCCGC
>JBAURN010000282.1:0-20731 GCA_049581225.1 Solirubrobacteraceae bacterium
CATGGCTGGCGATGGCGGCGAAAGCGAGGCTGTCGCCGGGGCCCAAAGGCAGGCGAACGCGGCTCTCAACGTCGCCTTCATGGTCTCCTTGTGGCTCGGTCCGGCAATCGGCGGGGCGCTCGTGCACTGGTTGGGCGGGCCGATTGCCCTGCTACTCGATGCGGCCAGCTTCATGCTGTGCGGCGCGCTCATGTTCGGCTTGCGCACGCAGGCCGACGGCGCGGAGGGATCCACCCTGTCGCGTCTGCGCGCCGCTTGGCAGCACCTGCGGGCGGTACCGGCGCTGCGGGTGCTGCTGATCACCGAGGCCGTGGCGGTCGTCGTGTTCGCCTCGGTCGAGCCCGTCGAGGTGGTCTATGCCAAGTCCTCTCTGCACGCCGGCGATCTTGGTTTCGGCCTGCTCGTGGCCGCATGGGGTTTCGGGGCGGCGTTCGGCGCGATCGTTTTCTCGCGCTCGGTTCGTCGTCCCCTGGGAGGGATGCTGACCGGCGGGGCCCTCCTTGTGGGCGTGGCCTACCTGGGTTTCGCGGCGGCTCCGGTGCTTGGCCTTGCTTGCGTCGCCGCGGTGATCGGAGGCGCCGGCAACGGTATCCAGTGGCCGTCGTTCATCAGCGCGGTCCAGCAACTCACCCCCGGGGCGCTGCATGGCCGCCTGATGAGCGTGATCGGCTCGCTCAACGCGCTCTGCCCCGCGCTCGGATTCGCTTTGGGGGGCACGATCGCGGCGTTGACCTCGCCGCGGATCGCGATGCTCGTAGCGGGCGCGGTCGCCGCTTGCGCGACCGTAGCGTTCATGCGTCTGCGCTTGGGCGACCTGCAGGCCAGGGATTCCGGGCCGGCCGCGGCGAACCCCGAGCCGGGGTTTGTGTCCAGCCTCCCTTAAGTGCCGCGCCTTGTCGGCCGTTAAGTACGACAGAGCGCTAAGGGCGTCATGGTCAGCATTCCGCAAAGACATCTCAGCCGGCTATACGTAGCCAGTCAAGCCGTGCTCCTGCTCGGAGCGCTGTGGGTCGCCGTGCTCAGCTCCTCGGCGAGCGACTGGCAGCCGCCCGAACTGCTCGCGCTGCTGTTCGTGCTGAGCGTGGTCGGCGAGTGGATGACGATCACGATTGGCAACCAGACTCTGTCGGCGTCTTTCATCGCGCTGGTCTTGGCGATGATCCTGCTCGGCCCGGCCCCGGCCGCCGCCATCGGCATCGTGGCCGTGGTCGCCGATTCCGTGCACCGTCGCCCCTCCCTGACCGTGTGCTTGGCAAACCTGGCCGCCTACACGGTTTACCTCGTGGCCGGCGGCCTGCTGGCTCGCCTGATGATCGGCGACGCGCACGCAGCCGATAACCAGCAGCTGATCAAGAGCCCCACCTTCGCGCTGGTCGTATTCGTGGTGTTCATCGCGGCCAACCTCCTTAACTTCGCTCAGATCGCGATCCAGAAGCGGGTCCTGGACGGTCGCGGCGTGATGAGCCAGGTGCGCACCCTCTTGATCCCGATGTTGCCCGGTCAGCTGGCCGCGGCGGTGTTGGCGGCCCTGCTGGCCGCCTCCTACACGAACCTTGGCTACCCGGTCCTGCTGGGAGTCGTGATCGTGATCGTGATCTTCCAGTACTTGGCGATGGCCCTGCTGCGCTCTGAGGATCGCGCCGAGCAGCTGGAGGCGCGCTCGGTCAGGCTCGCCTCGATGCAGTTGGGGATGCTTGCGACGCTGGTCGAGACCTTGGCGTTGCGCGATCGAACGACCGCCAGACATGCCGCGGCCGTGGCCCGCTATGCCCGCGCGCTGGCTCGCGACATGGGTTGCAGCGATGCCGACCAGGAGCTTGTGCACACCGCCGGGCTGTTGCACGACATCGGCAAGTTCGCTCTGCCCGATCGCATCTTGCACGCGGAGATTCTCTCCGATGAGGATTGGGCGCTGGTGCGACGTCATCCACAGGACGGCGCGACTTTGGTGGGTCGTCTCGACGGCTATGGGCCGGTCGCGGACGCAATCCTCTACCACCACGAGCACGTCGACGGCAGCGGCTACCCGGCCGGCTTGATCGGCAGCGAGATCCCGTTTGCGTCGCGAATCGTGGCGGTGTGCAGTGTTTACGACACGCTCACCGCACGCGACTCTTATCGCTCACCGATGATCCCCCAGGACGCGATCGCCGAGCTGCGTCGAGTCGCCGGACGTCAACTCGACTCCGAGATCGTGGACGCCTTTGTCGCGATGCTCGAGCGCGACGGACCCGTCACGATCGCCCACGGCGACGACGCAAACTTCGAGGCCGAGCTTGGCTTCGAGCGCCGTGCGCGCGCCCTGGCAGCGCCCTGAGCGTGGGCGACAGCGCTTAAACGAACGAAGGCGCCCACATTGGGCGCCTTCATTTTGTTCGGCGGTCAACTTGCGGACCGCTCAAATAATCAGCCTTTCCAGGACATCGGCTTGCGCTCCTTCCGTCGCTCAGGCGGATCAACACCTCCGCGCGACGGCCTCCATCCTGGGCCAAGGCACGACGAGTGTTGAGTAGGTTTGCACAGCATAATATAGAGATTGGACGAATTGTCCAATTCGCCAAGTGTTTGCACGCCGGCTTGCAGCTAGAAGGGGTTCTCGCGCGGTGAGCGACGCCTTTCCCCTGCTCAGAGGCGCTTTTCTTTGCTTGGGTCGAGCCGATCGGGGCGCCGGCGAGGCTTCGCTGGCGCTGTCAAGGATTCGACAGCGCCCGGTGGGTCAAACGTCCACAAAGGTCCTTGACCCTCAACCTTTGCTCACAAACGGTCGAAGCTTTGGGCAGGCGGCGACTGCCCCGCCGCAGGGCGGGTCGCTCGACAGGCGCATACAGCCTGCCCCGCGATAGAGCGAAATCAGCGAGAAACCTGAGAGAAGAGGTCAAGATGCCAGATACGCAGAGCCCCGCGCACGAGCACCAGCTCGTCTTCACAAGCTCACAGGCCGCGCGCTATCTCGGCGTGTCGCTGGCCACGATCCGTCGCTGGACCGACGCCGGCTATCTCAGCGGCTACAGAACGCCGGGCGGGCAGCGACGTTTCTCGCGCGAGCAACTCGACGGCTTCGTCGACTCGTTGCAGCGCACCGACAGCGCGCCCAAGCGCCACACCAACGTGGCCTGAAGCCGCTCAGCGCGCGAGGCGTCCGAACTTCTCGCGCAGGCGCAGGTAGAAAGAGGAGCCCGGCAGTTGAGCGATCGTGCCGGCGTCGTCGATGAAGCGCGCGTCGACCTTCGCGCCGGGCGCCAGTTCACCCACGGGTCGCCCGTCGACCGACAGGTCGAGTGGCTCGCGAGAGCGGTTGTGGATCTCCAGGCGGTCTTGCGGAGCCGCCACCAAGGTACGCGCCGTCAAGGAGTGGGGCGCGATGAATGAGACCACGAAGCCCTTCACCCCCCAGGCCATCACCGGTCCACCGTTGGCCAGGTTGTAGCCGGTGGAGCCGGCCGGGGTCGCCACGACGAGTCCGTCACAGCGCACGCTGCCGAGCTCATGACCGTCGAGCACGTAGGCGATCTCGGCGACTCGCTCGCCGACCTTGCGGTGGATCGCGACGTCGTTGAAGGCCCGCTCGTTTTCGTGGACGCTCCCGCCCACGTCCTCGAGCACGATCGCCGGAAGGCGCAGCAACTCAAAATCGCCGGTCAGAGCGCGCCTCAGCCCTTGGGAGAGCTCGTCGGGCTCGATCGTCGCCAGAAAGCCGATATCGCCGAAGTTGACGGCGAACACCGGCACCGCGGTGCCTGCGTAGCGGCGCAAGGCTCGCAGGATCGTTCCGTCCCCGCCGAGCACGATGCACAGATCGACAGACTCGTCCTCGGGGACGGTCACGTTTACACCCGGGCGAGCGAGAAGTCCGTGCTTGGAGGTCTCCTCGGAGTCGAAGCTCAGACTCGCTCCCGCGCTGAGCGCCTCCTCAATGAGCGTGCGCAGCGCCGCCGAGGTCTGAGCGGGACGGCTGTGGGTGAGTACCGAGACGCTGCGCGCGCCCCGACGCTCCGGGGGGGTCAAGGCTCGACCTCGCGTGCCATTGCCTCCAGCTCACGGTCGCTCCCTGCCCCGCCGGTTCGCCCCGGCTCTGCGAGCCAGAGGAACGTCTCGAGATTGCCCTTGGGTCCGGGCAAGCCTGAGGAGGCGTAGCCGAGCACCTGGGCGCCCAGAGTGCGGGCAGCCATGCCGACGTCGAGCAGCGCCGAGCGACGATCCTCGGCGGAGCGCACGACTCCGCCCTTGCCGACCCGCTCGCGACCGACCTCGAATTGGGGCTTGACGAGCGCCAGCAGGTCGTAGCGATCGGCCAGGCAGCCAAGCACCGCCGGGAGGATCTTTCTCAGCGAAATGAAGGACACGTCGATCGCCACCAGGTCTGGAGCGTAGGGCAGCATCGCCGGCTCCAGCGCACGGGCGTTGGTTCGCTCCAAGAGCCTCACCCTCGAATCGGTGCGCAGCGAGTAGTCGAAGTCCCCGTAGCCGACGTCCACGGCGAGCACTTCACGGGCGCCGCGCGAGAGCAGGCAGTCGGTGAAGCCACCCGTGGACGCGCCCACGTCCAAGCCCAGGCGTCCGGCGCAAGCGAGCTCGAAGGCGTCCAGGGCGTTGGCCAGCTTGACTCCTCCCCGGGAAACGTAGGGCGCTCGTGCGCGCACGCTCAACTCCGCGTCCACGGGGACCATTTCGCCTGGCTTGAGGGCGGCCGGACCGCCCTCGCCGAAACTGACCTCGCCGGCCATCACCGACGCGGCCGCTCGTGTGCGCGAAGGGAACAGGCCGCGCTCAGCCAGGAGAGTGTCCAAACGTTGCTTAGCCATGCCTGAAACGGTATCCGGTGACGGTGGGTGCTCTCAGGCCCGATGCGAACGTCGGTTCGGGCAAATCCCAAAGATTCGGTCGTCTGTGATGGACGTCACACAAACATGTGTTCGGCTGGTGCATCATTCTTTTCGACCCGAAGTACAGCAGCATCCCTCCTCCCCTCGAAACGGCCCGCCTCCCCAGCGGGCCGTTTCATTTAAGGACTTCGGAGAAGCTGCGGTCGCCGATCGCCGCGAGAACGCGCTCCGCGATGCGCTCGCCGGTGAAGCCGACCTCCTCGTGAAGCAGAGCCGGCTTGCCGTGGGTGACGTAGCGGTCGGGCAAGCCGACCCGCAATATGCGTGGCGGCGCGGTGCCGGCCTCGTTCAAGGTCTCCCACACGGCCGAGCCAAAGCCGCCCATGAGGACCCCCTCCTCGACGGTCACGAGCAGGTCGTGCTCGGCCGCCAGCTGGGCCATCAGGCCCGCGTCGATCGGCTTGGCAAAGCGCGCGTCGACAACCGTCGCCGTCAGATCCTCGGCGGCCAGCAGGCCGGCCGCCTCGACTGCCTTGGCCACGCCCGAGCCGTACCCGATCAGGGCTACGCGTCGACCCGCGGGAGCGGCGGCCCCGCCTTCGCGCAGGATCTCCCCCGTTCCGATCCCGATCGTCTTCGGCTCAGCGGGCAACTGGACGCCCAAGCCCTCCCCCCGTGGGTAGCGCAGGGCGATCGGCCCGTCGTCATAGCGAAGCGCGGTGTGCAGCATGTGCACGAGCATCGCCTCGTCGCGGGGCGCCATCAAGACCATATTCGGCAGGCAGCGCAGGTAGGCGATGTCGAACGCTCCGTGGTGTGTGGGGCCGTCGTCCCCCACCAGGCCGGCGCGGTCCATGGCGAATACGACGTTCAACTTCTGCAGACACACGTCGTGCACGATCTGATCGAAGGCCCGCTGAAGGAACGTCGAATAGATCGCGGCGACCGGCTTGACCCCCTGCAGGGCAAGGCCCGCGGCGAACAGGATCGCCTGCTGCTCGGCAATCCCCACGTCGAAGTATCTGTCTGGCAGGGCCTCCTGCAAGATGTTCAGCCCGGTGCCGGAGTTCATCGCGGCGGTGATTCCCACGACTCGGTGGTCGCGCCTGGCCTCGCGCAGAAGAGCCTCTCCGAATACTTGGGTGTATTGAGGGGCTTTGGCGTTCGAAGCCTGCTTGGCGGCGGAGCCCTCGCCCGAGCTCGCGACGGGCGACGGGGTCGGGATGCCGTTCAAGATCGACTTGGGCTTGGCCGCGTGCCACTTCTCCATGCCCTCCAGGCCACCGTCCTCGGCTGGAGCGAAACCCTTGCCCTTGACGGTCGCGATGTGCACCACGACCGGGCGTTCGGCCGCCAAGGCCTCGCGCAAGGCCTCGCGCAAGGCGGCGACATCGTGGCCGTCGATGACACCCATGTAGGCCCAATCCAGCTCCTCCCACCACAACCCGGGCGCCCAGAAGGCCTTGATCGACTCCTTCAACTGCGGTCCGAGCCGTTCGAAGGTCGAGCCGATCCCACCCGGCAAGCGTGTCAAACCGCCCTCCACGCCCGAGCGGGCGTGCCACAGCTTCGGGTTGAGCCTGACCCGGTTGAAGTAGCGCGAGAGCGCGCCCACATTGGGCGCGATCGACATGCCGTTGTCGTTCAAGACAACCACGATCGGCGTGCCCAGTCCCCCGGCCTGACCGATTGCCTCCAAGGCGACTCCGCCGGTCATCGCGCCGTCGCCGATCACCGCGACGACCTTGCCGTCGGAGCGCTCGTCTTCGAGGTGGCGCATCGCCTCCTTGATGCCGACCGCGTATCCGATCGAGGTGGATGCGTGACCGGCGCCCATGATGTCGTGCTCGGACTCGGGAATCGAGCAGAACGGGGCCAAGCCACCGTACTGGCGAATCGTGTGCAGGCGAGCTCGCCGGCCGGTGAGAATCTTGTGGGGATAGGCTTGATGGCCGACGTCCCACAGGATCTTGTCGTTGGGCGAGTCCAGCAGCGAATGGAGGGCCACGGCCAGCTCGCACGTACCGAGGTTGGCGCCGAAGTGCCCACCGATCTCCCCCACCGTGTCGATGATGGCTTCGCGGACCTCTTGAGCCAGCTGTGCCAACTCCTCCTCGGAGAGGGCCTTGAGGTCCTGTGGACCGTCTATGGAGTCGATGATGGTCAAGATGTCCGGGTGTAGATGAAGTCGGTGACTTGCTCCAGCTCGGTTGTGTCAGAGGGGCCGGCTCCGCCCCCACCACCGATCGCGGCGGCTTCGGCGAGAGCCGCGCGCGCGGTGCGGTGAGAGTCCGCCGCCAAGGCCCTGGCCCGATCGATCCCGAACTCGCTCACGTATGTTCGCTTGCCGTGTCTCTCATCGCTGCCCTGCGGCTTGCCGAGTGCCTCGGCGGTGCCCGTCACGTCCAGGATGTCGTCGACGATCTGAAATAGCACGCCCAGCTCCGCAGCAAAACGCTGGAAGGCAATTGTCGCAGGTCCGCGCACGCCGGCCAAGGACAGGGCGCAAACGACCGAAGCTCCGATCAGCCGGCCGGTCTTCAGCTCGTGCAGGCGTCGCAAGCCCTCCGGGCCCGAAGGGGCGCTGCCGCGGACGTCCGCGTACTGACCACCCACCATGCCGTTGACTCCGGTGGCGCTCGCCAGCTCCAGTGCGGCTTGGAGCACTCGCTGCGGCGCCGAGACTTCGCTGGCGAGCAGGTGGCGGAACGCCTCGGCATACAGGCCGTCCCCGGCCAGAATCGCCACGTCCTCCCCGAACGCGACATGACACGTAGGGCGGCCTCGTCTGAGCGCGTCGTCGTCCATCGCGGGAAGGTCGTCGTGGATCAGCGAGTAGGTGTGGATCAGCTCCAGGGACACGGCCAAAGGCATCGCCTCCTCGCGTGGGAGACCGACGGCTTGGGCTGTCGCGAGCGTAAGGACGGGCCGGATGCGCTTGCCTGCTGCCAGCAGTGAGTAGCGCATCGCCTCCTCCAAGCCCGAGGTGAGCGCGGCGTCCGAGAAACGCATGGTCTCCAAGCGGCGCTCGACCTCTTCGCGCAAGTGCTCGGGATAGGCGACTCGCACCGGCGTTGCGCCCGCCGTCAAAGCAACGAGTCTTGGCCCGGAGCGAGGTGTGAGACCTCGGCGCGCGCCTGACGCTCCAGTTCGGCGCTTGCCTGCGTTGCCAGCGACGCGCAGTCCTCCACCATCGTGGCCGCCGCGTCGGGCGAGAGCTCACCGGAGCGCAACTGCTCCGCGGCGCGCTCCAGCTGCTCGATCAACTCGTCGATCCGCTCCAGACTCATGACTGTGCAGCATTCTGGCGCAAGTCGCGCAATACCGCAGCCAGCACACCGTTGACGAACCCGGGAGCGTCGCTGCCACAGAACGTCTTCGCGCTTTCCACGGCCTCCTCGATTGCCCCTTCGGCGGGGATCGGCGTGTCGCCCGGCGCGACGTCGGGATGCAACATCTCGATTAGGGCGACCCGCATGATCGAGCGCTCCAAGGGCTGAATGCGCTGCACCGACCAGCCGTGCGCGTGGCGGTCGATCACCTCATCGAGCTCTTCGGCCTTGTCAGCCGCCGCGTGAGCCAGGGCCAGCGTCAGCGCGGAGGCGTTGGGACCCAGGGCGTCGGCCAGTGGCTTGCCGGTGAGGTCGTGTTGGTAGAGCGCGAACACCGCTGCCCTGCGCTGCTCGGAGCGGCGCACCTCGCTAGACCGTCGGTGCGCCGACGCGGTGCACGCAAGCGCCGAGAGGGCCGCGCTCGCTATCGACCATGTGGTCGGGACCGACCATCACGAGCGCGACATGTATTCGCCCGAGCGCGTGTCCACCCTGATCTTCTCGCCCACGTCGATGAACAAGGGGACCTGAATCACTGCGCCGGTCTCCAAGGTGGCGGGCTTGTTGCCGCCCCCGGAGGCCGTGTCGCCACGCAGACCGGGCTCGGTCTCGCTGACGGTCAGATCCACGGCGCTTGGCAATTGGATGTCAGAGGGTTGATCGTCGATGAACAGCACGTCCACCTCGCTGCTCGGGGTCGTCCAGCGCAAGGCCTCTGCGAACGTGGCTTCGGGCACCGCGATCTGCTCGAAGGACTGGGTGTCCATGAAGTGCGCGTCGGTCCCGTCGGCGTACAGGTACTGCATCTTGCGCGCCTCGGTCCGGACCGCCCGGAACTTCTCCCCGGCCCGGAAGGTCCTGTCGATCACCGCGCCGTCGCTTGCTCGGCGCAGCTTCGTACGCACAAAAGCCCCGCCCTTGCCCGGCTTGACGTGCTGGAACTCCACGATCTTGAAGATCGTTCCCTCCACGTCTATGTGGTTGCCGTTCTTGAATTGATTTGTGTTCAGCACGTATTCAGCTTACCCTTGTTCGGCGTGACCACAACAGCCAAGAAGCCTAGCCGCATGGATCAGTACGTGCGGGTTAGCCGCGTCGCGGGCCGTTCGGGAGAGAGCTTCATATCCCCCGACCTCCAGCGTGAGCAGGGCGCGGCGTGGGCGTTGGCGCGCGGGGTCGAGGTGGCGGCCGTCCATGAAGACCTCGACCAGTCGGGCGGCAAGCTCGGTCGTCCGGGCCTGGATGCGCTCATGGCACGCATCAGAGCAGGACAGACCGACGGCGTGATCGTCTCCAAACTGGATCGCCTGAGCCGCTTGGGTGTGGCCGACGCGTTGCGCTTGGTCGAACAGATCACGGATGCGGGCGGCGTGATCGCGGCGCTCGACCTCGGCCTCGATCCGACGACGCCGTTTGGCGAGTTCGGCATGACGATCATGCTCGCATTGGCGCGCATGGAACGCCGCCGCATGAGCGAAGCGTGGGAGCACGCCAAGACGCGGGCGCTCGATCGGGGCGCTCGGATGGGACCAACGCCGTTCGGCTACACGCGGACTGACGATGGCCTGCTTTTGCCACATCCGAAGTGGGCGCGTGTCGTGACGGGAGCGTTCAAGCTCGCCGCAGACGGTGGCGTCGACGCGGCGCTCGCGTACTTGCGCAAGATGTCACCGGCCGACCCCTCCCCCGCTCGGCCTGGCGTCCCCCGCAAGCGCACGGAGGATCACCGCACCTGGACGGCGTTCACTGTCCGGCGGCTGTTGCGCAACCGCAGCTACCTGGGCGAGACGCACTATGGCGACCGTCTGGTGCGGGACTCGCACGCTGCACTTGTCGATCGTGTGACGTTCGAGCGGGCGCACCCCGGCGATGAGAAGCCGCAGCGTCGCCCCGCTGCTGTGTTCCCGCTGAGCGGGTTCGCCACTTGTGCCAACTGCGGTGAGTTCTTGATCGGCGCACGAGCGGGCGGGCGAGCAGGGCGTGGTCTGCGCACGTATCGCTGCCGCGCGTCGCTGGCGAGCTGGAAGGGTGAGCGCTGCGACTCGCCTACGAACATCATGGCCGACCGGCTGGAGAGCTACCTGGTAGAGCAGGTCAAGCAGGCATACGAACAGGGCGGCACCTCCGGCCTTGCCACCAGCGTTGCAGAGACGGACAGCAGTTTCGAGGACGTGCAGAGCGAGCTGGATGCGGCAGAGCACGAGCTGGAGCGGTTCGCCGCCGATCCGACTGCCGCAGAGTTGCTTGGACAGGCCGCCTGGACGGCCGCGTTGCGGACACGAACCGAACGCGCCGAAGCCGCACGGGCCAAGTACCGCGATTGCGTGGACACGATGCGCGTGGCGGACATCGTAGTGCCACCGATCGAGCTACTTGACAGCCTGGAGTCTGCCGAGCTTAGGACCGTGCTACGCAGCGTCTTTGAGTCTGTGCGTGTTGGCCGTGGTAGCGCTCGCGGCCGGGGACCGATGGCTGAGCGTGTCGAGCTGGTCTTTCATGGCGAACCGGCGTCCGGGGTGGCGGCGCTCGAGAACGCTACATAGCGCCCGCTCCAGCGCTTCGCGGGCCTCTTGGGGCATAGGACGGGTCACTGCTGCTGGACGCAGCGCGGAGCGATCGGAGCGGCTTGGCTTGTTCGCTGATCTTTGCGGCCTCACATATGTATTGACCGCCAGCGGCCGAAAACGGCCATGTAGTTTGGTTTGGCCTGCTGGGGCCCAGTGATGAGTGGGCTGGCCGTTGGTTCGCGGAGCCCGTTTCGGGCTGGGTGGCGTGACGGTTAGGTAGTGGTGTCCGGTGCCCCGTAGAGGGTGTGGCAGGCGACGGGATGACTCAAGTAAAACGGCTGGCCCCGGTGTCGGGTGCCCTACGTTGGATTTGTCTCCCGCCGCCTGTCACGGACGCCGCCATGACTTCATAGAAGCGTGCCTGTTGCTCGACATGGCTTTGTCTGGCGGTCTCCACATCACACCAGCGCCAACCAGCAAATGAGGAGACCAGGATTGATGATCGCAGTAGGCGTGGACACGCACAAGCAGCAGCATCATGCCGTTGCTCTGGACGGCCTCGGACAGGTTCTCGGGGAGATCGTGATCGCGACCACCTTCGCCGGCTACAGCCAGTTCGTGTGCTGGCTGAGAGATCTCGGTGAGAGCGTTCTCGTCGGGATCGAGGGTGCCGGCAGCTGGGGCGCGGGACTGTGCGAGTTCCTGCAGGCCGAGGAGGTCGAAGTGTTCGAGGTCGAACGCCCTCAACGACGTGAGCGCCGGAGCGGCAAGTCCGATCGCATCGACGCTCTGCTGGCCGCCAAGAAAGTCCTCACGGGCGAGGGACTCTCGACACCCAGAGGATCCGGGAAGCGTTTGGCACTACAAATGCTGTTGGCGGGCTACCGCTCCATCGTCAGCGAGCGCTCCCGCCTCTACAACCAGCTGCAAGCACTGCAGGTCAGCGCACCATACGCGTTGCGGGAACGGATCGGCCAAGCCCGCAACGGCGCGGCGCTCGCGAACCGCCTCACCGGGATGCGCACTCGTCCAACCGCAAGCCAGCAGGAGAACTTGACACTGCATGTGCTTCGCGACATCGCCAACCGTGCTCGAGCACTCAACGCAGAAGCCGAGAGCTACACTCGCCAGATCGAGGAGATGGTCAGCAGCCTCGCGCCGACGCTACTGGAGGAGCCTGGTGTCGGACCTATTTGTGCCGGCAGGCTCCTCGCGTTCAACCCATCACGTTTCACGAGCGAGGCAGCGTTCGCCCGCGCCAACGGCACCGCCCCACAACCCGCGTCCGCCGGCAAGACCGTCAGGCATCGTCTCAGCCGCGGCGGAGACCGCCAAGTCAACGCAGCTATCTACACGATCGCGCTCTCCCGCTCAGTCCACCACCCCCAAAGCCGCGCCTACATTCAACGCAAGATCACCGAAGGAAAGACCAAACGAGAGGCCATGCGATCCCTCAAGAGACACCTCTCACGCCACCTATACAACCAACTCACAAAAACACCCTTGACAACATAGAAGCATCCAACGAATTTGTGGCCCAGTTGTGGGGCCGCACAGGGGCGTGCATCTAGTCTGTGCAGAGGAAAGAGCGCCGCGTGGGCTAGAGGGAGACTGGGGCGTGTGGGACTCGGCAGAGCGGTATCCTTGGTAACGATGAGCACGCATCGGGAGTTCGACGTGATGATCGTGGCCGAGCCAGAGGGCGGCTACAGCGTGCTCGTGCCTGAGCTGCCGAGCGTTGCTACGCAGGGCGAGACGATTGAGGAAGCCCGCGCGAACGCGCAAGAGGCGATAGAGGGCTATCTCGAAGTCATGCACGATGACGGCCTGCCCATCCCCACGGTGCACCGGGACCGTGTTGCAGTCCAGGCCGCGTGAGTCAGACCCCCGCCCTCTCAGGCAAGCAGCTCGTCAAGATCCTCGAAGGTCAAGGCTGGTACGTGAAGCGCGTGCGGGGCAGCCATCACATCATGCGCCACCCGGATATCCCCGACGCCATCCCCGTCCCTGTCCACGGCAACCAGTCAATCAAGCAGGGCACGTTCGGCAACATCCTGCGCACGGCGGGGATCAGCCGCCAAGACTTCGATCGACTGCTCTAGACCTGGGCATCGCGCGAAGCTGCACAAGTGAGCGCCACGCCCCAGCTCGGCGACGTGGCGCTCAGGGACCCGTTTCTACGAGTGCAGCGCTTCTACGGCGAGGCCGACTGCGATCAGCGCGAAACACAAGCCGAGGATCAGCACAAAGGCTGTTTCAGGACGCGCATGATCGCGAACGCAAGCCATATCGCGAAGGCGATGCACAGGCAGCGCCACCACCAGCTTCTCGTTTTTCGTGTCATGGCGCGCTCACGCGGCGATCTGATCGAAGCGCAGCGCGGCCCGTGTTGGCCACACAAGGCCGTCCGCAGTGCGATGGATCAATCCAGCTCCGTCGAGCCGTTTCAGGGCTTCCAGCGTGTCCGCATCGGTCACGTCTTTGTCATTACGGTCGCGGACAAGCTCATCGACCGTCCAGGGACGTTGATCGTCCGGGGAGAGGAGCCGGATCATCACGCCCCACTCGTGTCTCGCTTCGCTTTCGGCGGCTTGGTTAGGCTGCTCTTGCATCGGAAGGTTCCTTTCGGTGCCACGCCCCCGGCTGTTGACCCAGCGCGGGGGCACTTTGCGTTTGCAGCCCGAGTATAACGCTTACGCGCAAGTGCGTACACGCATAGACGTAAGCCCTTGCGCCTGCGAGGCTCTTGGGCGATGCCGCCGCCGCTCCCACCGGACCCCGCGCTCGGCTTGGCGATCAAGGAGCTGCGCGAGGCCCGAGGCTTGACTCAGGAAGAACTCGCCACCCAAGCTGGCACGACAGTCGGGACCGTGAGCCGAATGGAGGCCGCCAAAAGCGCACCCGCGTGGGCGACAGTCATGCAGATCATCGATGCGATGGGCGTGTCGCTGCCCGACCTTGCACGGACCGTCGAGAAGGCCCGACCGCGCATCTGAGCGCGCTATCCGTAGTCCGGCTCCGCCAGCATGTGCGGACGACCACACTGATGGCTATCTTGGCGTTGCGCTGAGCCGCGCGGGATGCTATTCCGGGGTCCGCGACGTTAGGCTCCTGAACATGCCTAACTGGCGCGAAGGGCTCACCCGAAATCCCGACACCTCGTACACATGCGCCTATTGCGGCAACGCAGTCGGCGCAGTGTGGCAGTGGCAGAACAACAACGGGAGTTCGGCCGCCGTCGTGTGCCCAGTCTGCGACTGGGCCACTGTTCTGAAGGGAGACCGGCAGTTCCCCGGCGTGAAGTTCGGTGGCGATGTCGCCGGCCTGTCCGCTGATGTTGCGGCGCTCTACGCGGAGGCGCGTGACTGTATGGGCGCTTCCGCACACACGGCTGCTGTTCTGCTGTGCCGCAAGATTCTGATGCACGTGGCCGTGGAGACCGGGGCAGACGCGGGGCGCAAGTTCGTGGAGTACGTTCAGTACCTCTGGGACGAGCACTACGTGCCGCCCAACGCTAAGGGCTGGGTTGACCACATTCGGGAGAAGGGCAACGAGGCGAATCACGAGATCAGATTGATGAGCCGCGCGGAGGCCGAGCAGCTCATATCCTTCACTGAAATTCTGCTGCAACTCGTGTATGAGCTTCCACAGCGGGTACCCGGGACTACACAGCCCTAGCGAGAGTCCGCGCGTCTGTATTCGACCAAGGAGGTGTCAGAGCGATTCTGGATCGGCGACGACGACCCGCCGCCTGCTCGCCATGCGGACCTACCTGAGCCGCCCGTGTGGGGCACGCCTGCGTTGGAGTTAGCTCTCGGCAGGATCGGCTGGCCCCGCGGACGCCACGACGCCCGCCTCAGCCTCCCGCGACTCGCCATCCGAGAGTTCCAGAATGTCGCCGAGGACAAGGTAGGTTCCCGTCACGAACCGCGAGGCCTCGACCCGGGTCACAGGCTTGTCGCCGACATGCGCACCCTTCTGTCCGGCACCGTCAGCCGCATCGAGACGACGCCCGAGGTACTCCAGGTCGGCGACGACCATGTCAGCAGCCGTCTCACTCGTCGCGTGGTTCGCGATCCAGTCAACTAGCCGATTGACGTAGTGCCCCTTCCCCATCTTCCGGCCCTTAACGTCCGACCCTGGCGGCCGGAGACGATCCGCCGCAGTCATGAGTAGCCGCCGACAGGTTCCAGCAGCGCTTTGCCAATGCTCCGGGTTATCCGAGGACGCGTTCTCAAACGCGGCGCTCAGCATGGGGAGGGTATCCGGGATCAACGCCGCGATCTTCCCATCCACCTCTTGTCGGATGACCGTGAACGCCGTCTCCACCGCCGAGCCGAATCGAAGCTCTTGGTACCGATCAGCCACGTACTGATGGACCGCTCCGACCACTCGGTCTAGGATGCTCTGGTTTTCGCGTATAGTCTGAACCAGTGAGTTCCGGCGCTGAGCCTTGTTTCTCTCAACGAGGACCGCGTAGTCGCTACTAGAGGTGCCGCCGGAGTCGGCAGCGAGATCCGTTTCTGCCGCAGTGACCGCGACGGCCAACTCGCCAATGAGCGTGCAATCGGCTCTTGGGCCCTCATCGGTCTCCTTCATTCGTTGTGAACGGCGTGCCGCGGCCGACGCGGCCTCGTCCAGCATCTTTTCCGGATAGCCGGTTGTCTCGTAGCTAAGCCACGCCATCGCGTCTGCGTCGTCAAGAAGGCGCGCCAGTCGTGACGTCTTGCGGATGACTGCCGTCGGTTCGATCCGGGCTAGCTCGATATCCGACAGCAACTCCTCGGCCAGAAGGAGCGCGTCCTCGCGGCGCGTTTTTGCGCGCGCTCCGAGCGCCAATGAATCCCCCGCATCGATCCCCATAGTCGCCAAACCTATCGGGTGATCTGGACCCCTGGATACCGCGCCGGTCATATCCGCATGGCCTGATACGTTCTAGATACGTTTCAGAATTGGTTGGTGGTGATCACGGCCTCGCAGGGTAGCGGGCCGGCCCTCGGCCGGCTTCACCGCTGCCTGTTTTGGCCAGAGGGACTTGCCCCCTATGATCGGACGCAACCGACCAAGGGAGCCTGACATGAAGGATTTGAGTGGCCGCACCGCCCTCGTAACTGGCGCATCGGGGGGTCTGGGCACCCATATCGCCAAGCGGCTGGCGCGAGAAGGCATGAAGGTGGCGGTTTCTGGGCGCCGTGAGGACGCGCTTGCTCAGGTCGTGGGCGAACTGGAGGCCATGGGCGCCAAGGCGAGCGCGGTGCCTGCGGACCTGTGCGATCTGGGTACGGTCGATTCGCTGGTGGACGGCGCGGAAGCGGCACTCGGCCCGATCGACGTGCTGGTCAACAACGCGGGCGTGGAGTCGGTGGGCGCTTTCACGTCGTATACCCGCGAGGAGCTGAGCTCGATGGTCGACGTGAACCTGACCGCACCGCTTCTGTTGACGCATCGGCTCACTCCGGGAATGCTGGAGCGGGGGCGCGGGCACGTGGTGTTCATCTCCTCGATGGCCGGCAAGATCGGGCCGGCATTCAGCGAGCCCTACGCGGCGACCAAGGCGGGTCTGGTCGGGCTGACGCAGTCTTTGCGGGCCGAGTATCTGGACGCGCCGGTCGGCTTCTCGGTGGTGTGCCCCGGTTTTATCGCGGGCGACGGGATGTATGAGCGGATGGTCAAAGAAGGGCACCGATCCAACCGCATGATGGGCGAGACCACCACCGAGAAGATCTCCGATGCGGTGGTGCGGGCGATCCGTGAGGACAAGGCCGAGATGATCGAGAGCGGTGCGCCGGTGCGCCCGATGCTCGCCTTTGCGCAGGTGGCGCCGGGCTTGGTGGAGCGGGTGGCTCCCAAGTTCGGGATTACCGAGCTGTTTCGCGACGTGGCAGTCGCGCGCGGGCGCGCGTAGGGCAAGCGCAAGCGGCAAGCGCACGCGGAGGTTTGCGCTCGTAGGGCGCGCGCACCAAAGGGCTCTGCGGCGTCCCACACGACGAGCGCTCTCGCACACCGGGGCACGCCATGGAAGACGCTTAGAACGAGTCCGCCCAATTTCAAGCGAGCCGCCGTGGCGGTCGATGCTGGGTGTATGAGGCAGTTGGTGCGCGAGAACGCGCTGTGCGCGGCTATCGCCGGCGCGGCGACGGCGACGATGGCTTGGTTGGGCCTGTACGGCTTCGCCTGGAATGACTACGAAACCGAGGCGCGCCCGGCCTTCGATGCGCTGCAACACGGGCATCTGATCGAATTTCTGCGTCTCGCGCCCGCGTACGGGGGATCTTTCGTGGAGCGAGCTCCTTTCGCGCTGCTGCCGGGCCTGTGGGGCGGCGGTTCGCTGGCCGTTTACAGGATGGTCGCGCTGCCCTGCCTGGTGGCCGCGGCGGCGCTCGGCTTGTGGCTCCTCACTCGTATGCGCGGTGAAGCCAAGCCGACGCTGGCCAGGGCCGTTGTGCTCGGCCTGTGCGTAGCCAACCCGCTGACCTTGCAGGCGCTTGAAATCGGTCATCCGGAGGAGCTGCTGGGCGCCTGTATGTGTGTGGCCGCGGTCTTGCTCGCAAGCAGGGATCGTCCGATTCTCGCCGCGATCCTGCTGGGGTTGGCGATCGCCAACAAGGAGTGGGCGGTGCTGGCCGTCGGTCCGGTGCTGATGGCGCTGCCGTCGCGGCGAGCCATTTGCTTGGCGGTGGCGGGTGCGGTCGCGGTGGCGATCCTGGCTCCGCTGGCGCTGGTGGCCTCAGGTGGCTTTCTGGCGGGGACGCGCGCGATCGCGACGCCCCCTTCGGCGATCTTCCAACCGTGGCAGGTCTGGTGGTTCCTGGGCCATCACGGGGCGCTGGTGCATGGGCTGTACGGGTCGGCGAAGGTCGGCTATCGCATCGCTCCGAGCTGGGTCGGGCGTGTCAGCCATCCGCTGATCCTGCTGGTCGGCGCGGCCGTCACGCTGGGTCTTTGGACAGCTGCACTCCGCGGCCGGAGCAAAACGAGGCGGCTGCGCGGAGCGTCAGTGTCAGAGCGCACGTCGTCGCGACGCAAAGCGCTGCTGTCGGAGCGCAACGCGTTGCTGGCGCTGGCCCTGCTGTTGTTGCTGCGCTGCATGTTGGACACCTGGGACACCGACTACTACCCGTTGCCGTTCGTTTTTGCGCTGATCGCGTGGGAGGCAAGCGGTCCCGCCCATCGGCCGCCGCTGCTGGCGCTGTCGGCGACCGTGATGGTGTGGCTGAACTTCCAGTGGGCCGCGAGCCACATCTCGGCCGACGCTCAGGCCGCGCTGTTCCTGGCCTGGTCGGTGCCGCTGGCGGCGGGGCTGGGCGTGGCTCTGTGCAAGCCGCGCGCGCTAGTCCACCGTGAGAAGCTCCTTGGGCAGGCTCGTGAGCCGCTCGGACCCCTGCTCGCCCACCAGCGCTAGGTCCTCGATGCGCACGCCGAAGCGCTCTGGCACGTAGACGCCGGGCTCGACGGTGACGATGTTGCCGGCCCGCAGGGGGTCCTCGGAGGCGGTCCGCGAGAGGCGGGGCGCCTCGTGGATGTCCAGGCCAACGCCGTGTCCGAGGCCGTGCCCGAAGTGCTCGGCGTGGCCGGCCTCGTCGATGATGGTACGCGCGACGGCGTCGACCTCGCGCCCGCTGATTCCGGCTCGCACGGCGCGCAGGGCCGCTTCTTGGGCGCTCAAGACGAGTTCGTACACTTCGCGCGCCTGCTCCTCGACAGCGCCGGTGGCGTAGGTGCGGGTGCAGTCTGAGCAGTAGCCGTCGAGCCGTGCGCCCCAGTCGATCGTGACGAGCACGTTGGGGGCGATCGGCTCCTCGCGCGGTTCGGCGTGCGGCAGGGCGCCGTGCTCGCCGGAGGCGACGATCGAGGGGAAGCTGGACGCCTGGGCGCCGAGGCGACGCATACGCAGCTCCAGGTCGATCGCCACGTCTCGCTCGCTGCGCCCGACCAGGCCGCCTTCGAGCAGGCCCGTGAGCGCCTCGTCGGCGAGTTCCGTGGCGGCGCGAATGGCGGCCACCTCGTGCTCGTCCTTGACCTCGCGCAGGCGCTCGATCAGCCCCGCACAGGGCACCAGCTCCCAGCTGTCGTCGAGCAGCTCGCGCAGTCGGGCGTGCTGCTTGACGGTGAGCGCGGCGTCGTCGAAGCCGAGCCGACTTTCGTCCTCTCCGCGCTCCTCGTCGAGCAGGCGCGCGGCGGCCTCGAGCAGATCCCCGGCGACGATCTCGCGCTCGATCGGGGCGGGCACCTGTTGGGCGGCCTGACTGACGTAGCGGAAGTCGGTGAAGAAGCGGTGCGGTACGTGCTCGTGGGCGCAGATAAGGAGGAGACCGTTCGTGCCCGTGTAGGAGGAGAGGTAGCGCAGGTTGACGGGCTCGCTCACGATCAGACGGTCGACTCGCCTCGTGCCCAACTCGCAAGCGAGGCTTCTCACACGATCCAGGATGCTCACGCCGGCGGCCCGCCCAGCTCCTTGTGCAGGCGTGCGAGGCCCTCTCGATAGCCCTCAACGCCCTGCCCGACGATCGAGGCGACGCAGAGGTCCTCGATCACCGAGACGGCCCGCCACGGCTCGCGCGCCTTGATGTTGGACAGGTGGACTTCTACGGCCGGCAGCGCCGCCGTCGCCAAGGCGTCGTGAATCGCCCAGGAGTAGTGCGTCCAGGCGCCGGGGTTGAGGATGACGGCGTCGACCAGCTCCCCGAGGTTGTGCAGGTGCTCGACGTACTCGCCCTCGAAGTTGGTGTGAAAGAAGCGCGTCTCGACGCCCAGCTCCTCGGCGAAAGCTTCGATCTGGCGCTCCAGCTCGTCGAGTGTGAGTGTGCCGTAGTGCTCGGGGTCACGGCGGTGGAGCATGTTGAGGTTGACCCCGTGCATCACCTCTATGCGAAACGCGCCCGCCATCTGTGTCAGAGCCTACCCGCGGGCGCGCAGCTCGGTCACGGCGGCGCGCAGCTCCTCGGCGGGAACGTGGCAGCCGGTGCGCGCCTCCCCGGGGGCGCCGAGCAACACGAAGGGAACATGGGCGCCGGTGCGCTTCTTGTCGCGCATCGTCGCCTCGAGAATCTGCTCGACGTCCTCCCCGTCGAGTGTCACGGGCAGGCCCTGCGCCTTCAGCAATTCGGCCACCTGGGAGCGCAGGTCGGGCAGGTTGGAGAGGCGTAGGGCGACCAGGAGGCCCAACCCCACGGCTTCGCCATGGCGGTAGCGCTCGTATCCGGTGACGGTCTCCAGGGCGTGACCGACGGTGTGCCCGAGGTTGAGCACCTGGCGGCGGCCGCCGTCGCGCTCGTCTTCGGCGACGACCGCAAGCTTGGTGCGCGCGCAGGCGAAGACGGTGCGCTCGTCCAGGGGCTCGCCCGCCTCGATGGCTCGCCACAGCTCTCCGCCGGCGATCAGGGCCGTCTTGAGCACCTCCACGTAGCCGGCCCCAAGCTCGCCCGCGGGGAGGGTGGCGAGCGTGTCGGGGTCGACGAGCACAGCAGCCGGCTGGTGGTAGGCGCCGACGTAGTTCTTGGCACGGGCGAGGTCCACCCCGGTCTTGCCGCCGTAGGCGGAGTCCACCTGGGCGACGAGGCTCGTCGGCACGTGGACGACCGGCACCCCGCGCTGGTAGGTGGCCGCACAGAATCCGGCGAGGTCGCCGACGACGCCGCCGCCGAGCGCAACGAGGTGGTCGGCGCGGGTCATCCCGCCGGCGACGAGCGCTTCCCACACGAGTTCGGCGCTCGCGAGTGTCTTGTTGGGCTCGCCGGGAGCGATCTCGATCAGCTCGTGGACGCCGCCGAGTCGCTCGGCATAGAGCCGCGCGACGTTCTGGTCGGAAACGCAGAACGGCCGCGAAGCGGTCCTGTCAAGGGGCCAAAATCCCTCTTGCGTGCACATCTCAGGCGAAAGCAGGCCGCGTCCGACGAAGACCGGGTACTCGCCCGAGTCAGAATCGGCCCACAACAGGCGCGTACCGGCTGGCGCTCGACTCAATCCGCACAGCGCCGGCAAGGCGCGCAGGCCGATTCGCGGCGCGGGCGCCGGCAGGATCGCGTCGGCCAGATCCTCGTAGAGACCGGCGCGCGCCTCGTGCAAGGCT
>JBAURN010000283.1:0-8360 GCA_049581225.1 Solirubrobacteraceae bacterium
GAGCTCGACAGCGCCGGCCTCGAGCGGGCCATGCGCGAGCTCCGCGAGATTCAGGACCTGGTCGGGCGCGCCGGCACCTACGCCGGTCTGCGTTTCTCGGTCGACACGGCAGATCCCGCCGCCGGCGCGCTCATGCAGGAGGTCCAAGAACGCGGCACCGAGATCGAGACGACCCTCCTGTTCGTCGAGCTCGAATGGGCCGCTCTGGGCGACGAGCAAGCCGAGCGCCTGCTCGGAGACGAGCGTCTCGCTTTCTGTGCCCACTACCTGCGCACCACGCGCCGCTACCGCTCCCACCTGCTCTCAGAACCCGAGGAGAAGATCCTCGCCGAGAAGGCCGTCACGGGCGCAAGCGCCTGGTCACGCCTGTTCGACGAGCTCACTTCCGCGATCCAGGTTCGCGTGCCGCAAGGTCTCGGCGAGCGCGACGCCGAGGAGCTCGGGGGAGAGGACGCGCGGGACATCGCGGGAAGTGCTTCTGCGGCTGCCGCCGGCAAGACCGAGACCGTTGCCCTCGATGTGGCTCTCAGTAGCCTCGTGCTGCCCGACCGTGAGGTGCGGCGCGCCACCGCCGAGGCGGTCACCGAGGCGCTCGGGCCCGGCCTGCGCACCCGCGCTTTCCTGTTCAACACGCTGCTGGCCGACAAGGCGATCGACGATCGTCTGCGCAGCTATCCCTCCTGGCTGGCCGCCCGCAATTTGTCAAACGAGGCCTCCGACGAGTCGGTCGCCGCGTTGATCGAGGCGGTCCGCGCAAGATACGAGTTGCCCAGGCGCTGGTATCGCCTCAAGGCGCGCCTCCTGGGCGTCGAGCGTCTGGCCGACTACGACCGTATGGCCGCCGTAACCGAGGACGAGGTCACCTACCCGTTCGCGGCTGCCCGCGAGATCGTGCTCGACTGCTACTCCTCCTTCTCGCCCAAGCTGGGCGCGGTCGCCAAGCGCTTCTTCGACGAGCACTACATTGACGCCCCCGTGCGTCCAGCCAAGCGCGGCGGAGCTTTCTGCGCCTCGGCCGTGCCCTCGGTGCACCCCTACGTAATGCTCAACTACACCTCGCGCCGACGCGACGTTTTGACGCTCGCGCACGAGCTCGGTCACGGCGTCCACTTCGCCTTGGCCGCCGACCAAGGCGTCTTCCATCAAGGCACTCCTCTGACCTTGGCCGAGACCGCCTCGGTGTTCGGCGAGACGATCGTTTTCGGCCGCCTCTTGGAGGAGGACTCCTCGCCTTCCTCGCGTTTGGCCCTTCTGGCCGAGAACATCGAGGGAGCTTTGGCCACCGTGTTCCGCCAGGTCGCCATGAACCGCTTCGAGGACGCCGTCCACACGGCCCGCCGCGCCGAGGGCGAGCTGTCAGTCGAGCGCTTCGGCGAGCTCTGGTACGACAGTCAGCTGGAGATGTTCGGCGACTCGGTCGAGATAACCGAGGGCTACCGCTCGTGGTGGTCCTACATCCCACACTTCATCGGCTCGCCCGGCTATGTCTACGCTTACGCCTACGGGCAGTTGCTCGCCCTCTCGGTCTACCAGCAGTACGAGCAGCGGGGCGATGACCTGGTGCCGCGCTACCTGGAGCTCCTGGCGGCCGGCGGCTCGCGCTCGCCCGAGGATCTCGGTCGGATCGTGGGCATCGACCTGGCCGACCCCGGCTTCTGGGACGCCGGCCTGGACCTGGTCGAGCGCCAGCTGTCCGCGGCCGAAGACGCCGCCCACGACGCCGGCCGCGCCTAGTCCTACCTACGGCCCCGAGGGGCGCCCGCGACAGGCCATTCCCCCTGTGTCGTCCCGCCGCAAGGCCTGAACGAGCGGGCTTGACGAGTGGGTCTGAACGAGCGAACCTGCGGGGCCTCCTCGGAAAAGTCGTTGCGGAACGCGGTTCCCGGCACGGCCCTCCGGGCGGCCGCCCGCGCCAGGATTGCCCCGGCCACGGCCTGCGCGTCGATCTCGTACAGCGACTCCTCCAGGAGCTCTCGGATCAGTTGGATTTGGCGTCTTTGCATCGCTTTCGCGGCTTTCATCGACTCGTAGGGTCGCCAACCTCGGTTGCCGCCCTCAAATCCGACGAGTGTTCGAGTGAAGGTCAGTGCGGGTCTTGCAGATATACGACACGATCTTCGAGCGGCTCGTCGGCGACCGCTCGAATGGCGTCGACCAGTCGGACGATCCCCGCAGGGCGGCGCGAGAATCTGGCTGAGGACGCGATCAAAATGCCTGGGTGATGCTGCCCGGCGGTGAGATGCTGGGCGGAGATCTTCGCGAAGTCTCCAATGTTCTCGGTAAGGATCCCAAAGCCCCGCTCGACGGCTGTCGCGAAAACGTCGGGATCGGACCTTCCTGCCAATCCGAGTTCCACGACCGTAGAGGCGCCGATACCGGCAGCCGCCAAGGCCTCAGCCAGGGTGGCCGGGTACATCTCGTCCAATAGGAGCCTCAACGTATCTCGGCAGCTGCCGTCTCGCGACGATGCAACTCGATGCGTGCCGCGACCTCGTCCGGATAGGCGGCACGATAACTAAGCGCGGCATCGATTTGTGGCCGTGTGAGTCCAGACTCATCGACCAGCGTGGCGGCCGGATCTGTCTCCTCGTCCAGGTCTTCCAGCCACATCACGATCTCCCACACATCGGGACCGTCGATTAGTTTTGCTCGCCTGCCCGTTGGGCCGTCGCGAAACGTAATGTGCGGGTGCTCCTCGCGGCGAGTTCCCTCCTCGGCGTAACGGCGAAGACGATCGGAGAGAGTCTCGCCGGCGGCCCGAGCCCGTAGGCGCAAGTTCTCAGCGAGTGTGTCGTCAAGGCGGACAGATACGTTCACTGACATGTATGCATCGTAGCACGATGTCTACAAGCCGAATGTGATCGCTTTCCGCGTTACGGCCGCGAATGATTCGCGGCCAGGCTTCAGAGAAGCCCCAACGCGCTGCCGACCCCGTGCACGAGGTTGAACAGCGGCTGCGGCACGATCCCCACCGCGATCGTCGCGGCGCCCGCGAGCACCGCCACGAAGGTGAGCTCGGGCTGGCGGCGGACATCGTGTGGGGTCGCCGCGGCGAGATCCCCACTCTCACCGAGCAAGGGAACGTCGGGCTCGTCGTCCAGGTCTTGCGAGCCGCCCGCGATCGCCGGCACCGAGCCCGCGGGTGTGGGGGCGGCGACGGGTTCGGCTGAGCCCATCCACATGGTGGCGATGACCGGCAGGTAGTAGCCCAGCGAGATCATCGAGCCGATCACGATCACCACGCCCAGCCATGTGTAGCCGCCCGAGACGGCTGCATCGATCAGGTAGAACTTGCCGATGAAGCCGGCCGTCGCGGGGATGCCGGCCAGGCCGAGCATCGAGATCGTCATCGGCCACGCCAGCCAGGGGCGCTCTCGGCCGAGGCCCGCCATCGCCTGGACGCTGTCGCCAAGATCGGTTTCGCGCTCTCTGGCCACGATCACGGCGAAGGCGGCCATGTTCATCGCCAGGTACACAGCCAAGTAGAAGACCAAAGCCTGCGCCCCGAGCGCGCTGGCCACGACCACGCCCGCCAGCATGTAGCCGGCCTGCGCCACCGAGGAGTATGCGAGCATCCGCTTCAGCGACGACTGGCCCAGCGCGCCCACATTGCCCACCAGGATCGTGATGGTGGCAAGCGCCGCCAGTGCCGGACCCCAGCTTGCGTGGGCTTCGATCAGGGCCACGTCGAACAGGCGCACCATCACGCCCAACGCCGCCACCTTCGTGGCCACGGCCATGAAGGCCGTGATCGGGGTGGGAGCCCCCTCGTACACGTCCGGCGTCCACTGATGGAAAGGCGCCACCGAGGCCTTGAAGGCAAGCCCCGCCACGCACAACGCGATCCCGGTCAGCAGCATCGCGTTGGAGGCGAGTCCGTGCGTTGTGATCGCGCTCGCGATCGCGCCGAAGTCGGTGGCGCCGGTCGCTCCGTAGAGCAGCGCGATCCCATACAGCAGGGTGGCCGAGCCGACCGAGCCCACGATCAGGTACTTCAGTCCCGCCTCCAGCGAGTGCTCGTTGCGCATTTCGGTCGCGCACAGCACATACAGCGGGATCGACAAAAGCTCCAGGCCCAAGAACAGGGCCACCGTGTTCTGGGCGGCAACCAGTAGAGCCATCCCGCCGATCGTGCTCAGCAGCATCGCGTGCAGCTCCCCGTGCGCAGCTTCCTTGGCGGCCTTCGAGCGCCACGCGAGCAGCACCGTGGCCATGCCGCCGACGGCCAAGATCAGGTTCAGCGTAAGCGACAACCGATCGATCCGCAGGGCGCCCGAGACCACAGACTCCGGCTTGTTCCAGCGCCAGATCGTCAAGCCCAAGGTCGCGCCCAGCGCAACCAGGGCGAGCGCCGGCACCACCTGCTCGCGGGCCTTGCGCGCCCCGAGCAGCCCTACAAGCAAAACCACGATCGCGCCGCCGAACAGGGCGATCAGGGGCGAGAGCGCCGCGAAGTCGACGTGCGGGCCTTTGAGCGTCGCTAGAACGGTCACGGTTCCGCGCTCGCGAGCGTCGAGGGACCGGGGGTGAGCGCGGCGTGTGCTGCCGAAACAGAAGCCATCGCCGACTTTTCAGAGCGCTTCAAGGCCCCTTGCGGATAGAGCGCCAAGAACACGATCACCGCTAGCAGCGGCACCAGCACCAGTGCATCCATGCGGCTCAGCTCGCGCGATTTCACGCTCGGGCCGACCCTGTTGTGCATCGCGCGGATGAACAGCCTGAGCGCGTACACGCTGGCCATCACAACCCCCGCGAAGGCGATAACGGCGATCGCGAGCTTGGCTTTGAAGACGCCGAGCAGGATCAAGAACTCGCCGACGAAGTTGGCCGAGCCCGGGATCGCCAGCGTTGCGAGGGCGACCACCAAGAAAACGGTGGCCAGCAGAGGCGCCCTGAAGGCGATGCCGCCCATCTCCCTGATGTCCTGCGAGCCCCCGGAGCGCGCAGCCAGCAGCGCGATGATGAAGAACACTGGCGCCACCACCAGGCCATGGTTGACCATCTGCAGGATCGCCCCCTGGGCGCCTTGGGGGTTCAGGGCGAAGATCCCGAGTGTGATGAAGCCCAGCTGGGCCACGGAGGAATACCCGGCGATCAGGCGGGCGTGCGTCTGCGTGAAGGCCATCGCCGACCCATACAAGATCGAGAGCAACGCGATCACCAGCATCAGGACTTGGAAGTGGGCCGAGGCCTGCGGGAACAGGGGCAACACGATCGCCAGGAAGCCGTAGGCACCGACCTTGGAGAGCACGCCGCTGAACACCATCAGCACCTCGACCGGCATCGCTCTGTAGCCGTCGGGCATCCAGCCGTGCAGCGGGAAGGCCGGCATCTTCACGAGGAAGGCGGCGGCGAAGAACAAGAAGATCCACTCCTGTGAGCCTCTGCTCAAGGGCAAGCCCTGCAGTTGGGAGAGGACGAAGGTGATGTGCGTCCCGTTCTGCTCGCCCGCCAAGACGCCGGTCGCGATCGCGGCGGCCAGCATCAAAAGCGAGCCCACCAGTGTGTAGATGACCAGCTTGATCGTCGCTTTGACCCTGTCGGGTCCTTCGCCCCACGAGCCGATCAAGAAGTAGAAGGGGATCAGCATCAGATCGAAGAAGGCCACGAACAACGCCAGGTCCTGAGCCAGGAACGCGCCCAGCACGGCCGACTCGGCCAGCATCATGTGGAAGTAGAACAGTCGTGGTCTCTCCCACGAGCGCATATTGGAGGCGAGAATCGCCGCGAAGAACAGCAGCGTCGTAAGCCCCACCAGCAGCACGTTCAACCCACTGACGCCGAGCTTGTAGTGGATGCCCAGTTCGGAGATCCAGACCACGTCGGTCACGTCCTTCAGCCCATGCGAGCCCGGCCCGTACTGGACGATGTAGGCGATCGCCAACCCAAGCGCCCCGGTCGAACCCGCGAGCGCCAGCAGGCCGGGTAGGCGCTGGTTGCGGCCCGCGATGACAGCGCCGAGCAGTCCGCAGGCGCCAGGTAGCCAGATCAATATGGAAAGAGGGGGCATCAGCAGATCACGTTTGCAGCAGGAAGTAGAGACCAAGCGCGGCCACGCCCAGTACGACCAGGGCCGCGTAGTAGCGCAGCAGGCCGGTCTGGATCGCCCTGACCGAGGCCGAGCCGGCCTTTACAAGCGAAGTGGCGCCGCCGATGAAGACGCCGTCCACGAACACCCGCTCGATGGTCGTGTTGGCGAAGCGCCCCGCCGCCGCGGCCGGTTTGACGACGAGCGCGTCGATCAGCTCGTCGAAATACCATTTGTTTACGAACAGCGTGTAAAGCGGCTTGAAGCGCTGGCGCGCGGTCACGGCGATGGAAGGCTGCTTGACCCAGATGCGCCAGGCGATGGCGATACCGCTGAGGCCAAGCACGGTGCCCAAGATCAGGCCGAACACCAGGAGGCCATCGCGCGTGTGGACCGTGTAAAGCGAGGAGCCCGCGAAGGTCGGTTCGAGGAATTTGGTGACCACGTCGTCCACTTCCGGGATCTGCACAAGCCCGGCGCCGACCGCGCCGACCGCGAGGATGCTCATGGCGACCTTCATCGGCATCGCCCGCTCGGCGATGGCGTGATGGGGTCCCGGGAAGCCAACGTCGGTGTCCTCGACCTCCCCATTCGCCGGGTTGGTGGGCTCCGGCGCGTGATAGAGATGGCCCCCTTCGAGCTCCCTTGCCTGCTCGACCGGGTCGCCATAGAAGGCCCTGAAGATCATCCGGAACGTGTAGATCGCCGTCATGAACGCGCCCACGTAGCCGAAGACATACAAAGCCCAGTGCCACCCACCGCGCTCGCCCGTCACCAACAGGATCTCGTCCTTGGAGAAGAAGCCCGAGAAGGGAGGGATGCCCGACAACGCCAAGCCCCCGATCACAAAGCAGGCGAACGTGAACGGCATCGCCTTCTTGAAGCCTTTCATCTTCTCCAAGGACTGCTCGCCGCCCATCGCGCCAATGATCGAGCCGGCGCCCATGAACAGCAGCGCCTTGAAGAAGGCATGCGTCATCAGGTGGAACATGCCGGCCGCATACGCGCCCACCGAGACCCCCATGATCATGTAGCCGATCTGGGACATCGTCGAGTAGGCGATCACGCGCTTGATGTCGGTTTGCGTGACAGCGATCGTGGCGGCGATCACGAGCGTCGCGCAGCCGATCACCGCTCCCACGTCCTGAGCCGCGGGAGACAGTTCGAAGAATGGGTGCATCCGCGCGATCAAATACACGCCGGCCGTCACCATCGTGGCGGCGTGGATCAAGGCCGAGACCGGAGTGGGACCCTCCATCGCGTCGGGAAGCCACGTGTGCAGCGGGATCTGGGCCGACTTGGCGAACGCTCCCACCAGCAGCAGCAGGCAGCCCGCCGTGACGTCCGCTTCGCCGCTCGTGAACACGTTGGGAGCGGCCTTGAACGCCTTCAGGAAGTCGAGCGTGCCGGTGTGCTTGAACAGGAAGTACGTGCCCAGCACCAGGCCGACATCGCCGACCACATTGATCACGAACGCCTTGATCCCAGCGGTCGTGGCGGTGGTGCGCCGATACCAGAAGGAGATCAGCAGGTAAGAGGCGGCGCCCACGAAAGCCCAGCCCACGATCAACAGCAGGAAGTTGCCGGCCAAGACCAGCAGCAGCATCGAGAAGACAAAGAAGTTGAGGTAGGCGAAGTACCGCGCAAAGCCTTTGTCTTCGTCGAGGTAGGAGACCGAATACAGATGGATCGTGGTCGAGATCCCGGTGACGATCAGGATCATGAAGACCGACAGAGGATCCACCAGGATCGACATTTGCGCGTCGATACCGACCGTGCTCGCGTAGTTCCAAAGCGAGGAGGTCAGCTGGCGATGGTCGGCCGCGTGGCCCTGCAGCGAGACCAGCGTCGCCAGCGCCGCCACGAAGGCCAGTCCGATCGCGGCGGTACCGATCCAACCGGCACTTCGACCTGGGAGCTTTTTGTAGCCGGCGCCGATGATCAGCGTGCCGAGCAGGGGAAAGGCCAGGACCAGCCAGCCGAACGTGGTTGTCATCCTTGAAGCTCCCGCAGCTCGTCAACGTCGATCGGCAGTCGCCGGCGATGGATCGCCACGATCATTCCCAGTCCGATGCACACCTCGCAGGCCGCGACGGTCATCACGATGATCGCCAGGATCTGACCGTCGCCGTCGCCCCACATGCGCGAGAAGGCGATCAGCGAGAGGTTCGCCCCGTTGAGCATCAGCTCCAAGCACAGCAGCACCACGAGCGGGTTGCGGCGTGTCATCACGCCGAAGGCGCCGGTGCAGAAGACGATCGCCGAGACGGCGAGATACCAGGCGATGCTCACCAGCCGCCTCCACTAGCCGGTCCCGCGTGCGGGGCTCGCC
>JBAURN010000284.1:0-12342 GCA_049581225.1 Solirubrobacteraceae bacterium
GAGCAGAACCTGGTGCGCGCCGCGGTGGCGGTCGAGCTGGTGCATTCGGCCACGCTCGTTCACGACGATCTGATCGACGGCGCGCCGCTGCGCCGGGGGCGCCCAACCGTCGCCGCCGACGCGGGTCGTACCGCCGCGATTGCGACGGGAGACCTGCTTTTCTCACGAGCGTTCGCGGAGCTGGCACGCAACGGCGATCGCGAGCAGCTGCGCGCGCTTTCCGATGCCAGCTCGGCGCTTGCCGCCGGGGAGCTGTTGCAGCGGGAGGACGCTTACGCCGCGAGCGTCGCGGTCGAGCGCTACTTGGAGCGCTGCCGGCTGAAGACGGCCTCGCTATTCGAGGCGGCCTGCCGCTTGGGGGCGTTGATCGGGGTCGACGGAACCACCGAGCTTGCGGATGCGCTAGGCGGGTTCGCCGAGCGCATCGGCCTAGCCTTCCAACTGCTGGATGACGTGCTGGACGTGTCCGGCCCACCTGAGCGCACCGGCAAGGCGCGAGGCACGGACCTGCTCGACGGCACCGTCACATTGCCCTTGATTCTTGCTCGCGAACGCGACCGGGACATCGCGGCATTCGACATCGCCGCATTCGCCGACGCCGACGGGTCCAATCAAGATGGGCGCGGCGCCCGGGCGGCGCTGTTGTGCGAGCGGATCGCGGCTACCGGCGTCTTGGAGCAGGCGCGGGAGAGGGCGCTGTCGATCGTGGCGGAGGCGAAGGCGGCGCTGCCGACAGCGCTGGGCGAGGCACACTACGAGCTGCTGAACCTGCTCGCCGACGCGGTCGTCGAGCGCTACTGCTGAAGCTGGAAGTCGTTGGGCCCGATCAGGTCCAACTCGAGCGCGCGAGAGAAGACCTCGATCTCCTCGACCATGTTCGCGTGGGTCAGCTGTCTGAGGTCGCTGAGCAACGCACCGGTGGCCCTGTCGAGCTCCTCGTCCAAGCGCTCCACCAGCCCTTGTCCGAAGACGCCCTCGCGCAGCGCGTCGCAGTCGGGGCAGCGCATCAGGATGCGCCAGCGACCGGGAGATTCCTCGACCCAATCGAGCGGGTGAACGAGCCCGCCCGCACAGCGCGGGCACACATGCAAGGCCTCGCCGGGAGCCGTGCTCGGCGAGTCTCCGCTCCAAGGTGGGGGCGCGACAGGGGTGTCGCTGCTGTTGTGCTCGGTAGCGCCGTCGAGGTAGACAACCTCGATCTGCTTGCCTCCCGGCAGGTTCACGTGACGGCGCATACGGTGGGGATCGTCCTCGTTCATTGTCTCTCTCTCGCCTCATCGACGGCGAGGCAGCGGGCCTTTAGCGGCTCGCTCGAAACTGCGGATGATGTGCACTCGGCTTGCGTAATCGTCGGCCGCGTGGCGGCACGGTGATAGCTTCAGAGCCACGATGGCGACGGCAATCCGGACGATCGGCCACGACGAGCGACTGAGCATCGTCGATCACCTCGAGGAGCTGCGTACCCGCCTGATCGTCAGCGCGGTTGCCTTTGGAGTCGTGTTCGCGGTCTGCCTGTGGCAGAACCATGCCCTGCTGAACTTCATCAACAGGCCGCTGCACAAACAGACCGAACAGCAGGCTCTGAAAGGTGAGGGCCCGGCCGGACAGACGTGGTTCACCCAGAAGGCGGTGCTCGGCGTCGCCAAAGACACGCAGGCGATAGCGCGAGCCCTGGGGGCCCCGAGCAGTGGCCTGCCCGCCGCCACAAGGGCGCAGCTGGCGGGCTCGATCGCCAAGCTGCAAGCCGACATTGCCAAGTTGCCGCGCAGTCCGAGCGGTACCAACCCCACGACGCTGGGCCCGGGAGAACCGCTCACCGCGACGTTGACGGTGACGCTGTACTTCTCGCTCGTGCTGGCCTTGCCGTTGATCCTGTTCGAGCTCTACGGCTTCGTGCTGCCCGCCTTCAGCCCGCGGGAGAGACGCGCGGTTCTACCGCTCCTGATCTGCGTTCCGTTTCTGTTTGCGACAGGTGTCGCCTTCGGCTACCTGGTTGTCCTGCCCGCGGCGGTCCACTTCCTGCAGAACTTCAACAGCAGCCAGTTCAACGTGATGATCCAGGCCAACCAGTACTACAAGTTCGCGGCCACTGTGCTCTTGGCGATGGGCCTCTCGTTCCAGGCGCCAATTGCGATCGTCGGCTCCGTGCGACTTGGCTTGGTGACGCCACGTCAGCTGCGTCGCAATCGCCGCTACGCGATCTTGGCTTGTGCCGCAGTGGCCGCCTTCCTGCCGGGGGATGCGTTCACGTTGCTCTTGGAGACGGTCCCGCTGTATTTGCTCTACGAGGCGAGTATCCTGATTGCATCGGTTGTCGCGCGACGCGATGCGGCGCGGGCGACGGCTACAGGGGCAGGGCGCCCACCCGAGGATCCACCATCCTCGCCGGGTGCATCGGGAACGCCTGCGCCCCCGGGGCCATCGCCGGGCGGCGCCAGCGCCAGGCAGCAGATGTCGGCGGCAAAGACGACCGAAACACAACCAACCAGAGCTGAAGAGATGATCGACCACATAGACCCAGACTTGGCCGGCTGATGCTGTTCGACCTGCGAGGACGCGGCAGGCGCCGCACCGTACGGGCCGTCTATCTGGGCCTGGCGATCCTGTTTGGGCTCAGCTTCATCGGCTTCGGTGTGGGCACGGGGCTCGGCGGTGGGGGCATCTTCGAAGGGCTGTTCGGCAACAAAGAAAGCTCGGGCAACGCCGGCTATGGCAAACAGGTCTCTGAAGCCGAAAAGCGCACCCACTTGCATCCAAGCGAAGCGGCCGCCTGGGTGGCCCTGGCCGAAGCGCGCTTTCACAACGCCAACGGCACTGAATTCTACGACGAAGAAAAGCAGCAGTTCACGGACAAGGGCAAGGAACAGCTGACCAAGGTCGTGGACGCTTGGAACCGCTACGTGGCGCTGAACCCGAAGAATCCTCCGCTGACGATCGCCTACGACATGGTCAGGGTGTTCGGCGAAGAAGGGCTCAAACAGCCGGGCGAAGCCGTCGCCGCTTTGCAGCTCGTTATCCCCTCCAAGCCGGCCAGCGTGACCTTGTATGGCGATCTGGCCAAGTTCGCCTATCAGGCCAAAGACACGAGCGTGGGCGATCTGGCTGCCAAGAAGACGATCAGCCTGACTCCGGCCGCCGACCGCAAGAGGGTCGAAGAAGAGTTGGCGACTCTCAAGAGCAACCCAACCGGCAATCCCTCCAAGGAAACGTTCACGGGGACCACGAACGGCAAGGTCTACACCGTCAAAGTCGGCGAAAAAGGGCAGGGGACCATCCTGAAAACCAGCCCCGCTCCGACGAGTACCGCCAAGACTTCGAGCACCAAGAAATAGTGGCCGGGGTGCGCAGGTGGCCGCCCCTCAGGAGACCCCTCGCTACACAGCGCGCCTGCTGATCGATTGCGCAGATCAGTCGGGAATCGTGGCGGCCGTGTCGGGCTTTCTGTTCGAGCGGGGCGCCAACATCGTGTCTTCCGATCAGTACTCCTCCGACCCGATCGGGGGGCGCTTCTATCTGCGCACCGAGTTCTTCTTGGAGGGCTTGGCCGAGGAGCGCGAGCGCTTCAAGCAGGCTTTCGAGGTGGAAGTGGCGCAGCGCTTCGCGATGGATTGGGAGCTGCGCTGGTGGGGCGAGCGCCAACGCGTTGCGATCCTGGTGTCGCGCTACGACCATTGTCTCGTTGATCTGCTGTGGCGATGGCGTCGCGGAGAGCTGGACGCCGAGGTGGTTGCGGTCCTCTCCAACCACTCCGATCTCGCCGATGAGGCGCGGGCGGCGGGCGTGCCCTTCCACCACGTGCCCGTCACCGCGCAAGACAAGCGGGAGGCCGAGCTGCGGATGCTCGAGATCCTGCGCGACGAGGTCGACCTGATCGTGCTCGCTCGCTACATGCAGGTTCTCAGCGGCGAGTTCCTGGATCGGCTGGGGGCGCCCGCGATCAACATCCACCACTCCTTCCTGCCGGCGTTCGCGGGCGCCAATCCGTACCGCAGGGCGCGTGAGCATGGGGTCAAGCTGATCGGCGCCACCGCCCACTACGTGACCGCCGAGCTGGACGGAGGACCGATCATCGAGCAGGACGTGGCCCGCGTGGACCATCGCCAGAGCGTAGCCGGGCTGGAACGCATCGGCAGGGACATCGAGCGGCTCGTGCTGTGGCGGGCCGTGTCCCTGCATCTGGAAGACCGCGTGATCGCGGACGGCGGGCGCACGATCGTCTTTTGAGGGCGCCCTTCAGACGGGGCCGAGCTTGGCTAGAATCCTGCCGACACCGGCCTCCCAAGGAGCCGGCGCCCCTCGCGGGCCGTTAGCTCAATTGGCAGAGCAGGGGCCTCTTAAGCCCAAGGTTGTTGGTTCGATTCCAACACGGCCCATCGCTTCGCACGCCGTATGTAAGACTCTGGGTCTTGGATCGATCGAAGACTTGAGAGGTGACGATGGCCGACATTCCCACGCTCTACGTCTGCCACGGCGACGAGGGCGGCCCGCGCATACACCCCTGTCGCCGCGTCCAAGAGGCTCTCCACGATGCGGGCATCGAGTACGAGAAAGTCATCGCCGCTCACGGCAGTCCGATTCCGTTCCTGCGCAAGGGCTCGCGCGAGGAGCTACGTCAGGCCACAGGCGACACGAAGCTGCCCGCCGTGAAGCTGGTGGACGGGACGGTCTTGACACACTCGCGCTCGATCCTGGCCTGGATCGGCGAGCAGCAGTAGAGAGCGGCTCTAAGCGGCGGTCGTGGCCTCGGCGCCAGGCCCGATCAAGGAGTCGCGCCCGGCCTCTGTCCATACGACCTGATCGCGGCCGGGTCCGACGCCGATCAAAGCGACAGGCGCCGCGATCTGGTCTTCGATGAATCGCAAATACTCGCGAGCCGCCTCGGGCAGATCTGAGAGCGTGCGGCACTCGCCCAAGTCCTCGCCCCAGCCGCGCAGCTCGGTCAACTCGGCGGTCGTGTGATGCAACACGGTCTGGTGGTATGGAAAATCGCTGAACTCGGCTCCCTCGGCCCCCCTGTAGCTGGTGCACACCTGGATGCGGTCGAGACCTGAGAGGACGTCCAGCTTGGTCAGCACGAGCGCCGTAAGCGTGTTCAGGCGGGCCGCGTAGCGCAAGGCCACGAGGTCGAGCCAGCCCGTGCGCCTGGGGCGCCCGGTGGTCGTCCCGAACTCTCCTCCACGCTTGCGGATCGTCTCGCCCATCTCGTCGTGCAGCTCGCTCGGGAAGGGACCCGCACCGACCCTGGTTGTGTATGCCTTGGAGACTCCCCACACCTCCTCGATGTCCTTGGGCCCGACTCCGGCCCCCACACAGGCGGCGCCCGACAAGGGGTTCGAAGAGGTCACGAACGGATAGGTGCCGTGGTCGATGTCTAGCATCGCGCCCTGAGCGCCCTCGAAGATCACCGTCTGGCCCTGGTCGAGCAGGTCCCACATCAGCTTCGCCGTGTCGGCGATGTGCTGCTCCAAGCGATGACCATAGGTCAGGTACTCCTCGGTCATGGCGTGCAGGTCCAGCGTCGGGTCCTTCTCAAACGGGCGCAACGACAACCGCTTCGGTTCCATCGCGGCCACGATCTTCTTCTTCAGGATCTTCTCGTCGAGCAGGTCCTGCACCCTGATGCCCAAGCGGGCCGCCTTGTCCGCGTAACAGGGGCCTATGCCCCTGCGGGTGGTCCCGATCTGGAGGCTGCCCAGCTTGGCCTCGCCTGCCGAATCGAGCAGCAAGTGGTAAGGCATGATCAGATGCGCGTTGGCCGAGATCCGCAGGCCGCTCACGTCCACCCTGCGCGCCCGCAAGGCGTCCAGCTCCTCGATCAAGACCTTCGGGTCGATCACCACCCCGTTGCCGATCACGCAGCGCTTGCCCGGATACAGGATCCCTGAGGGGATCAGGTGCAGCTTCCACTCCTCCTCGCCCCTCACGATCGTGTGGCCGGCGTTGTTGCCCCCTTGGAAGCGCACGACGGCGTCGCCGTTCTCGGCGAGCAGATCGGTGATCTTGCCCTTTCCCTCGTCGCCCCACTGGGCGCCCACTACGACTATTCCTGGCATCGCGCCACGTAGTGTAGAACCAGTCTCAGGCCAACCGCGCGGAGGCCGGTGTCTGTGGTCGTTGGAACTGGAACTCGCTTCGCTCGTCCTGGCCGAACAGCCCGAGCGGCTCGCCGCAGATCGCCAACAGCCTCGAAAGTGTTCGCTCGCCGAACTGCTCTCTCAGCTCGGCGATTTCAAGGTTGGTCGTCAAGATCATCGCGCGTTCGTCCTCGTAGCGAGTGTTGATGATCGAATACAGCTGCTCCAAGACCCAGTCCGTCTTGTTCTCGACCCCAAGGTCGTCGATGTGCAACAGGTCGACAGCCGTCAAGCGCTCCAGGAAGCCGACCATCCCGTCCTCTGTCTCGATCGCGCTGCGAATCAGGTTGAGCAGCCTCGGCAGCGAGTAGATCGCCACCGTCCGTCCCGCCTCGATCGCGGCCTTCGAAGTGAGCATCGCCAGCGTCGTCTTGCCGGTGCCGATGTCCCCCACGAGCCACATTCCGCGCCCTTCGTCCAAGCGTGCATCGATGTTTCTCACATAGCTGCGCACCGCCGAGACGACCGGCTCAGGCATTTCCGGGACTGGGGGGCGGTCAAAAGACACGCCTTGGTAGCGCTTGGGCAGCCTGGCCTCCAGGCCGGTCGCACGCAGCTTGGCGATCTGTCCTGCCCGGCAGCGGCAATCGGACGCGGTGTTCGTGGCCTCTTCCACCACGAACCCGCTCCCGTCGCAAAGGCCCAGCGGGCAGCCTCCGCGATCTCGCGAGCCCGGCAGGCTGAGTACGTCAGCGCTCATCTTCGCGTGCCGTTCCCGCGTTCGGCTACTTGTGGAGTGCAGCTCCTCATGCCGCGTACCGTCCCTCACCCGCGTAGTTCATGAACTTGGGGTACTCCTTCTGGAAGGTCAGAGTCACCTTGCCGACGGCCCCGTTTCGATGCTTGGCGATGATCAGGTCGGCCTCGCCGGGGCGCTCGGAGTCCTCGTTGTAGTACTCGTCCCTGTAAATGAACATGACCAAGTCCGAGTCTTGCTCGAGGTTGCCCGACTCCCTCAGGTCCGAGAGCTGGGGGCGCTTGTCCGGGCGCGTCTCCACCGCCCTGCTCAGCTGCGACAAGGCGATCACGGGCACCCCCAGCTCGCGCGCCAGGATCTTCAAGCCCCTGCTCAGCTCGCCCACCGCGGTCACCCTGGAGTCATAGCGGCTATCGGTCCGCATCAGCTGCAGGTAGTCGATGATGATCAACCCCAAGCCGTTCTCGCACTGCGAGTGCAACCTGCGCGCCTTGGCCCTGATCTCGAGCATCCCCACGTCGCTGGAGTCGTCCACCCACAGCGGCGCCGCCGCGAGCCGCTGTGAGGCCTTCAGGATCTTCGGCCAGCGCTCTTCCTTGACCCTGCCCTTGCGCAGCTCCTCTCCCTTGATGCGAGCCTGGGAAGCCACGAAGCGCTGGGCCAGCTCGGCCTCCGCCATCTCCAAGCTGAACAGGGCGACCGGCCGGCCGTGTTCGACCGCCGCGTTCTCGGCGATGTTGCAAACCAAAGCGCTCTTGCCCATCGCGGGCCGTGCCGCGATGATGATCAAGTTGCCCGGCTGGAAGCCGCCCGTGATCTCGTCCAAGTCCTTGAAGCCCGACGGCGAGCCTGTCAGCGACGTGCCTTCGATCGAGAGCCTGTGCAGCTTGTCGAGCTCCTCGTGCAGCACCTCCTCGATCGAGCGGAAGTCCTGCTGGCGATCGTCGCGCGCCACCTCCAGCATCGTCTTCTCGGCTTGCTCCACCAGCTCGCGAGGGGCGTCGCTTCGTTCGAGCACGCTCGATTGGATGTCATAGGAGGCCGCCAACAGCCGTCTCAGCAGAGCGTTCTCACGCACGATCTGGGCGTACCGGCGGGCATGTCCAGCGGCCGGAACGACCCCCGTCAACTCATCCACGACGGCGGGCCCACCGACTTCCTCGAGCTTGCCGGTCTGGCGCAACCGGTCGACAACCGTCAGGACGTCAACCGGCTCTGACTCGTTGTAGAGGGCCAGCATCGCCTCGTAAATGTGGCCGTGACGATCGCGATAGAAGTCCCCGGGGCGCAGGCCCTCCTCGATCACCAGCGCATAAAGCGAGCGCTCGGACAGGAGGATCGCGCCGAGCACCGACTGCTCGGCGTCGAGGTTGTGTGGAGGCGCGATCACGCCCGTGGGCATCTTCGAGCCGTTGGTTGTCGGAGCGGCACTCATAGCTTCGCCGAGTCTACGTCGAGCGAGCCGACGGCTCGCGGCAAGAACCCGCAATTGAGAGGGAAATCATTGTCGCCCGCGATCACGAACACATGTTCGCAGGCGTATCAGACCGCAGGGTTGAGGATGTGCACCGTGCGGGCCCGCGAAGGGTGGCGGTCCCCAAGAATCGTAAAGCGCGCCGCGTCTACTTCTGCGCGACGACCATGGTCTTCACGGTGGCGGTCACTCCCTCGACGACCTCCACCACGACCATGTAGGTGCCCACGTTCTTGATCGGCTCAGGCAGGTGCACGTTGTTCTTGTCGGTCCGCAATCCGCGTGCGTCCCTGATCGCCGCCGCGATGTCCTGCGCGGTGACCGACCCGAACAGGCGCCCGTCGGCGCCCGCCTGCTGGGTGATCGTGATCACCGTCTTGTTCAACAGCGCCGCGTTGTCGCTCGCTTTTTCGGCGTACTCACGCGCCGCGCGCTCGGCGGCTTCCTGGCGCTGGCGGATCACTTCGATCGCGCCTTTGGTGGCGGGCTGGGCCAGCTTGCGGGGAATCAGGAAGTTGCGCAGGTAGCCCTTGGACACATCGACCACCGTGCCCTGCTCGCCGAGCTCGTCCACATCCTTGAGAAGTATCGCTTCGGGCATCTCGTTCCTGGCTTCCTGAAGTTCGCGCTGTCTGGTTTCTGAACCGGGGCCGGAGTTAGCGGTCGCGGTCCCGGTCGCCACGCTCGCGCCTGGGATGGTCGTCGCGGCCGCCCTCGTTCACATAGGGCAGCAGGGCCAGCTCGCGCGCGCGCTTGACGGCCCTGGCGATCTGACCTTGATGGCGCCGGCACGCGCCCGTGATCCGCCGTGAGCGGATCTTGCCCTTCTCGGAGATGAACTTACGCAGGCTCGTCACGTCCTTGTAGTCGACCTGCTCGACCTTGTCGCGGCAGTGCTGGCAAGGCTTGCGCCTTCCGGTACCGGATCCGCCCTTCTTGTCTCGTCGTCGGACAGGCTTGCCGCGACCGCGCTTTGCCACTGGAAATCCTTAGCTGTAGAACTAGAACGGAATGTCGTCGTCTCCGGGTGCTCCGGAGACCGGTGCGGGCTGGAAATCGCGATCGTCGACCGCCACATCGCTGCCCTGCGAGGCCCCTCCACCCGCGAACCCTCCGCCACCGGAAGAGTCTTCACGCGAAGACAGGAACTGCACCGACTCGGCAATGATATCGATTGCGCTGCGTTTGGTGCCGTCCTGTGCCTCCCACTCGTGCCACTCCAAGCGTCCGTCGATCGCCACGGGGCGCCCCTTGGACAGGTAGCGTGCCGCATTCTCGCCCTGGTTGCCCCATACCGTCACGTTGAAGTAGTTGGGCTTGTCCTCCCATTCGCCGGTGCTCCCGTTCTTGCGGCGCGTATTGCAGGCGACGCGCAGCTTGCACACGGAGGAGCCGCTCGGCAGTGAGCGCAGCTCCGGGTCGGCGGTCAAGTTTCCGGTCATAACAACCCGGTTGATGTTGCTGGCGGCCACGGCTTGGTTCCTCTCGTCTCGGTGTCGTCGGCTAACGCTAGCGCGACTGGCCACGCGAGGAAGTGCGAAACACCTCGTCCCAGTAGGGAGCGCTGATGCCGAAGCCCTTCGTGTCGTCCTGGAAGTGGTGGCGCATGTGGCGCTCGCGCAGCATCCTGCCCATCCGCGAGTGGGGACGGAAGTGATGGACGTAGTAGTGGAGCATGTCGTAGACCAGATACCCCGCAAAGAAGCCGGCGCCCACGCCAGGCGCGTAGCGTTCACCGAAGACCAGATAGAGCACGCCGAACACAAGCGCCCCCAACGGGATGCTCACCGCCGGAGGCATCACCAGGCGCAACGGATCGTTGGGGTGCTCGTGGTGGATGCCGTGGATGATCCAGTGCATGCGCGCTCCGATCCCGCGGTCGGGCTCGAAGTGAAACACGATCCGGTGCAGCCAGTACTCGAACAGCGTCCAAAGCGCATAGCCGGCCGCGAACAGGCCCACCGCCTCCGTGGCGCTCACGAGCGACAGTGCCCACACCTCCAGGGCCACGATCACCGGCACGAAGATGAGGACCGGGACCAGCGGATGCACGCGCGAAAGCGCGTCCAGCAGACGTGAGTCGAACATGGGCGGCGAGGCCCTCAACACGTCGGTCCTGCGCATCGACGGACCGTCCCCGAGCGGATGCTCGCTCACAGCGGCATCTCCATGCCGACACCCATGCGCTTTGTCCTCAGCGGCAGCACGCCCCCGAGTGTATTACGCCGCGGCCTCTTCCTCGGTGAGCGCCGGCTCGCTCTCCTCGCGCACCACGGGCGGCGTGGCGCCTGGGCGCATGTCCGGCGCCGCCGGCGTGCCCGGCTTGAGCTTGTTGATGCGAAAGCGGATCACCCCGTCGGTGATGTGCAACGTGCGATTCAGCTCCGCGATGAGCTCGACCTGGGTGGCATGAAACTGCAGCAGGTGGTACTCCGCCGTCGCCTTGTGGTCGATCGGATAGGCCAGCGCCCGCTCTCCCCAAGCGTCGTGGTGGACCAGCTCGCCCTTGGCGCCGATCGCCTCCTTGGCGTCCGTCACGATCTTCGCGCGCACGGACTCCTCCGCTTGCGGGTCAAGCAGCAGAACGAGATCGTATGTGGGCGCAGGCAGAGTCATTGGCTCGAGTCCAAGGGGGCGGCGGGGGATCATAACAGGCACGAACAGCTATCCCCTCAACTCGACTCCGCGACCCGCTTGGCCCGAATGTCGGCCAGTTGCTCATCGATCCAATCCCCGGGGTCGCGCGAGGTTACGATCTCGGCGAGTCCCCTCACGCGACGGGCGCGCTCGGGCCCCGGCATGGCAAGCGCCGCATGGATCGAGTCGGCCAGCTCCTGGATGTCGAACGGGTTGACCGACAGCGCATACTCACCGAGCTCCTCGTGGGCTCCCGTGTTCTCCGAGAGGATCGACACGCCAGCCCTTTCGTTGACGAGCGGTCCCTCCTTGGCCACCAGGTTCATGCCGTCGAACATCGCGTTGACGAGCAGCACGTCGTAGTGCTTGTAGGCGGCCATCGCCTCCTCCAAGTCATCGCGCAACTTCAACTGGATCGGCATCCAGTCGGGAGTGCCGTGACGATGGTTGACGACCGCCACCAAGGCCTCGATCCGCTCCAAGTACTCCGCGTACTCGGGCACGTCTGTGCGCGAAGGCATCAGCTGCGCCACGAACGTCACCCGCTCGCTGAACTCGGGGTGCTGCTCCAAGAACAGGTCGAACGCGGAGAACCCCCTCAACACGTTCTTGGAAAGGTCCGCCCGGTCCACCCGCAGGATCAGAAAGTCCCTGCGCCGACGCAACAGCTCGCGCTCGAACTGCCCCACCCGCTCTCCCGCCGCCGCCGCAAGCGCCGCCCGATGGTCGATCGGCAGCGGGTAGGCCCGCACCCACACCTCGCGCCCCTGCCACTGCACCACGCCGCGCTCGAAGTCGACCTCGAGATCCATCAGGTCGCGACAGCACTGCAAGAAGTTGCGTCGGTAGGAGCGCGTATGAAAGCCCACGATGTCATTGGCCAGGAGCCCCGCAAAAATCTCCTGGCGGATCCGCGAGGGCAACACCCGCCACGCGTCGGACTGGGTCCAAGGGATGTGCACGAAGTGGTGCAAGAACACGTCCGGGCGAGCCTTTCGCACCAACTCGGGCAGCGTGTAGAGGTGGTAGTCGTGCACCATCACCACCGGCTCGCTCTCCCCCTCGATCTCCTCGACGACTGCCCGTGCCAGGTCGTCGTTGACCGCGTTGTAGCCGAACTCGAAAGCCTCGATCTCCTCGCGCCTGATGTCCGGCGCATTCGACAGGTCCCACAGGTAGTGCTGGATGAACCACAGCATCGGATTGGCGACGACGTTGTAGAAGCGGTCGTAGGCGTCCGGATCGGAGACGACCAGGCGCACACGGAAGTCGACGTCGCCGGTCGGCGAGCGCACGGGAAACGCCTGGCCGTCGTGTTCGCGCGAGGCCTTCGCGTCGTACTCGCTCATCGCCGAGGCGATCCAGATCGCTTCGCGGTGCGTCGCGAGGCCGGTCAGCGC
>JBAURN010000285.1:0-1733 GCA_049581225.1 Solirubrobacteraceae bacterium
GCCGGCACCCCTGGCAGCCGGCCGGGACCTTCCAGCCGGCCGGGACCTTCTAGCCGGCAGGGACCTCGATCGCCTCCACCGGCGGCTCGACCTTGGGTGGGCGCTTGCGGCGCAGGCGCTCGCCGAGGGGGCCGAGCACCTGGACGATCAGGTGGCGCACGTCCTGCCAGGCGGCCGGGAAGGCCAGGCGCAGGACCAAGGCGTAGAGCGCGAGACCGGCCGAGCCGACCAAGGTGAGCAGGACTATGCGAGGCATCTCGCCAGTGAGCAGGCGCATCGCGGGCACCGTTAGGGCCGCGAGCGCGAGACAGCCGACGACGGCTGGGCCGAGCTCGGGCACGAGGCGGCGCATCGAGATGCCGACGTTGGGGTTCAGCAGGAAGTGGTAGGCCCCGATCAGGATGATCAGATAGGCCACGACGACAGCTACGGCGACCACCATGAGTCCTTGACGGGACGCCAGGAAAACAGCACCGGCATAGACGAGCAACCGGGCCACGTTGAACGCGAGCAGGGGCCGGGGGCGCCCGATCGCGAGCATCACCTGGGAGTAGCCGGTGAGCACGGCCGCCAACATGCCCGCGAGGGCGAGCACCTGGGTGGGCTCGACCGAGGGCTTCCAGGCGGCGCCGAACAGGAAGGGCACGAGCACAGGGGCAAGCACCATCAAGAGAGCCAGCAGGGGAAAGATGATGGCGGCGTGGACGCGGGCGGCCCGCTCGTGGACGGCGCGCAGCTTGGCGCGGTCGGTGGTGCGCGAGTAGACGGGATAGGCGACCTGGACCATGACGCCGGACAGCTTGTCTTGGTAGACGACGCCGAGGTTGAAGGCGCGGTAGTAGATGCCGGTGGTGGTGGCCGAGAGGCGCGCGGCGAGAATGACGTAGTCGACGTTGCGAAACATCACCTCGACCAAGCCCGCCAGCGCGGCCGGCAGGCCGAAGCCGCCGACGCGGCGTTGAGCGTGCAGGGACCAACGTGGCCAGGGAGCCGGGGCACGAGCGAACAGCAACGCGGAGCTGATCGTCATCTGGACGAGGGCGCCGATCACGATCGCACGGGCGCCCAGGCCGGCCAAGGCCAAACCGACCGCGACGACATAGCCGCCGACCACGCTGATCGAGTCGATCAGGCTGGTCGAGCGGAAGTCCAAAGCCCGCCAAAGGGTGGCTCGCGACACCCCGCCCAAGGCGGCGATAAAGAGGATCGGCGAGATCAGGCGCAGCAGCGACGCGGTCTCCGCGCCGAACAAGGGGCGCCCGACGGGCTCGGCCAGGAGAAAGACAAGAGCGCTCAACGTGGCCCCACCGACGATGCTCATGAGGACCGCGGCGCGGCGGTCGTCCTCGTCGATCGACTCGCGCTGGACCAAGGCGGAGGCGAAGCCCTCGAAGGTGAGGATGCCCGCCAGGGGCAGGAAGACCAAGGCCACGGCCGCATGACCGAACGCGGCGGGCGCCACCAGGCGCGCCAGGGCGATGGCGGCCACAAAGGCGAACGTTTCGCCGAACACGCGCGTGACCGCCAGCCAGCGAAGGCCGCGAATCGTGGTCTCTTTGAGCGTCTCCTCGGGCATTGGGGGATCCTCTTGAAATCAACGGGTGGCCCGGCGTGGGGCTTGCGGGGCACAAGTTCCCCGCACGAGCAGGCGTTTTTTGGGAGATGTATGGCCAAGCAGGAGCAGCCCTGAATGCCGCGCCCAAGCGGGATGCCGCGCCCGAGCGGGCCGGGGC
>JBAURN010000286.1:0-1589 GCA_049581225.1 Solirubrobacteraceae bacterium
GCCCTCGCGCGGCGTCGCGCTCGCAACCGGCGCACGGCGCGGGAGAACCTCGAAGACCTTGTGGACGAGGAGACGTATGTCGAGTACGGCCCGCTCCAGTTCGCCGCCCAAGAGCGTCGCCGCTCGCGCGAGGACTTGATCGCGAACACCCCCGCCGACGGCCTGGTCGCGGGCGTGGGCGACGTCGAAGGCAACCCGACAGTGGCGATGTCCTACGACTACACCGTGCTCGCGGGCACCCAGGGAATGAGGGGCCACCTCAAGAAGGACCGCCTGTTCGAGCTGGCCGAGCGCCGGCGCCTGCCGGTCGTCCTGTTCGCCGAGGGTGGCGGGGGACGGCCCGGCGACGTGGACTTCCCGATCGTGGCCGGCCTCGACTGTCGCGCCTTTAACCTGTTCGGCCGTCTCAGCGGTCTCGTCCCCCTGGTGGGTATCGCATCGGGCTACTGCTTCGCGGGAAACGCCGCTCTGCTGGGTTGCTGCGATGTGGTGATCGCGACCGAGGACGCCTCGATCGGGATGGGCGGCCCCGCCATGATCGAGGGCGGCGGGCTCGGCGTGTACGAGCCGGGCGAAGTCGGTCCGATCGACGTGCAGCACGCGAACGGCGTGGTGGATCTGCGCGTCGCCGACGACCGGGCGGCTGTGGCCGCGGCCAAGCGCTACCTGTCCTACTTCCACGGTCCGATCGACGACTTCACCGTGCCCGACCAAAGCCGGTTGCGTGAGATCGTGCCCGAGCAACGCAAGCGCGCCTATGAGGTGCGCCGCGCGATCGAAGGGCTCTGCGACGAGGGCTCCCCGCTCGAGCTGCGCGGCGGCTTCGGCCCGGGCATCGTCACCGCGCTCGCACGCGTGGAGGGCAGGCCGCTGGGGATTCTCGCCAACGACCCCTCCCATCTGGGCGGTGCGATCGACGCGGATGGGGCCGACAAGGCGGCCCGCTTCCTGCAGTTGTGCGACGCCTTCGGGTTGCCCGTCCTGTTCCTTTGTGACACGCCCGGCTTCATGGTTGGCCCCGAGGCCGAGCGGACCGCGACCGTACGCCACTTCTCGCGCCTGTTCGTGATCGGCGCCAACCTCCAGGTCCCATTCGGCACGATCGTCTTGCGCAAGGGCTATGGCCTCGGCGCCCAGGCAATGGCCGGGGGCTCCTTCAAGGCGCCCCTGTTCACCGTCGGCTGGCCGACATCGGAGTTTGGGGGCATGGGCCTGGAGGGAGCGGTGCGCTTGGGGATGCGCCGCGAGCTGGACGCGATCGAGGACCCCGAGGAGCGCGAGCGCGTCTTTCGGGCCACAGTGGCCGCCGCCTACTCCCACGGAGAGGGCCCGAACATGGCCGCCTACGGCGAGATCGACGACGTGATCGACCCGGCTGACTCGCGCCGCTGGATCGCGACCCTGTTCGACCCGCCGCCCCCCGATTGGCGCGCGCGAGAGGGCAAGCGGCGTCCCAATATCGACGCCTGGTAGGTGTCCACCTGGCCGGCGACGCCGCGGGCGAGGGACCAAGCGGCGTCCCAACATGGACACCCGGTGGGTGTCTACCCGGCTGAAGGCGCCGCGGGCGAGGGGCCACCAGCGGGCCC
>JBAURN010000287.1:0-2661 GCA_049581225.1 Solirubrobacteraceae bacterium
CGCTGGGCTTGCCGGTGGTGCTCAAGCCGGCGCTTGCCGCCGAGCAACGCGACGGCCGCCTGCGCAGGCTCGCACCCCGACTCGTGCGCGACGCTGCCCAAGCGCGGGAGCTGCGCAAGGCGTGGGGAGGACAGACCGCGACGATCGTGCAGCGCTGGGTCAGCGGGACCGGGGCGGGAGTGTTCGGGATCGCAGATGAGAATGGCGTTCACAACCTGAGCGCCCATAGACGCGTGCGCATGATGAACCCGGCCGGTTCGGGCTCGAGCGCCTGCGCTTCGACGCCCGTGCCCATGGAGCTTGTGGGCCCGATCGAGCGAATGCTCGACGAGGCGGGCTGGCGCGGGCTGTTCATGATCGAGCTGTTGCGCGCCGGCGATCGATGGTGGTTCATGGAGCTCAACGGGCGCCCCTGGGGGAGCATGGCTTTGGCGCGCCGCCTGGGCTATGAGTACCCCGCTTGGGCGGCCGCGCAGGCCTTTGACCCGAGCGCTCCCTCGCCCCAGCCGCCGCGCGAGCGGGCGCCGGAGGAGCAGTTGCTGTGCCGCCATCTGGGACGCGAGCTGGTTCACCTCATGTTCGTGCTGCGTGGGCCCGGCTCACACCCGGGCGCTTGGCCCGGACGGGGACAGACCGTGAAGGCGCTTTTGCGAGGTGGCCACGACAGCTCTTGGTACAACCTGGGACCGGGAATGCGCAGGCTGTTCGTGGACGACACGCTGCGGACGGTGGCGGCGCAAACGTGGGCCAAGAGGCGCGCATGACCACGGTCAGGGCCGCCTTCCACGTCCACTCTGAGTGGTCCTATGACGCCGAGATCCCGCTGCCGGAGATCGCGGAACTGTTCCGGACGCGCAATTGCGACGCGGTGTTCATGTGCGAGCACGACCGCGGCTTTGACGCGGAGCGCTTCGCGGCCTATGTCGAGGCCTGCCGCGAAGCCAGTGTGGAGGGCGGCCCGCTGCTGGTACCGGGCATCGAGTATGCAAGCCCGGACGATCGTGTGCACGTTCCGGTGTGGGGGCCGGTGCCGTTTCTGGGCGAAGGGGTGCCCACCACCGAGCTGTTGCGTGCGGTCGACGCGCACGGGGGCGCCGCGGTGCTCGCCCATCCGGTGCGCCGCGACGCTTGGCGGGTGTTCGATCCGGAGTGGCTGGCGTTGAGCGCGGGAATCGAGATTTGGACGCGCAAGTGGGACGGCTGGGCGCCCAACCCACGTGCCTGCCGCATGGCTGCCGAGGCCGGCTTGGTGGGCGTGGGGGCGCTCGATCTGCACAGGGCCCACCAGCTGTTCCCGCTCACCATGGAGCTGCAGGTCGAGAACACGCCACAAGGCGCGCTCGACGGCCCGCCGCAGCGGCCGTTCGAGCACAGGTTGGAAGGCCCGCTCGAAAACCCGCTCACCGCGGAGGCTTGTGTGGAGGCGTTTCGCCAAGGACGCTGCCGGGCGATGATCGGGGAGCGCCCTGTGGCGCCGCTCACCCGGGGCGGGTTGGGCGCGACCGCGATCGCGGTAGAGAGTGTGCGCCGGCCCGTTTGGCGCCAGGGCCGGCGGTTGCGCGAGCGAAAGCAGGCGCGTCGATGATTCGTTTTGTGGCTGAGCATGTCTGAGCACTCAACATCCAACGGCGCCGCTTCCAATGGCGTGGCCACCGCTTATGCGCGCCGCGCGGACCCGCGGGGCGAGCCGCTCGTGGCCGACCTGGCGATCATCGTCGTCTCGACCAACGAGGCCCACTGGCTGGAGGCTTGTCTGTCGACCGTCTATGCGCGCGCTGGCAGGGCATCGCTTGACGTGGTCGTTGTCGACAACGAATCGAGCGACGGCACACCCGATCTGGTCAAATCCAAGTTTCCCCAAGCGCGCGTGGTGCCCTCGGCGAACAAGGGCTTCGGTCACGGCAACAACCGAGGTCTCGAGACCACCAACGCTCGCTATGTGCTGTTCCTGAACCCGGACACCGAAATCTTGGCCGGCACGTTCGGCGAGCTGGTGGAGATGCTCGACGAACGGCCCGAGATCGGCTTGGCCGGGGTGCGCCAGCTGACTCCGGACGGCGAACTGTTCCCCACGATCCGCCGCTTTCCAAGCGCCGCGCGCGCTTTCGGGGAGGCGCTCGCCTCCGAGCGCTGGCCGGTCAGTCCCGCGTGGTCGGGTGAGCGCGTGCTCGACATGAGCTTGTACGAGCGCGAGTGCGAGTGTGACTGGACTTCGGGGTCGTTCATGCTGGCCCGGCGCGAGGCCTTGTTGAGCGCCGGCTGTATGGACGAGCGCTTCTTCATCTATGCCGAGGAGCCCGATCTTTGTCTGCGGATGAAGCGTGCCGGCTGGGAGGTGCGCCACCTGCCCGACATGACGATCATCCACCATGCCTGCAAGGGCGGGGTGCGTCCGCGCATGATCGCCCAGGACGCGTTCGCGCGCAGGCAGTATGCCCAGAAGCACTTCGCGCGGCTGCACCGCACCCTGTACCTGGGCGCAATCGGCACCCGACACGTGATCCGGGCAAGCATCGCCTCGATCATGGGAAGCGACGCCGCGATCCATCGCGAAGCCGCCCAGCGTGCCGTCAAGACGCTGCTTGGACGCGCCGAGCCGCCCTTCGGCGAGCCGCCGGCGACCGCCTTTCCGCCTCCGGCGGCGCGGCGCCTGTTTTAGCG
>JBAURN010000288.1:0-4222 GCA_049581225.1 Solirubrobacteraceae bacterium
GACATGCGGCTCACCTACCGCACTACCCGTGCGCTGGCGGCCATCGGCGCCAATCCTGGCCGCTCCAACCGTGAGGTCGGCTTGGCGGCCGAAATGCAGGACCAGGGGCAGGTTTCCAAGCTGCTCACGCGTCTGGCCAGGCTCGGCCTGATCGAAAACCGGCCCGAGGGTCTGACCCGGGGCGCGCCCAACGCGTGGGCCCTGACAGCCAAGGGCCGCCAGATCGAGCAGGCGATTGGCGAGGGCGCCGCTATCTGATCGGGTGGAGTCGCCGCGGCGCGTCAAGCGTGGGCAGTCGTACCGCCTACGGCACGCGCACGTCCGGAAACCACTCCGCGCAGTGCTCCCGCAAAGTCCCCCTGACCCAGGCCCGCTCGGCGGGCGAGCTCGCGCGTAGGCGTGCCAGCAGCTCCTTCGGCCGCTCGATCGCGGCCCCTGAGATCGTCCAGCGCACCACCAACCGCTCGAACAGCAGCTCGAAGGCCCGCTGCTCTGTGTCCTCCCGAGTCGCGGCGGCCCGCGCGTCCACGCCGGCCAAGGTATCGGCGTACTCGCGCCGCGTGCCCACCGTCAGTGACCCTCGCAACACGAGCACGTTGCCCTCGGCGTCGGTGTACTCGCCGATGGGTGCGCTGGGCGCGTCCTGCTTGGCTCGTGCGCGGCTCCTCCTGCCCATGTCCAGAAGCTTTCCGTTGTGATGGTCCGGCTGTGGAGTGGCCGGTCGCCTACATCCGCTCCGCGGCTTCAAGCAGCCGCGTGCGCGCGGCGCCCGCGGGCGTGCCGTCGGACACCACCGGCTTGGCGTGTCCCGGCCACGCCGCCGCGGGCTCCATCTCGGCCAGCTTGCGGATGCTCGCCTTGGCCTGCTCGGTGTCGTAGTTGTACGTTTCCACCGGCACGTGCGGCGGGGTGTCGCGGCCCCACATTTCAAGTGTGTAGAAGCAGTCGCTGACGAGCGCCAAGCGGTCCGATTCGCGCCACAGCCCGATCAGGCCGGGGGCGTGGCCGAACAGCTCGATTACCTGAAAGCCCGCGATCTCATCTCCCTCGGACAGCGTGCCCGCGATCTTCACCGGCCCCGCGTCCCAAGCCCAGCGGTGCATAGCCCGGTGGATCTGGCGCTGGGGCGTGGGCAGCGTGCGCAGCCCCTCGGGCCAGTAGCGAAAGCCGCCGCTGCCTTCGGCGTCCTGGACCTCGTTTGGGTGGCACAAGGTGGGCACCTCCAGGGCGGGAGCGCTACCGCGGTGGTCGGTGTGCCCGTGGCCCAGCACGATCCGCTTGATCCCGCCCAGCTTCGCCCCCGCCGAGGCGACGGCCCTGACCATCGTGCGGGCCCCCGCGTCGTACATCGTCACGCCGCCCGTCTCGGAGTCCTCGATCAGGTACACGTTGCAGCGGCCCGGCTGGCCTTGGACGACCCACACGCCCTCGGCGACGAGCTTGGCCTCGGGCATCGAGATGGTGCCGGTCAGCTTCGTCTTCGCGTTGAAGGCGCCCCTCAGGCCGACCTCGGCCGGGCTGTCCTGGGGCGGCATCAGCCCGATCTGGCGAGCCACCTCCATCCCGTCGGTAAACGCGTCGTTGGCCTGGATCTTGCCCTCGCGCACGGTCAGCACGTCGCATCCTTCGAGCTTCAAGGGGTGGCCGGTCGGCCTGACGCCGCCCATCGATCCGGGCCCCGCGAAGGTGCCCGCGATCGTCCATTGGACGGCGCAGCGCTCGCCTTGGGCGGTTGTCTCGACGACCTCCATCTTCATGTCCGGCATCGCGTCCAGCAGGCTGCCGATGAACTCGCGCACGCCGTCGGGGGCGAGCACGTCGGCCTGACCGCGCACATACTCGCGTCCCCCCTCGGCCCACATGTCCACGGCAGCCTCCAGGTCGCGCGCGCCGATCGTCTCGAAGTAGCGCCGCGCCACCGCCTCGGCGCCCTCCCCCTCCGCGCCCTTCTTCTCGCCCTTTCCTTTGCCGGCCTGCTTGTGCCCCTTGGGGGACGGGGGATGGATGTTGGCCGCCGCCTCCTGCACCTTCGCCGCCGCCTCGCCCTCGGCCCCGTCTCGCTCCGCCATCGCAATCTCCTTTGCCGCGCCACATTGTCGACCGCCCCCGCCGGTCGTAGTCGGTGCTCGGCGCTGCTCACCGACTCGATCAGAGTCTACGCCCGTCATACCCGAGGGCGAGTCTCGCTAGTAGTCTCCGCCCCGGTGACCGAGCCGGCCCGCAAACGTGAGCTTGGAAGGGGCGAGCGGGTGCTTCCCGGCGTCTATCGCCTGCGCCTGCCCCTGCCCTGGCCGGGGGTGCCTCACGGCAACGCCTGGGCGGTCAAGCACGGCGACGGTGTGGTCCTGTTCGACACCGGCTACTACGAGCGCCCACGAGAGGGCTACCCAGGCTCGATGGTGCAGCTAGAACGCGCGCTCGGCATGTGCGGGCTGACCGTCGAGGACATCCGTCTTGTGGTGTGCACGCACGCCCACTCAGACCACTACGGCCAGGCCGCGGCGATCGTGGAGCGGGCCGGCTGCGAGCTGTGGATGCACCCCAAATACGAGCACATGTCCGTCGAGGAGCAGGACCCCAAGGCGACCCTGGAGCGGCGCATCGAGGTGGCGCGCCAATCTGGCGTGCCCGAGGAGCCCCTGCGGCGCTTTGCCGAGGAGCGCGAGCACCACGAATCGGGCATCTCCGGCGTGATCGCGCCCGACCGCGAGCTGTTGCCCGGGGTGGTCATCCAAACCGACCTGGGGCCGTGGGACGTGTACGAGACGCCCGGCCACGCCCCCTCGCACGTATGCCTGTTCCAGCCCGAGCGGCGTCTGCTCATCTCTGGCGATCACCTGCTCGGGCGCATCTCCTTGTTCTTCGACATGGGCTACTCGCCCGATCCGGTCGGCGAATTCCTGACCTCCCTGGATGTGGTGGAACGCTTGGGCGCCCGTCTGTGCCTGGCCGGACACGCGCGCCCGTTCACCGACGTCCACGCCCACATCGCCGGCAACCGGACCCTGGTGGCCGAGCGCCTGGCCCAGGTCGAGGGCGCGATCGCAACAGAGCCCCTCACGGCATTTGAGATCGTGCCGCGCGTCTTCTCCGATGAGCTGGCCACCCACGGTGGGCCGTGGCTGCTGTCGGAGACGCTGGCGATGCTCACGCACCTGGAGGCGACCGGCAAGGCCAACCGCGTCCGGGCCGAGGACGGGGGCGAGGTCGGTAGCCCCCAGCGTTGGCGCGCAGTGACGCACGCCGCGGCGTAGGCCCGCGAGGGCCGGAGCTATCCCCAACCCACAGCAAAGCCGTCAGGGCCGGAGCTGTCCCAACCTTGACACACTTGTGTTAGGCTTGGGCGATGCGGATCGATGAGCTGCTGGCCGGGCCGGAGCCGAGCTTCTCGTTCGAGTTCTTCCCCCCGAAGACCGAGCAGGGCGAGCAGAACCTGTATGCGGCCCTGGCCGAGCTGCGGACACTGGAGCCCTCGTTCGTGTCGGTCACCTATGGCGCCGGCGGCTCCACCAGAGCCAAGACGATCGAGATCGTCAAGTGCATCAAGGACGACTACGGGCTGGAGGCGATGGCCCACTTCACCTGTGTGGGCGCCACCGTGCCCGAGCTGAGGGCCACGCTCGACGAGATGAGGGCGGCCGGCATCGACAACGTGCTGGCCCTGCGTGGCGATCCGCCGGCCGGGCAAGAGGATTGGGTCAAGACCGAGGGCGGACTGGAGTATTCCAGGGAGCTGGTGGACCTGATCAAGGCCGACTATCCCTTCGCCGTGGGCGCCGCGTGCTTCCCGGAGACCCACATCCACGCGGTCTCCCCGGAGGCCGACATCGCCTATCTGGCCGAGAAGGTGGGGGGCGGCGTGGACTTCCTGATCACCCAGCTGTTCTTCGACAACGCCCTCTACTTCGACTTCGTGGAGCGTGCCCGAGCCGCCGGAGTGCGGGCGCCGATCGTGCCGGGCATCCTGCCGATCACCCAGATCGGCCAGCTCGAGCGCATGACCACCGTGTGCGGTGCCTCGATCCCCGATGGCCTGCGCCGCGAGTTGCACGCGCGCGAGGACTCGCCCGAGGCGGTGATCGACTTCGGGGTTGCCTACGCCACCTTGCAATGCGCCGAGCTGCTGGAAGCGGGCGCTCCCGGGATCCACTTCTACACGCTCAACCGATCGCCGGCCACACGCGCGATCCTGGGCGCCCTGAAGTTGGCGCGGCCCTGGACG
>JBAURN010000289.1:0-2798 GCA_049581225.1 Solirubrobacteraceae bacterium
GGCCCGAGGGCGCGATCGCGGGCGGGCTTGCGGCGTGCGGTGAGCCATGCTGTCCGCCGTCTCCCGATCCTTCCTTGGAGGGATCCGGCGGTCCAGGAACCGGCGCCTCGAGCAGGCCGGAGGCAGACGGGCGAGGGGCGCCGACTTCGTGGCGCTGGGATACGCTGGTGAGCGCTCCCGGATTGTCGATCCTGGCGGCGATCGCAACACACGGCGAGGCGAAACAGGCCAAGACCAGCCCCAACACGAGCCTTTGCGTGAGCGAGGCGGCACGAGGTGGTCTCATGGGTGTGCCCGCCATGAGCAACCAAATCGGCTTACTCGGAGGAGGGACCTTGCACATAGGCAAGCGCCCCATCGAGAGTCGGAAAGATCGCGAAGGCGCCGTCCACTCCCGCGAACTCGAAGATCTTCAGGACATTGGGCCTGGCGCAAACGATGGCAAGCCTTTCCTCGCCCTTGAGTCGCCGCTTGACACCCAGCAGCACCCCGAGGGCTGTCGAATCCATGAAGCTCGCCAGCGAGAGGTCCACGACCAGACGGGTGCGCCCCGACTCGAGCAGGTCGACCAGCATCCACTTCAGGCGAGGCGCGGCGGACAGATCGAGCTCGCCTTCGATTGACACGATGCTCGTGTCGGGAGCCGGCTCGCGCGCGGAGATGCCAAACGGCCTTGAGCTCAACTGCGCGGAATTGGACGTCATCAACGCTCCGATGTCGAAGTCTTTGGCGTCGCGCACCGACACGCTCGTCAGACCAGCCCACGGCGCCCGGTTATCGCGGGCGCCCGAGACGTTCCGCTCGGCGTGCGCGCGCCTACCCTAATCAAATATCTCGACATTCCGAACGCGTTCTTGATGGATCCGGGACGTACTCGAACACATGTCCAGCTCTGCCCGCCAACGCTGTTCAGCTCCGCCCGCCAAACGCTGTCCAGCTCCGCCCTCCATCCGGCGGGGCCACAGCCAAAGAGGCACCGCGCCGGGTCCAAGCCGACGTCGGGCCTTGCGCCCTCCCCTCCGTCCGGCCGACGGGAGACGTGGCTAGGCGGCGAACCTTTGGGCGCTACGGGCGCGGCGCTTTGCCGCCTCGACCTCGCGGTCCTTGGGCGGCGCCGTGGTCACGAGCTCGTCGAGGAGCCTTGATGAGATGCGAGCCACCTCCTCGACTGCGTGCTCGAAGGCCGCCTCGTTCGCCTGGGAGGGCTTGGTGAAACCGCTGATCTTGCGCACGTATTGAAGCGCTGCGGCCCGTACCTCGTCGTCTGTGGTCGCCGGCTCGAAATTGTGGAGTGTCCTTATGTTTCGGCACATGCATTGCATGGTAGCCGCCCGATGAACATTTCCGGCGCCCCGTCCGCCGGCGCCGTCCAAATGTTGCCGTCCAGTGAATCTTCAAGTTCCGATACTGCGTCAAAGTGTGGTGTTCAGTATTATCGCTGCCTCAATCAGGCCGCCGCGATGCGTGCCGGGCGGCAACCGACGATCGGAGACTTGCGATGGCCGCCGAAGCCGCTGGAAACTGCCCTGACCCCCTCACCGAAGCGGACTTCACCGCCGCCGCGCAGGCCGCACCCCACGTGACTGAACCGGCCCAGTTCGTGGCGAGAGAACGCGCCTCCCAAGGACTCGGAGATCCGGCCGTACCCGCCCCGGTGCCCGCTCCTCCTCCGGGACAGCCTCGAGGCGGCAGCGACAAAACCAACGACGAGCTGGGCGTGCTCGCAGGGCTGCGAGGGGCGTGGAGCGGAAGCGGCTTCAACCTGATCGCCCGCCCCGATCACCAGCACAAAAAGACTTTCTTCCTGGAGTTGAACGCAACCAAGGAGGTCTTGGAGTTCACCCCGATTTCCGGCCAGATCCCCAACCGGGGCTCAAAGCAGAACGACATCTTCTTCCTCGGTCTCACCTACCTGCAGCGCATCAGCGACGCTCAGAGCAACGGTGGCCTGCACATCGAGCCCGGCATCTGGATCAACGTGCCGCAGACCGAAGTGCCCGATGCTCCGCCGAGCATTGTGCGGCTGGCGACGATCCCGCACGGCAACTCCCTGCTCGCCCAAGGTCATGGCTTCGAGGTCGACGGAGGGCCCACGATCTCCCCGGCTAGCACCACTCCGGTCAACGCCAACACCAACACACCGATCGACAACAAGCTTGGCTACCTCGACCCCTATCTGACTGCCGATCCCCCTCCGGGGATCCCATTACACGCGATCCCCAACCCCAACGTGGTGCTCCAGGCGGCGATCAAGGGCCAGCAGATCACCAAAACGGCGGTCCTGCTCGTGGCCAGCGAACCGATCGGCGGTGTCGAGAACATCCCCTTCCTGCAGAGCAACGCCAACGTGGTCAAGATGAGCGCCACGTTCTGGATCGAGACGATCCAACTCGAAGGCGGCACGCGCCTGCAACTTCAATACAGCCAGACCGTGATCCTCAACTTTGCGGGCATCAACTGGCCCCACGTGTCGGTCGCCACGTTGGTCAAGTTCTAAGCGGGTCCGGGCGGCGAGCCTGTATCAGGTCAAGGTGGCCGTACGCTCCCCGATCGGGGAGCCGCTCGCGTCGTCGAAGGGCGGGGCGCCGGAGGGGACTGTCACAAGGCGTGCCACGAGCGGCAATCCCAGAAATGAAACGAGTGCCATCGCCATGAACGCCGCGAATGGATGATGAACGAGGGCCTGCACAATCAGCGCCACGACCAAACCACCCAGGTTTCCGGCAAGCCACACGATCGCGCCCGCGGTGCCCGCCGCGGGACCGGCCAGACGCTCGGTCGCCGTCAGGATCACGGGC
>JBAURN010000290.1:0-1722 GCA_049581225.1 Solirubrobacteraceae bacterium
GGCCGGCACAGGGTGTGGACTTTTCCGCGGAAACGATCAGCAAGCTGCCGGTCGTGCTCGGCATCACGCTCGGCATGGCGCTCCTGTTCTTGCTGGTGGTGTTCCGCAGCGTGGTGCTGCCGGTCAAGGCCGTGCTGATGAACCTGCTGGCGACCGGCGCCACGCTCGGGCTGGTTGTCGTGATCTTCCAAGATGGCCACGGCGAAGGTTTGCTGGGCTTTGCGAGCCCCGGATACATACAGACGTACCTGCCGCTGTTCATGTTCGTGATGCTGTTTGGCCTCTCGATGGACTACGAGGTGTTCCTGATCCGGCGGATGCAGGAGGCGTGGGTCAAGACGGGCGACAATCGCTTTGCGGTCGCCTCGGGGGTCGAGCACACCGCGCGCCCCATCACGGCGGCGGCGGCGATCATGGTTGCGGTCTTCGGCAGCTTCGTCACCGTGGGCATCCTCGAACTGCAGCAGTTCGGCTTCGCGCTCGCCGCCGCGATCGCGATCGACGCGACGCTGATCAGGCTCGTGCTCGTACCCGCCCTGATGTGTCTGCTCGGTCAACGCAACTGGTGGTTGCCGGCCTGGCTGGAGCGGCGGCTGCCACGGCTCGAGCTCGACTGAGCGACTCGAGCGTTACCCTCGCGCAATGTCGTTGCCGATCGAGCCGAGCCTGCGCGCGTGATCCTCGCGATCGATCAGGGCACCACCGGCACGACCTGCATCGTCTTCGACGAGCGCGCCGAGCCTGTCGGACGTGCCTATCGCGAGTTTTCACAGCACTTCCCGCGGCCCGGCTGGGTGGAGCACGACGCCGGTGAAATCTGGGAGGTCACGCAGGTGGTGGCGGGCGAGGCGCTCGCCGACGCCGAAGTCCGCCCCGGGGAGCTCGAGGCGCTCGGCATCACCAATCAGCGTGAGACGGTGTGCGTATGGGATCCCTCGACGGGCGAGTCGCTGCACAGGGCAATCGTGTGGCAGGACCGTCGCACCGCCGAGCGCTGCGAGGAGCTGCGCGCCGCCGGCCACGAGCCGCTCGTGCGCGAGCGCACGGGGCTGATGCTCGACCCCTATTTCTCGGCGACGAAGATCGAGTGGCTGCTGCGCAACGTCGACGGGCTGCGCGAGCGTGCGCGCGAGGGCCGTGCGGTGTTCGGCACCGTTGACGCGTGGTTGATCTTCAAGCTTTGCGGTGAGCACGCGACCGATCCCTCGAACGCGTCGCGCACGATGCTCTACGACCTCGCCAAGGGCTGCTGGGACCCTGAGCTGCTGGCGCTGTTCGAGATCCCCGCACGTTCGCTACCGCGCGTTGTCGCGAGCGCATGCGGGCCGGAGGCGCTCGGGGCGACCAGGCCCGAGGCGCTGCACGGACACAGCGTGCCGGTGGCGGGCATCGCGGGCGATCAGCAGGCGGCGCTGTTTGGCCAGGCGTGCACCGACCCCGGCATGGGCAAGAACACCTACGGCACGGGATCGTTTGCGCTGCTCAACACGGGCTTTCAGCCGCCGCCCGTCGCGCCCGGCCTGCTCAGCACCGTGGCATGGGGCATCGGGGGATCGACAACGTATGCCCTCGAGGCATCGATCTTCGCGACGGGAGCCGCGGTGCAGTGGCTGCGCGACGGGCTCGGCATCATCGAGCGGGCCGGCGACACCGAGGAGCTTGCGGCCTCGCTGAGCGGCAACGACGGCGTGTATTTCGTGCCCGCGCTGACGGGCCTCGGCT
>JBAURN010000291.1:0-9655 GCA_049581225.1 Solirubrobacteraceae bacterium
GGGTAGGCGCGCGACACACACACCGCCTCAAAGCCACCCGCCCGCAAGCCTCGGGCCGCCGGCTCGGCGAGCTGCTCGTGCGGGGGAACCATCACGCGCTCATAGGCGATCCCGGTGCGCCGCTCAAAAGCGGCGGCCCGCGCGAGCGCCTGACGGGCAAGCACGTAGCCCTGGCGGTCTGTCGCGACGCGCCCCAGCTCGGGTCCCAGATGGTCGTTGCCGTGGATGCACAACGAAAGCTCGGCCGGGTGCTCGCGGAAGGTCCGCACGGCCCGTGGATGGGCAAACCATGCGTCCAGGGGACTCATCGCGATCGACACGTGGTACCCGTGCTCCCGGGCGTGCCCCGCAAGCTCCTCATAGTGGAGGTGCCCGTAGGTGGGCCAGTGCAGGTTGGGGTCGTCCAGCACGAAAGCCGCGTCCAAGATCGGCGCCTGGCCCGGGGACCCGGCGGTGAGACGCCCCAAGAAGTTGGCCAAGGCAAGCAGGGCCAGGCAGCGGCCGGGCGCCAGGCGCTCGCGCAAGGACTCGCCCGGCTCGAGCTCAGAGGGAGCAGCCGAGACGACTTGACGTGGGGCTCCACGGTGTGCGCCCGGGTCGAAGACCCAGGCGGGCTGACCGTCCAGGGTCGCGACCACGCTCTGGCGCTCAGACCGGGCGGCCTGTGGCAGTGGGCCGGTCCAAGCGTCGCTCAGGCGAGCGCCGCGCAAAGCCAGGGCAAGCTCGGGTGCACAGCCCAGCACGACGGAACTATCCCCCTCACTGAGGGCCCGCTCATCGCCGATCGTTTGGAACACCGGCAGGCCCGCGGGCAGCGTCTCACATCCACCCGCGCGAGTTTCGACACGATCGTTGAGCCGGTCCGCGGATGAGGTGTCGCACTCTCCCCTACCGAACACGACCACGGCGTCGAGCTCGGTCGGGTCGGCCGCTTCGTAGGCCTCGAAGCGAACCGCGTAGGCCGCCTCCAGGGCGGCCAGCAGACGCGGGCGGGAGCCCAAGGCGTGCGCCGGAGCGACGCCCACTCGCATCGTGCGGCGAGCCCGCTCTCGCGTGCGCACCTGGGCTGGCGCTCGCGCGTCCCGGTCGCGTGCTATCTCTTGCGTAGCGCCCATATCGTGCCGTTGCTCGCCAGCGGACGGTTTTCGCAAAGCACCTCAAAGCCCGCATTCTCGAGCGCCGCGTGAGCAGCCCCGCGCGGGTCCGCATGGGGACAGCCGATGTCATGCCACTCCATCGCCAGCGCCTCCGCGCCCAGCTCGGCGAAGCGGGCGTCGGCCAAGATCTCCCACTCGCTGCCCTCGATGTCCATCTTCACCAAGTCCGCCGACTGGGCGAACCGAAAAGCGTCCACGCAAGCAAGCTCGATCGTGTCCTCGCCGGACCCGTCGGTGGCGACGTGCGATTCGGCGAATTCGCCGGCCACGAAGCGCACCGTGCCCTCCCGGGTCGCGGCACAGGCCGCCACCACCACGACTTTGGCGTCCACAGCCGTCGCGCGCAACAGCTCCAAGTTCTCGGGGTCGGGCTCGATCGCGGTGATCGCCGCGTCCGGCCACTGTTCGCGAGAGTAGGCCGCGAACAGGCCGATGTTGGCTCCCAGGTCAAGTACCCGCGGCGCCCGCCCCAAGCCATCCAAGCGCTCGCGGACCGCCATCGGGGGCTCATATTCGCCGGCGATGAACACCTCCGCGAAGATCCCCACGTCACGGGTGGCGTGGCGAATGCGGTAACCCACCCCGCTCCACGTGTGGTAGGCGCCCACGACGGGACGCCCCCTGTGCTCGCGCCACTTGAAGCGCCACAACTCGCGCACGGCCTTGCGCCAGATCCCGTACTGCTTGATGAAGCGCAACCGGCGCGCCACCACGGAGCCCCGCGGCACGGTCAGGGGAGCGGCGACATCGGGCACCGAAGCGCTCACTGGGGTCGCGGACATACCTATTCAACGATTCGCGAGCCGCCTTGCTCGCGCGGAGCCCGCACCGAATCGCACACCGGTGGTGGAGCAGCGAAGCTCGGATCGCCCGGTCCGGCTAGGAAATCGGACCGTAGCTCTGGCCGGCGGGAGTCCAATCGACGCCGATGCCGCGGCGATTGTGGGCCAGCCGGTAGTCGCCCCGGGCGGGGGCCACGAAGCGGGGGTGGGCCACGGTGCGGTCGGTGCGGCTCGGCTTGAACGACCATGGGGCTTGGCCGAAGTCGTTGTGGCCCTCGGCTATCGCGTATGGAGTGCCGGTGGGCTGCTCCAAGGTGAACGTCGCGATCAGATTGCGCTCGACGGTCGCCGTCGGCTGGAAGGAAGCTTCGTCGGCGACCAGGGCCAGTCCCTTGCCGTCCCAGATCGTGTTGTGCTCGACCGTGAGGCCCTTCACGTTCCAGATTTGGGAGAAGTTTGCGTATGAGCCAATTTCGTCGCGCACGAACAGGTTGTCCGCGACGGACACGTTCGAGGCGTCCCCATCCTTGATGAAGATGCCCTGACAGTCGTTGTCGTGCTCGTAGTTGCGGTCGAACACGAGGCCTTCCCCTCCGTAGACAGACTGGAGGCAATCGGTGTGTTTGCCGGACTCGACGACATGGTCCAGCTCGTTGCCTTCGATCCTGACCTCGCGCCAATTGTCCAGGTGGATCGCATCTTCAGAGGCGCCGGCCCCGATGTCGTGGATGTGGTTGGCCAGGATCGCCACGCCCGAGATCGGCGCCTGCGCTTCGCACCCTTCCCACTTTGGGGCGTTGGGGGCCGTGCAGTCCGAGGTTTCAAAGACGATCCCCTCGCCGCCCGCGCCACCCGCGTTGGAGATGTCGTCGTGGACTATCGCTATGTCCGAGGTACCCGCCGTCAAGGCCACCTCGCCGTGAATCCACAGGTCACTGATTGCAAGATGACTACCCGAGAGCTTGATCGACCCGGTTTCCACGTGGGCGCCGGGGGCCGCGGTCAGCGTCACATAGCCGGCCGGCTTGGCGTTCAAGGAGAGCGCACCCGAGTAGGAGCCCGCCTTCAGGCACACGGTTGAGCCCGGCGCCGCTTTGGCTACGGCGCGCTCCGCCTGGCCCAGGCCTGCGACCAGAGCGCCGCAACGCACGGCCGCGCTCGAGCCCTTCAAGCCGGCCGGCATCGAAACCCCGGTCGTCTTGCCGGAGCCCTCAGAAGGGGAGGTCCCGGAGGCGGCCCCCGAGCAGGCTTGCAACAAGAGCGCCGCCAACGCCAGCAGGAGCAGCGAGACAGCGACCCCCGGCGAGCTTGCGCCCCGACGCGACCTGACTCCAGCCAGCACCCCCACTGCGCGCGGGAACGCCGCGCCCAAGCGGCCCAGGCGCAGGCGCCTCAACTGGCGGGGCCGTAGGCCTCTTCGGAGGGTGCCCAGTCCACGCCGATCCCGTTCGGGTTGCTGGCCAGGCGGTAGTCGTCGGTTGCCGTGTTTGCGAATTTGGGACTGGAGACTACGCTGTCGCCCGCGCCCTCGCTCATGTTGGTGGGCGCTTCGCCGAAGATGTCCTCGCTCTCGGTGATCGAGAAGGGCGTGCCGACCGGTTGTGACACTTTGAAGATGTTGAGCACGTTGTGGTCGATCGCGGCAGTAGGCGTGAACGAGGCATCTTCTGCTACGAGCGCAAAGCCCTTGCCGTCCCAGATCGTGTTGTGCTGGATCGTCAAGCCCTTCACGTTCCAGATCTGGGCGAAGTTGGCGTAATTGCCTTCCTGGTCGCGCAGGAACAGGTTGTCGGTGAAGGACACGTTGGTGGCGTCACCGTCCTTGATGAAGATGCCCTGGCAGTCGTTGTCGTGCTCGTAGTTGTGGTCGAACACGAGTCCTTCCCCGCCGTAGACCGATTGCAGACAGTCGGTGTGGTTGCCCGACTCGTTGATGTGGTCGAACTCGTTGCCGACCACGGTCACGTTGCGCCAGTTGTCGAGGTGGATCGCGTCTTCGGTCCCGTTTTCGCCGATGTTGTGGATGTGGTTGGAGGAGATCGCCACGTTTGAGATCGGCTTGTGTGGTTCGCAACCGGCCCAGGTCGGGGCGTTGGGCACAGTGCAGTCGGAGGTGTCGAACACGATGCCCTCGCCCCCACCGGTGATGTCGTCGCGATCGATCGTCATGTAGGAGGCGCCTTCTTCGAGCGCCACTTCGCCGTCGATCCAGAGGCCGCGCACCACGATATGGCTGCCTTCCAAGACGATCTTGCCCGTCGTCACGTGAGCGTTGGGCGCCGCCTGCAGCGTGACGTCCGAGCTGTGCGAGGCGTTGAGCGTGAGGTTGCCGTAAGCGCCGGAGCTCAGACAGATCACGCTGCCAGCCCCACCGCCGGAGACCGTCGAGGCGACGTTGGCGCCTTGGGAGATCGTTTGTGTGCAGGCCGGATAGGGAGGCCCACTGGAGTAGGCCGCCACAACCGTGCTCGCCGCCGAGGTCGCCGGTGTCGAGCCGCCCGCGTTGGTGGCCGTCACAACCACCCGCATCGTGTGGCCCACGTCGCTTGTCTTCAGGGTGTAGGCAGAGGCCGTTGCGCTCGCGATGTTCGAGCAGCTCGCACCCGACCCATTGCAGTCCTGCCACTGGTAGGCATAGGAAGTCGGGTTGCCACTCCAGGTGCCCTTTGTGGCGCTCAGCACGTCGCCCACGGTCAGGGCGCCACCCACGGAAGGCACCACGCTGTTGTGGGGCGCCACTTCTTTGGGCTTTTCTTCCTTCGGTTTTTCTTTTTCGACCGGTTTTTCTTTGGAGGGTTCTTCAGAAGGTTCTTCGCCCGGCGTTTCTTTGCCCGGTTCTTCTTCTTTGCCCTTTTCTTTGGAACCTTCTTCCGGTTTTTCTTTTGTACCTTCTTCCGATTTTTCTTGGGGCTTTTCTTCCTTCGGCTTTTCTTCGACCGGCATCTGTTCGCCCAGAGAGGAGAAAGGCGCCAGCGAGGGGAGCGCCGGTGGCCCACCACCCGGCTGGACCGTGATCGCGGGCGGCGTCAGGTTTACAGGGGCCCCACCCTCACGGGATGATCCGGGCGCGACGCCGAAGGGCGTGACCGAGGAGAACGACGCCTCGACCGCATACGCGGAGATCGGGCAATGAGCGTGGCGCACGACCCGACCCGCACTCCAAGCATTCGGCAACGCACTGAGGTGGGCTTTGAGGCTCCTCGCCCCCAGACAGCGGGCGTGCGGACGTGCGCGATAGTGCAGTGCGCCGCCCTCGCCAAGCAAGGTCAGCCAGTAGGACCGTCCCGCCACCAATCGCGGTACGCGAGACAGGCTCGCCGCGTTCCATGCACCCGCTCTCGGCTCCTCGACGACGCCGGTCGCCAGCAGCGTGCCAGGACGACCGCGGACGTTGCGATAGAGGCCCACCACCACCTTGGTGGCCGAGCTTTGGGCGTCCACGAACACCAGCAGCGTGGCCGCCCGCCCGGAAGTGTGGGCGTGCACGCGAAACGCCTCCACGCGACCGTTCGGCAGCGCCACGTGGCGAGACTCGACCGTGGGGTCTCCGAGCAACGCAAGCGGGCGCTCCCCCCACGCCGCCGGCGAGAAGACGAACAACAGTGCGATCAGCGCCACCAAAGGCGCGATCGGCCACATGGGGACACACTTCGATCCTGACGCGCGCAAGTACGCTCTCGGCATCGAAAACTCTCCTGTCCTCGTTCGTGAGACTTGACGGTCCTTGAGCCCCAACCCGGCGGCTACTATACATAACCCTGCACGGGAACTTGCAAACGCGTTGTGAAGAGGACCGCAAAAAGGCGCTTGTTCGGGAAACAAGCGCCCTTTTTTCGAGCGGGTAGCAGTGTTGCGATCGCCCAACTGGGCGGAGCCGAGGGCCCCCGCACACCTCACACCGATCGCCGGCGAAGCGTGACCCGCACGCCCCTCCTGAGGGGCGTGCGGGCTCGGCCTCAGTTGGTCGGGCCGAACTGGACTTCGGCCGGGCTCCAGTCGACGCCGATGTGATTCGGGTTTTTCGCGAGGCGGTAGTCGTCGATCGCGGTGTTCGTGAACACCGGTTTGCTTTCCATCAGGCTGTTGGGCCCGACGTTGAACGTGTACTCGTCGTTACCCGTGAACACGTCGTAGTTCTCCGTGGTCGTATACGAAGGACCGCTGCCGGGCCTCACGTTGATGTTGTCGAACACGTTGTGGTTGATCGCGACCGTCGGGTTGGAGGTGGAGCCATCCGCCTGCACGATCGAACCGGAGGTGCCCTGATAGGTGTTGTTGGTGATCGACAGGCCTTGAATGTTCTCATCCACCCAGATGCCCGTAACCTGGCCATTGGTGTTTGTATTGCGCAGGCTCAGGTTGTCCGAAATGGTGACATTGGAAATGTCGCCATCCTTGAGGAACGGGAGTCCCTGGGCACCGACGTTGTCGTGGGTGTAGTTCTTGGTGATCGTCAGGCCCGTCGTGGCCACACCGCCGTTGTATGACTGCAGCGTGTCGGTGTGGCAGGTCGAGCCCGGGCACTCCTTAATTTCATAGATGTCGTTGCCTTCCACGGTGAGGTGGTTCCAGCCGTCGAAGCGCAGAGCATCACCCTCGCTGGTGGCGCTCGTGTTGTGGATCTTGTTGTAGGCGATCGTGATATAGCTCGACGGAGTCGAGGTGGCGCTCATCACGCTGATCCCGTAGCCGTTGGTCGGCCCGACATCGTTGTGTTCGATGACGTCGTGGCTGAAGCCGGGGTACGGGCCGCCCGAGCCGACGTTGATCGTGCCGGTGCTGTGCAGCTGGCTCACCGTCACGTTCGAGGCGGCGATGTTGACGCCGTTCACGACCACGTGGGCTCCGGGAGCCGCTGTCAACGTGGCGTTGCTGGAAGGGGTCGTGGTGATGCTGACGGCCCCATAGGTGCCGGCCGCCAGGCAGACCACGGCTCCCGCTTTCAGCGAGCTGTTGATCTGCGAGACGCTCGAGATCGTGGTGGTGCACGCTTCGCCGCCACCCGTACCACCGCCGCCGGTTTCGCCACCGCCGCCGGTTTCGCCACCACCGCTCGACTGCTTGGCGGCCACGGTTGCCGTGTGGGCAGACGTCGCCGCCGTGGAGCCACCTTCGTTGGTGGCCGTGACCACAACCCGCACGGTATGACCGACGTCGCCGGCGCCCAACGTGTAGGAGGCCGTCGTGGCGCCAGAGATCGCCGCGCAATTGGCGCCCGAGGAGTCACAGTCCTGCCACTTGTAGGCGTAGGACGTGGGGCTGCCCGTCCACGAGCCCTTGCTCGCGCCCAGGGCTTCTCCTTCGGTCGCCGTCCCACTCACCGTGGGCAGCGCCGTATTAGCGGGTGCGGCCGGCGGAGGCGGAGGCGGTGGCGGCGTTTCTTCTTTAGTTTCTTCTTTGACTACTTCTTTGATTTCTTCTTTAGCTTCCGCGGCGTCCACCACCACGTTGTGCTCGACCGTGGCGCTCTGGCCCGAGGCGTCGGTCACCGTCAGGCGGATGTACTTTGTGCCCGCTTCTTGGAAGGCGAAGGAGAGTGTTTCTCCCGTGCCCAACGGCCACAACACCGTGGGGGGCTGGGTCGTGGAGCCATCGTCTGACCATTCGTAGGTGCACGGCGTGTCCGCGCAAGTCGAGGACCTGCCGTTGAAGCTGACAGATTGACCGACCGCGGGCGAGGAGGGATTCACCGTGAAGCCGGCGGTCGGCGGCGCGGGCGGAGCCGGAGCGGCCGCGACCGGCGCGGTAGCGGAGGAGGTGACCGCGTCCGATCCGCCTTCGTTGGTGGCCGTGACCGTCACTCGCATCATGTGACCCGTGTCGCTCGAGGCGAGCGTGTAGCTGGCGGCCGTGGCGCCGCTGACGTTAGTGCAGCCGCCACCCGACCTGTTGCAGTCCTGCCACTGATGCTTGAAAGAGGTCGGACTGCCGTTCCACGAACCGTTGGAGGCGCTCAAGACTTTGCCTTCCATCGGCGTGCCGCTGATCGCGGGCAAGGCCGTATTGGTCGGAGCGGGCGGCGGCGCGATCGGTTCCACCACAGGCTGTTTCGGTCCCACCACAGGCTGTTTTGGTTCGACCACTGGGGGAGTCGGTTCGACGGGGGTGGGCGGACCCAGAATCGATTCGCCGGCCGTCACGTATCCCGACACCGGGCAATCGGCGTATACCGAACCGGTTCGCCAAGTCGCGGGCAACGAGCTCAAGCTTTGGGCCTCGGTCTCGCTCGGGCAAGGACCACCGCGACGGTCGCGATAGCGCAATGTTCCATCCTCGCCGAGGATGGCAAGCCAATAAGTAGTGCCCGACGTCAAGGAAGTGGGCGCCAGTGTCACAGCGTTCCAGGCCCCACTTTGAACAGTGGAAATGGATCCACTGCTCACGAGTGCGCCGGGGTGTCCATTCGCGTTTGCGTATAGACCAACAGAGAGCGTGCGAGCTCCGTTGTGGGCGTCTATATAGATGTGGGCCGCGCCGGTGACGGCTGACGCGTTGGCCTGAACGCGGAACGCTTCGGCTTCGCCGGCGTTCACAGAATCGAAGTGCGACTCGACCGCCGTTTCGCCGAGCAAGGGCACGGAGCCGGTCGTGGTGTTAAGCGCCACCAGACGCACCGATTTGGCTGCCCCCCGCGCCCTGCGGGTGGCCTTGCCGCGATGCGCCTTGCCCGCCGCGTTACCGCGGTGGACAGCACGATGGCGCGATGCATGAGAAGTTGCAAAATGTGAGTGGTTTGCCGCAAACGCCGATGGGACGGCGAAAGCAAGTAGTAGAAGACTTACTGCCAGAAGATGACGTGTGAATAGCTTGAGCATCGGGGCCTCCCCAGAGGGCATGGGCATGTGCTCAGTTGTTTCGGTCCCCATCTACCGAAAACTTGACCGTTTTGGGACCGACTGGACACAGTCGCGTAGAATGCGACGGACGTTTGATGTAGTGCCACGGGCCGAGTACGTAGTCCCTACTGACCAGCTGGCTGACGGTTTGCTCTGCGCTCGACCCGTCTCTGCATCAATGCCCCGGCGAGAATGCCCCAAACGCCCAATTCGCTATGTTCGGCCAATGAGCTCCCCAGATCCCAGCCCGCGGGTCGTCCTCGCGGACGATCACCACTTCTTTCGCGAGGGCTTGCGCGACCTGCTCGAAGATGCCGGCCTCAACGTCGTGGGCGAGGCCAAGGACGGCGCCGAGGCGCTCGTGCTCACCGAGAAGCTCAAACCCGACCTGGTGGTGATCGACCTGAACATGTCCGGAGCACCCGGCTCAAACGCGCTCCAGCGCATCGCCGCCGTGAGCCCCGAGGCGCGCACGATCGTGCTGACCAGCACGATCGTGGCCACCGAGGTGCTCGCGGCCTTGCAGGCAGGGGCCAGCGCCTATGTAGTTAAGGGCGCCCAGGCGGATGAGCTGATCGCGGGCATACGCCATACCGCGACCAGCCACGTCTTGCTCTCCCGCGAGGTGATCGAGGCTTTGGTGATCCACGTGGGGCCGCCCGCCGGCGACTCCAAGCTGGCACAGGCCACCCCGCCCGACCCGCTCCTGACCGCACGCGAGCGCGACGTGCTTCGCCTGATTGCAAGCGGCGCCGACAACGCCGCGATCGGACTGGAGCTGTCGATCAGCCCGCACACCGTCAAGCAGCACGTCACCAACATCTTCGAGAAGCTCGGCGTGCGCACCCGCGTGGAGGCCGCCGTGTATGCGGTGCGCGCG
>JBAURN010000292.1:0-6215 GCA_049581225.1 Solirubrobacteraceae bacterium
GCCATGACCCCCGTGCGCGACAGCCGAGCTTCACGGGTCGCGTCGAGCGAGCGCGCCACGGCGGGGCGGCTGCCCGACTTCTTCATCGTCGGTCAGCTCAAGAGCGGCACGACGGCCCTGTATGAGATGCTCGGCCAGCATCCCCAGATCTTCATGCCGGATCGCAAGGAGCCGCGCTTCTTTGCTGAGGAGATGTATCACCGCGACCCGCCGCGACCGGGCGGGACCCCGCAGACGCTCGAGGAGTATCTCCAATGGTTTGAGGCCGCGCGCGCCGATCAGCTGATCGCCGACGCCTCGCCCAGTTACCTGTGGTCTCACACGTCCGCCCAGCGCATCGCCGAGCTTCAGCCAAGCGCCCGCGTCGTCGCCGTGGTGCGCGAGCCGGCGAGCATGGTGCGCTCGCTTCACCTCGAGCTCGTCCAGCTCTATGTGGAGACGGAGACCGATCTGCGCCGGGCGATATCCCTGGAAGGGCCAAGGAAGGAAGGACGGCATCTGTCGCGCCACACCTACTGGCCGAAGATGCTCCAGTACGCCGAGTTCACTCGCTACGTCGAACAGCTTCAGCGCTACTACGAGGCATTCCCGGCCGAGCAGGTCCTGGTGCTCGTCTACGACGATTTCAGAGGCGACAACCAGGCGACGCTGCGCCAGGTGCTGCGTTTCCTCGACTTGGACGACAGCGTCGCGCTGGCCCAGACCGAGGCCAACCCGAGCGTGCGCGTGCGCTCGCCGCGGATGCACGAGCTGGTCCATGCCGTATCGGTTGGCCACGGGCCTGCATCGCGCGCCGTGAAGAGGACGATCAAGGCGCTGACGCCCCAGCCGTTGCGACAACGGGCTCTGTATGCGACCCAAAAACGCATCGTCTTCGATCGGCCGGAGCCGCCGGACGAGCAGTTGATGAGGGAGTTGCGGCGCAGATACAAGCCTGAGGTGGTCGCCCTCGGCGAGTACCTGGATCGCGATCTCGTGTCGCTGTGGGGCTATGACAAGCTCGATTGAAACGCTGGCGCAAGCCGCCGCGCGGAGTGAGGTCGAGCAGGCCAAGCACGGTGGCGCTCAGCGGCCCATGGGCCGGGTGCCCGACTTCTTCATCGTCGGTCATTTCAAGTGCGGGACCACCGCTCTCTACGAAATGCTCAAGGGCCACCCGCAGGTGTTCATGCCCGAGACCAAGGAGCTGTGGTTCTTCTCGCCCGAGCTGCGCTCGCGCGGTCGCCGGCCGAGCAGCCTGCGACCGGAGACGCTCGAGCAGTACTTGGCGCTGTTCGCCCCGGCGGCGCCCGAGCAGCGCGCCGGCGAGGCGTCGCCCTCATACCTGATGTCTCACACCGCCGCCGAGCGCATCGTCGACGTGCGGCCCGACGCGCGCATCATCGCCGTCCTGCGAGAGCCCGCTTCGTTCCTGCGCTCCTTTCACCTGCAATGCGTGCGCAACCACGTCGAGACCGAGACCGATCTGCGCAAGGCGCTCTCGCTCGAGGACGCCAGACGCGAAGGACGCGAGATCCCGCGCTTCTGCGCTCGTCCGCACGAGCTGCTCTACTCCGATCACGTTCGCTACGTGGAGCAGCTGGAGCGCTACCGCGCCGTCTTCGCCGAGGAGCAGATCCTGGTGCTCATATACGAGGACTTCCGTCGCGAAAACGAGGCGACCGTGCGCCGGGTGCAGCGCTTTCTTGACGTGGACGACGCCGTCCCACTGGGAGTGTTGGAGGCGAATCGCTCGGTGCGAGTGCGCTCACAGCGGCTGCACGAGCTGACCCAGAGCGTCTCGCTCGGGCGCGGGCCGCTTTCGCGCGGCGCCAAGGCGGCGATCAAGTCGGTCACGCCCAGAGGACTGCGCCGCCGTGCACTCACCGCCACCAGGGAGCGCGTCGTCTACGCCGACACGCGCCCCCCGGACGCCGCCTTGATGCTCGAGTTGAAGCGTCGCTTCAAGCCGCAAGCGCAAGCCGTGAGCGAGTACCTGGGACGCGACCTCGTGGGTCTGTGGGGCTATGACCAGCTCGATTGAGACGGCACGAGCGATGCCCAAGCAGGCCGGCAGGTTGCCCGACTTCTTTGTCGTGGGTCACTCCAAGAGCGGGACCACGGCTTTGTACGAGATGCTCAGATCCCACCCGCAGATCTACATGCCGATGAAGGAGCCTTGGTTCTTCGTGCCCGAGCTTCACTCGCGCTTCCGCCCCGCGGGTGGGGTGCGCCCGGACACGCTGGAGGAGTACCTCGCCCTGTTTGCGCCGGCCGATCCCGATCAGCGCACGGGGGAGGCCTCTCCCTCTTATCTGCGCTCGCTCACCGCGGCGGCGCGCATCGCCGAGGTGCAACCGGCGGCGCGCGTCGTCGCGATCCTGCGCGAGCCGGCCAGCTATCTGCGCTCGCTGCACCTGCAGTTCGTGAAGACGCACGTGGAGACCGAGACCGACCTGCGCACCGCGCTGTCGCTTGAGGGAGCTCGACGCAAAGGGGAGCACGTTCCCAGCAGCTCGCCTCGCCCGCAGGGCCTGCTGTATTCGGAGAACCTCAAATACGTCGAGCAGCTGCGTCGCTACAGAGCGGTCTTCCCCCAAGAGCAGATCCTGGTGCTGATCTACGACGACTTTCGCGCGGACAACCAGGCGACCGTGCGCGAGGTGCTGCGTTTTCTCGAGGTCGACGACGCCGCGCCGATCGAGGCGGTCGACGCCAACCCGACTGTCGGCATTCGCCACAGACGCCTGCACCAGGCGGTACACGAGGTGATCCAGGCCCGCGACCCGTTCACGCGCGCGGTCAAGGGTTCGATCAAGACGCTGACCCCTCGCCGGGCGCGACGGGGAGCGCTGGAAGTGGTTCGCCGCCGGGTGGTGGTCGGCGCGCCTCCGCCGGTGGATGAGGAGCTGATGCTCCAGTTGCGTGTCCGCTTCAAGGGAGAGGTGGTTGCGCTGAGCGAGTATCTGGATCGCGACCTGGTGTCGCTGTGGGGCTATGACCAGCTCGACTGATCTTGCGGTGAAGGGGGCTGGGCCGCGACCTGGGACCGGGGCTGGGCGTGGCGCCGCGCGGCTCGACCACGGGCGGGTGCCCGACTTCTTCATTGTCGGTCACCCCAAGAGCGGCACCACGGCGCTGTATGAGATGTTGCGGCGTCACCCCCAGATCTACATGCCCGAGCTCAAGGAGCCGGCCTATCTGGCCTCCGATCAGCCGCGGCGACACCGCAGAGCGTCGAGCGGCGCCCTGCCGGGCACGCTCGAGGAGTACTTGGCGCTGTTCGACGCGGCGGGCGCCGAGCAGCGTGTGGGCGAGGCGTCCTCGGGATACCTCATGTCCGCGGCGGCGCCGGAGCGGATCGCCGAGCTTCAGCCCGACGCGCGGGCGATCGCGATCCTGCGCGAGCCGGCCAGCCTGTTGCGCTCGCTGCACCTGCAGTTGATCCAAGACCACGTCGAGAACGAGAAGAACCTGGCCAAGGCGATTTCGCTCGAACGGGCCCGCGGCGAAGGACGCCACATTCCGCTGGACTGCCCGCGACCGGAGTCTCTGCGCTACTCCGAGCGGGTGCGGTATGTGGAGCAGTTGCGGCGCTACCGCACGGCGCTGGCGCCCGAGCGGCTGCTCGTGCTGATCTACGACGACTTCCGCACCGACAACGAGGCGACGGTGCGCCGGGTGCTGCGCTTCCTGGATGTGGAGGACACGATTGCGGTCGAGGCGACCGTCGCCAATCCCACCGTCGCCTTGCGCTCACAACTGCTCGACGACCTCGTGCACTCGATCAGCGTCGGCGGTGGGCCGCTTTCGCGCACGGCCAAGCGGGCCGTCAAGACGGTTGCGCCGAGGCGTGTGCGGCGCGCGGCGCTTGGGTTGGTGCGTAGGCGTGTTTTGTATGGCGAGCCGGGTGCGCCTGATGAGCGGTTGATGGGCGAGTTGCGTGCTCGTTTCAAGCCGGAGGTGGTTGCGCTGAGTGAGTACTTGGGACGCGATTTGGTCTCGTTGTGGGGCTATGAGCGGCTTGGTTGAGTCTCCTGGGCTTGCCGCGGGCGTTAGCGCGGGCGACGGTGTCGGTGAGGCTGTCCGCGGCGGTGGGGATGGCCCTGGCGGTGGGGGCGCGACCGGGCGGGCTCCTGACTTTTTCATCGTGGGCAATCCCAAGAGCGGCACCACGGCGCTGTATGAGATGTTGCGGCGCCACCCCCAGATCTACATGCCCGAACTCAAGGAGCCTCACTTTCTGGCGAGCTCTCCCGGGCGAGCGTTGACGAGCGGCGCGGCACAGCCGACTTTGGACCCACTCCCACGAACGCTCGATGCCTATCTGGCGCTGTTCGAGGGAGCGCTGCCCGAGCAGCTCGTGGGTGAGGCGTCGGCCTCCTATCTGCGCTCGCCCGAGGCTCCCGCGCGCATCCACGAGCTGGCTCCCGACGCGCGCATCGTCGCGATCCTGCGCGAGCCGGCCAGCTTCCTGTGCTCGCTGCACCTTCAGCATCTGCAGGACCACGTCGAGCGCGAGCGCGACTTTCGCGTGGCCCTGCGGCGCGAGGAGATAGTGCGCGACGGGCGCACCGTCCGTCGCTATTCCGACCGGGTGCACTATGTCGAGCACCTGCGCCGCTACCACCAGCTGTTCGCCGAGGAGCGCGTGCTGGTGCTGATCTATGACGACTTTCAGCGCGAGAACGAGGCTACGGTGCGCAGCGTATTGCGTTTTTTGAGGATTGACGACAGCGTGCCGGTCGTGCCTTTGCGGGCCAACCCGACGGTTCGGATGCGCTCCGTTGGCCTGGCCAAGCTGGTTCATGCGGTGCGCACCGGCCAGGGTCCAATCGGTCGCTCGCTGAACGTTCCGCTCGAGGCGCTCACCACCCGTCGTGTGCGGCGTGCGGCGCTTGGGTTGGTGCTTAGGCGTGTTTTGTATGGCGCGCCGGGTGCGCCTGATGAGCGGTTGATGGGTGAGTTGCGTGCTCGTTTCAAGCCGGAGGTGGTTGCGCTGAGCGAGTATTTGGGTCGCGATCTGGTGTCGTTGTGGGGCTATGAGCGGCTTGGTTGAGTCTCCCGGGCGGGTGCGGGCCGGCTCGGCTGTCGGTGGTGTGCTGGGCAGGGTCCCGGACTTTTTCATCGTCGGCAACCCCAAGAGCGGCACCACGGCGCTGTATGAGATGTTGCGGCGCCACCCTCAGATCTATATGCCCGAGCTGAAGGAACCGATCTTCTTCGCGGGTGAGCTGCCTCGTCGCGCACACCGCTATCGGGCGCCGGAGAGCTTGGAGGAGTACCTCGCGCTGTTTGCGCCGGCGCGTCCCGGGCAGCGCGCCGGCGAGGCCTCGGCGTCCTATCTCTGGTCGCGAACCGCGGCGGAGCGGATCGCCGCAGTGGCACCCGACGCGCGCATGATCGCGATCCTCCGCGAGCCGGCCGCCTTTCTGCGCTCGCTGCATCTGCAATGCCTGCAGTCGCGCTACGAGACCGAGCGCGACCTGCGCACCGCACTGTCGCTGGAGCGGGATAGGAGATCCGGGCGCAAGCTTCCCCGCCGTTCGCGCTGGCCGCAGGTGCTGCTCTACTCCGAGCACGTCCGCTACATCGAGCAGCTGCGCCGCTACCGCGCCCACTTTCCCGACGAGCAGCTACTCGTGCTCATCTACGACGACTTTCGCTCCGACAACGAGACCACGGTGAGCCAGGTGCTGAGGTTCCTGGAGGTCGACGACACCCTGGCGATCGACTCGCTCGAGGCCAATCCCTCGGTTGACGTGCGCTCGCCGCGACTCGACGATCTCGTCCACGCGGTCTCGATCGGGCAGGGACCGATCGCGGGCGCCGCGAAGGCGGCGGTAAAGACGCTCACGCCGCAAGCCGTACGCCACGGCGCGCTCAGAGCACTCAGACGACGAGTGATCTATAGCGAGCCGCCGCCACCACAGGAGGACTTGATGCGCGAGCTGCGCGCCCGATTCAAGCCCGAGGTCCAGGCGCTCAGCGAGTACCTGGGTCGAGATCTACTCTCCCTGTGGGGCTATGACGGCATTGACTGAGCCAGCTTGCGCCCCCGCGCTCGACGCCGCCTGGCGGGCTGAGCGCGAGCGTGCCCAGGAGCTGGCGCTGCCGGACGGGAGGGTTGTCGTGTCCTGTTCGGCGCCGCTCGGCAACGGCGGTCTCGGCCGTCACCTGGGAGAGATCGTGGGAGCGCTGGAGCGACGAGGCTCGCAGCCGACATGCATCTGCGG
>JBAURN010000293.1:0-4233 GCA_049581225.1 Solirubrobacteraceae bacterium
GCCTTGGCGGTGGCGGCCGCGGCGTCGGCCTGCACCTTGTCGGGCATCCCGTGGCGCACCCCCCAGGCGATCGCCCCGAAGATCGAGGCGACGAGGAGGAACGGAAGCTTGGGCAGCCCCGGGATCAGGGCGAACAGGCCGATCGCTCCGGCGGCGACCATCGGCGCGCGGCGCTGACTGAGGATCTGCCCCGCGATGTCGCTGCCGAGGTCCCTGTCGGAGGCCGCGCGCGTGACGATGATGCCGGTCGCCACCGAGATCAACAGCGCCGGGATCTGGGCGGCCAAGCCGTCGCCCACGGTCAGCAGGGAGTACTGGTGGGTGGCTTCGCTGAAGCTCAGGTTGTGCTGCATCATGCCGACCACGATCCCCCCGATCAGGTTGATCGCGGTGATGATCAGGGCGGCCATGGCGTCGCCCTTGACGAACTTGGAGGCTCCGTCCATCGCCCCGTAGAAGTCGGCCTCGCGAGCTATCTCCGAGCGGCGCGCCCGTGCCTGGTCGTCGGTGATGAGGCCGGCGTTGAGGTCGGCGTCGATCGCCATCTGCTTGCCGGGCATCGCGTCGAGCGTGAAGCGGGCGCCCACCTCGGCCACGCGCCCGGCGCCGCTGGTGACGACCACGAACTGGATCACCACAAGGATCAGGAAGATGACGAGCCCCACGACCACGTTGCCGCCGACCACGAACTGGCCAAACGATTTGACGACCGAGCCCGCTTCACCCGTGGTCAGGATCAGGCGCGTCACCGACACGTTGATCGCCAGGCGGAACATCGTGGTCAGCAGCAGCAGGCTCGGGAACGAGGCGAAGTCCAGGGCCTTGCCGAGATACATGGTGGCGACCACGATCGTGAGCGCGGCCGAGATGTTGAGCGTGATCAGCAGGTCGAGCAGCTCCGAGGGCAGCGGAACCACGAGCATCGTCACCACGCACACCACCGACACCGCGGCCAAGAGGTCGCTGTGGCTGAGGACGCGCTTGAGCGTGGGGCTGTTCACGATGCAGGCCTCCTGGGCGGGGTGCTGTCGGCGTTGGCGAGGTTCACTAGGTCAGCCTTGGGCGGATTGCGTTTGGCGGCGGCGCGCATCACGAGGCCAGCCTCCTACGCCCGGCCAGGCGGTAGACGAACGCGAGGACCTGGGCGACGGCCGCATACAGTTCTTGGGGAATGATCTGGCCGATCTCCGTGGAGGAGTGAAGCGCGCGCGCCAGGGGTGGGTTGGCAACGACCGGCACCTCGTTCTCCTCGGCGATCCGCTTGATCTGCAAGGCGATGAGGTCCCTGCCCTTGGCGACGACCTCGGGCGCGGTGCGCGAGCCGTCGTAGATCAGGGCCACGGCGTAGTGGGTGGGGTTGGTGACAACCACGTCCGCCGTGGGCACGGCCGCCATCATGCGTAGGCGCGCGGCCTGCATCTGGCGGCGGCGCAGCGCGTTCTTGACCTCCGCGGAGACGCCGTACTGGCGCACCTCGTCCTTGACCTCCTGCTTGGTCATGCGCAGCATCCGCTCGTGGGTGTGCCGCTTCCACGCGTAGTCCACGATCCCCACGATCACGTAGGCGAAGGCGATGCGCTGGGCGATCGCGAGCGCGTTTTTGCTCATCAAAGGCCCCAGCACCTGCGGCGGGATGCCCACGCGGGCCGACAGGGTGGTGAGCCCGGGCAGCAGGGCAAGCGTGGCGACGGCGCCCACGATGCCCACCTTGGCGAGGACCTTCAGGCCCTCGAAGACGGTGTTGGGGCTCAGCAGGTTGCGCAGCCCCGAGGCCGGATTGATGCGGCGGAAGTCGGGCTTGAGCCCTTGGATGCGCGGCTTGAAGCCGACCTGGGCGGCGCCGCTGGCCAGGCCGGCGAGCAGGCAGGCGCCGGCGACGGGAGCGACGGCCAGGGCGATCGTGGAGAGCGCCGAGTGCAGCAGGCCGTTGAGCCCTTCGAGGCTGAGGGCGCGGTCGGAGGTGGCGATCTTGGCGAAGATTTCGCGAAACGCGGTGGCGCAGCCTTCCACGATCCGAGTGCCCATCAGGCTGATCGCGAACAGGCCCGCGACCAACACGGTCGAGCCGCCCAGGTCGGGGCTGCGCGCGACCTGACCCTTCTCGCGCGCTCGCTCGCGGTGCTTGGGTGTGGCCTTCTCTGTGCGTTCCTCGCGCGCCACTTCACGCCCTCCCGGTCGCGGTCGCGGTGGGGCGCCCGTTCGGGCCGGCCTCGTTGCTCGGGTAGGTACTCATGCGACGTGCAGGGCGCCGAGGGCCGCGCCCACGCTCACCGATAGCTGTTCTGAGATCCAGTTGGCCACGAACGGCAGGGAGGCGGCGACGACCACCAGGGTGACCGCCACCTTGGTGGGGAAGCCGACGGCGAACACGTTGAGCTGGGGCACCACGCGCGAGACGATGCCGAAGGCCACGTCGGTGATCAGCAGGGCGATCAGGACGGGCGCGGCCACCTCCAGGGCGTCGGTGAACACGTTCGAGAACACCTGCACGGCGCCGCCCACGAGCGAGTCGATCTTGGGACCGCTGGTCAGGGGCACAAGTTCGAAGGTGCGGCTGAGCCCGCGGATCGTCCAGGCGTCGCCGCCTATGACCAGGAAGATGAGAGTCCCCACAAGCGAGTAGAAGCGGGACATGACGGCTCCGTTGGCGCCGTTGAGCGGGTTGATGAGCTCGCCGTAGGAGAAGCCCGAGACCACGTCGATCAGGGCGCCCGCCGATTCGACCGCGGCCAACAGGATGGCCAAGGCGAAGGCGAAGCCCAGACCAACCAGCATCCCCTCCACCACGAGGCTGAAGAGGGGCAGCGGATCGGTGGGTATGTGCTGTCCTTTCAGCGCGATCGGGGTCAGCCCGATCGAGAGGCCCACGGCGATGATGCCCTTCACGCGCGGCGGGATCATCGCCGAGGAGAACAGCGGCGCGATGAGGAACAGGGGTGTGATCCGGGCGAGCACCAGGATGAAGCCCGCGAGCTCGCCGGTGGCCAGTTTGTGCAGCAGCTGGTTCAAGAGCCGACCATCGTCGGGATCGCGGTGTACAGGGCGGCGGTGTAGGAGACGATCTGACCGAGCATCCACGGGCCCAACAGCACGATCACCGCAGCGACGCCGATGATCTTGGGGATCAGGGTGAGGCTCTGCTCCTGGATCTGGGTGACGGCTTGGAAGATGCTCACCGCCAGGCCGGCCACGAGCCCCACGAGCAAGAGGGGACCGGCGATCTTCAAGGACAAGCTCATGGCCTGTGCGGCGAGGTTGACGACGGTGTCCTGATTCATCGGCTCGACCTCCTTCTCTTGGGCATGGACGGGCGCATCCTCAGTAGTGAAAGCTCTGTACGAGCGACTTGATGACCAAGTCCCAGCCGTCGACGAGCACGAACAGCAGGATCTTGAAAGGCAGCGAGATGAAGGTCGGCGGGAGCATGATCATCCCCATGCTCATCAGCGTCGCGGAGACGATCAGGTCGATGATCAAGAACGGCAGGAAGATCAAGAAGCCGATCTGAAAGGCCGTCTTCAACTCGGAGGTGATGAAGGCGGGGATCAGGACCTCGGTGGGCACTTCGGCGCGCTTGTGAGGGGTCGGGTCGTGGGCGAGGTTCATGAACAGGGAGATGTCCTGCACCCGGGTCTGGCGGAACATGAATTCGCGCATCGGTTCCTCGGCGCGCTCGAGGGCCGTCACGGTGTTGATCTTGTGCGCCGTGAGCGGGTCGATCGCCTCGGTCTTGATCGCGCTGATCGTGGGGGACATCACGAAGATCGTCAAAAACAGGGCGATGCCCACCAGCACCTGGTTGGGCGGCTCGGTCGTGGTGCCGATGCCGGCGCGCACGAAGCCGAGCACGATCAGGATGCGGCTGAAGCCGGTTACCGTGAACAGGACCGCCGGCACCAAGGTGATGGCGCCGACCAGGAGCAGTATCTGGACGGCGTTTGAGGAGCTGAGGTTCAACGACGCACCGTCATTTCGCGCAGGCGCTCAACCAGGGTGGCGGCCGTCGAGGGCATGCGCATCGGGTCGGTGCTGTGCTGGCCGGTCTCCATGCGGGGCGGGACTTTGGCCGCGGTGGGCGCTCCAGCGGGGGCTGACGTGCCGGGTGAAATGGGCGTGTCGGCCGTGGTGCGCGTGCCGGTGGACGCGGGCAGGAGCAGGCGCCGGCGGGGGCGCGCCTCGGGCTCTTCGTCGAACAGCAGGCCGGCTTCGTAGGCCTGCTGTTCGGTGTAGCGG
>JBAURN010000294.1:0-1571 GCA_049581225.1 Solirubrobacteraceae bacterium
GTATTCAATCCCGCGTGAGTAATCACGAGCGATGCCCGCTTTACCAGTTCCAACTGCGGTGCGAATTTCACAACCAGCGGATCGCCACTCACATTGCCGAGTCGATCTGGTTCCAGGCCGCCACCGAGCGAGATCACCAGCTGGACATTCAGGCCCGCGCACGCTTCGGCAATTTTGCGGAAGATATCCAGAGATCGATTCTGTAACGTGCCCAGCGACGCATAAATCAGCGGACGGCCATCGAGCCGATTCCAGGCGAAGTCCACCGTGGGCCGCAGCGTTGCGTCAACAAACGGCCCGGTGTAATAGAGATGCGGAGGCGGAGGCTCGATATCGAACTCCAGCACCCGCGGTAATTGCGTGATCTGCGCCAAGTTTGACAGCCCGTCGCCAGGACGCCTGCCAACCTTCAATCCCCACGCGGCGCGCCGCTCGTTTACGGCCGCAAAAATCGGCGCCGCGAGCCAAATCAGGACACGAATGGCGATTTGGTTGCGCAGCCGGCACCACCATCTCTGGCTTCCCGACCAGCCAAAGTAAAACGGCGGAAAACGACTGTCTTGCACCATTGGCGGAATGAGGGCGAGCGATACAAACGGCAGGCCAAGATATTCGGCAATGTTGTTGGCCATGTCCGCTTCATCGACCAAAAGCGCGTCCACGTTGGCGTTGCGAACAGCCTCGAGTCCGTCACGAAGCACCATGCGCGCGGTGTTGCTGATTCGCTCCATCGTGAATCGGATGGCCTGAAATCCCGCCATCTCGCCCAATTGCCGGTCGAGTTTGTCGAGCGTTCCCAGTGGGTAGTCGCGTTGGCCAATCAGGCAGAACTCAATTCCCGCGGCCTTCACCCGAGCCTCTACATCGGCGATTCCAAAGATGACAACTGAGTGCCCGCGCAGCTGCAGGCGGCGAGCCAGCGCGGTCAATGGGTTCAGGTGACCTGTGCCTGGAAAACAGAATGCGCCGAGCCTTGCCATGCCTCACCATGCTACAAGAATCCCGCGATTGAGAATCGCGGAATTCCATTTGCGCCTTGTCGCAGGATTTTTTGCTGCCGGGGCTAGTTGTGCTTGCCCTTCCACTCTTCGTAGGGGCCCTGGAAATCTTCAATGCCGCTGTCGTTGAAGATCCACAAACGCGTTGCCACTTCGTCGATCAGATCGTGATCGTGAGTGACCAGAAGCACTGTGCCCTCGTAGCGTTGAAGCGCGATGTTGAGCGCGTTGATGGCTTCGAGGTCGAGATGGTTGGTCGGCTCATCAAAGATGAGAATGTTTGGCTTGGTGAGGATCAGCTTGCAAAATGCGAGACGCGCCTGCTCGCCGCCCGAGAGCGCCTTGGTGGGCTTGGAGCCTTCTTCGCCGGAGAACAGCATCTGGCCCAGAATGCCGCGAATGTCTTCGATATGCGCGGCGGGGTTCCACTGGTGCAGCCAATCGGCCACGGTGAGTCCGTGCGAGATGGTTGCGCCGACGTCCTGCGGAAAGTAGCCCACCTGCGCCTCGTGGCCCCAGAAAACTGAGCCGGAATCGAGCGCAAAATCCTTCTCCGCGAGGCCCGGATAATTG
>JBAURN010000295.1:0-12325 GCA_049581225.1 Solirubrobacteraceae bacterium
CGTGGGCACCTCGCCTGCCTCGCAAAGCATCGGCAATCAGCTCACGATCTACTCCAGTCTGCCCCTACAGGGACCGTCCGCGGCGATCTCACGCCAGATCGTCGGCGGCGAGAAGCTGGCCCTGGCCGACGCCGGCGGGCACGTCGGGCGCTTCACGATCAGCTACGCGTTGCGCGACGACTCCAGCGCCACCAGCGGCGAGTGGGACCCCGACGTCACAGCCGCCAACGCCAAGGCGGCCGCGCAGGACCCCACCACAATCGCCTATCTGGGCGACTTCAACTCCGGCGCCACCGCGATCTCGCTCCCGCTCACAAATGCCGCCGGCATCCTTCAGGTCAGCCCGGCCAGCCCTTATGTCGGTCTGACCTCCTCCCACGATGCCGGCCAGGGGGAGCCCGAACGCTTCTATCTGGCCGGAAAGCGAACTTTCGGGCGGGTCGCCCCCGGCGATCCAGTTCAGGCCGCGGCACAGGTGGCTTTGATGCGACGGCTGGGCATTCACAGCGTGTACGTGATCGCCGACCAGGATCCCTTCGACGCCCCGCTGGCCGAGCTCGTGGCCGGCGAGGGCCAGCAGGCGGGGATCGCGGTCAAGGGCGATGACACGCTCACGATCCTGCCCGGCTCGAACTTCAGCGGTGAGGTCGCCAAGGTGGCCGAAAGTGGGGCCCAGGCGGTGTTCTTGAGCGCCACCGCCACCAGCGAATCCGCCTATCTGGCACGTCTGCTGCATTCCGCCGCGCCCCATCTCGCGCTGCTCGCCTCGAGCACGATGCTCAACCCGGTCTTCACCGCCCACCTTGGCTCCGCCGAAGCGGCCACCTTCGTCGGCACGCCCGCACTCGTGACCCACCTGTATCCGGCGTCGGCGCGCCGAGTGCTCGCCGAATACACACGCCGTTTCGCCTCGCCGGGCGAACCGTACGCCCTGTACGGCTATGAGGCGATGAGCGTGGTGTTGGCCTCGATTCGGGCGGCCGGCGCGCGCGGCGACGATCGTCAGGCCGTGATCGGACGCTTCTTCGCCACCCACGACCGTCATTCGGTGTTGGGCGTCTACTCGATGCAGCCCAACGGCGAAACCACGCTCTCCACCTACGGGATCGACCGGCTCCTCAGCGGAGTGCCCGTGTTTTGGCAAGCGTTCGACACCTCCGGCTGACCTCAACCAAGCGTCGCCCGCAGCGCCTCGTCGAGCTGGGGGTGGCGGAAGTCGTAGCCCAAGACCAGGGCTTTGGCGGGCAGGACGCGAGCCCCCTCGGTGACGACTCGGGCCATGTCGCCGTACATCAATCGCAGGGCCATGCCGGGCACCGGGAGCAAGGAGGGGCGGTGCAGGGCGCGGCCAAGCGCCTTCGAGAAGTCGCGGTTGCGCTGTGGCTCGGGGGCGGTGGCGTTGATCGCTCCCTGCCACCGCTCGTCGTCTATCGCGGCGAGCAGGATGCCGAGGACATCGTCGGTGTGGATCCACGATATGTATTGGCGCCCGCTTGCAACCGGGCCGCCCACGCCGAGCTTGAACGCGGGCAGCATCTTGCCGAGCGCGCCTCCCTCGCTGTCGAGCACCACGCCCGTGCGCACCTTCACCAAACGAACGCCCAGGCGCGCCACCTTCTCGGCCTCGGCCTCCCATTGCGCGCATGTCTGCGCCAAGAAGTCCTCGCCGGCGGCGGACTCCTCGTCGATCGGCTCATCGCCGTGGGCACCGTAGTAGCCGATCGCCGAGCCGCTCACGAGCACCTTCGGTCGCTCGGTCTCTCCCAGCGCTTCGATGCCCAGCACGAGATTGCGCGTGCCGAGCACCCTGCTCTCGCGGATCGCCCGCTTGGCCGAGCCGGTCCAGCGCTGGGCTACGTTCTCGCCGGCGAGATGCACCACCGCGTCCGCGCGCTCCAAGGCGGCTCGCGGCGCCGATTCGCCGTTGGGATCCCAGCGCGTCGCAGCCAGCGAATCGGCGTGTGGGGCGCCCGAATCGGGCCTACCCAGATCGGCCTTCGCTCGCTCGGGGTCGCGCGAGAGGATAGTCACCGCATCGCCACGCCGCATCAGTGCCGCCACCACCCGCCGGCCAATCAAGCCAGTCGCTCCAGTAACCGTCACCCGCATGCTCGGGCCTGCCCTTCGGCCGTCAATTATTGGTGGGCACGCGATCGCCCATCCCAGTCAGCCTAGCGCCCTGGGCGAAGCCGACCTCCTGGCCGGCCAGCGCGTTGCCGCTCGCGCGAGCCTGCTCGGCCACCGCGGCCGCCACGGCGGGAGCCACGTCGCGGTTGAACACCGACGGCACGATGTAGTCGTCGCGCAACTCGGAGTCGTCCACGATCGCAGCGATCGCACGGGCCGCCGTCATCTTCATCTCCTCGGTGATGGCTTTCGCCCTCACGTCGAGCGCGCCCCTGAAGATGCCCGGGAAGCACAGCACGTTGTTGATCTGGTTGGGGTAGTCCGAGCGCCCGGTCGCCATGATGCGCACGTAGGGCGCGGCCTCCTCGGGTATCACCTCGGGGTTGGGGTTGGCCATCGCGAACACCATCGCGTCCTTGTTCATCTTGGCCAGCGCTTGCACCGGCAGGGCGCGCGCGCCGGAGAGGCCCACGAGCAGGTCGGCCCCCTCGATCACGTCGGCGGGAGTCCCGCCGCGAGCCTCGCGGTTGGTGGACTCCGCATACCAGCGCTTCACCCAGGTCATCGTGCCGTCCAGATAGTCCTCGCGCTGGGTGCTCAACGCTCCGCGCGAGTCGGCGCCGATGATGTCGCGCACACCGGCCTCCAACAGGATCTTGGTGACCGCCACGCCCGCCGCGCCGAGGCCGATCACGAGCACTTTGAGGTCCTCCAGCTTGCGCCCGGTCAGCTTGACCGCGTTGAGCAGGGCCGCCAGCACGACGACGGCGGTGCCGTGCTGGTCGTCGTGGAACACGGGAATGTCCAGGTCGCGTATCAGTCGCTCCTCGATCTCAAAGCAGCGTGGGGCCGAGATGTCCTCGAGGTTGATCCCGCCGAAGGAGGGCGCGATCAGGCTGACGGCGCGCACGATCTCGTCCGTGTCCTTCGTGTCCAGGCAGATCGGGAAGGCGTCCACGCCCGCGAACTCCTTGAACAGGCACGCCTTGCCCTCCATCACTGGCATCGCCGCGGTCGGGCCGATGTCGCCCAGCCCGAGCACCGCCGTCCCGTCGGAGACAACCGCCACCGTGTTGCGCTTGATCGTGTACTGGAAGGCCTTGTCCGGGTCGTCCTTGATCGCCGTGCACACCCTCGCCACGCCGGGGGTGTAGGCCATCGAGAGGTCGTCCCTCGTCTTCAGCGGATGCTTGTTGTGCTGTTCGATCTTGCCGCCCACATGCAGCAGGAAGGTGCGGTCGGTCGTATCGATCACATCGACTCCCGGGAGTGAGCCGATCGCCGAGAGGATGCGGTTCCAGTGTTCGCGACTGCCCGCGTCCACGACGATGTCCCTGACGCTGTGCTCGGCGCCGGCCTCCACCAGGTCCACTGCGACGACCATGCCCCCCTGCTCGCCGATCATGTCGGTCACCTGACCCAGCATGTTCTGACCCTCGTCGATCTTGACGCGGATGGTCAGGCGGTACTGCGCGCTGGGTGTCACGGACACTGAAGCGAAGCTCCTCGAATAGCCGATGCGGCGGGCGGGCGGCCCGGCATGTTATTTGCTTGCGCCTGGGGGCGGGGACACCCGACTCCCCGCCGGGCGCGGGATTCCCCGCCGGCCTCCTAATAGAGTGCTCGGACGTGGAGCGCCGCCTGTTCCTGATCGATGGTCCCAGCCTCGTCTACCGGGCCTTCTACGCCTTGCCCGAGTCGATCGCGACCTCGACCGGCGAGCCGACCAACGCGATCTTCGGGTTCTCCTCGATGCTCGTGAATATCGTGACCGATCACGGCGTGCAGCCCACGATCGTGGCGTGGGACGCCGGCACCTCGGGGCGCACCGAGCTGTTCGCCGACTACAAGGCCGGCCGGCGCTCGCGCCCGGACTTGCTCAAGGCGCAGTGGCCGGCAGTGGAACCGCTGGTCGAGGCGTTCGGCTATCGCAACGTGAAGCTTGAGGGTTACGAGGCCGACGACGTGATCGCTTCCCTGGCCGAGCAGGCGCGAGGCGCGGGCGTGCCCGTGACGATCGTGACGGGAGATCGCGACGTGTTCCAGTTGATCGACGAGGCTGGGCTCGTGCATGTGATGGCCACGGCCAGGGGCATCACCGAGACCAAGCTGTATGACCGCCAAGCGGTGATCGACCGCTACGGCCTGGCGCCCGAGTTGATCCCCGACTTCTACGGTCTGAAGGGCGACACCTCCGACAACATCCCCGGGATTCCCGGGATCGGCGAGAAGACCGCCAGCGAGCTGATTCAGCGCTTCGGCTCGCTGGAGGGCGTGCTCTCGCACGTGCGCGACATCGGCGGCCCCAAGCGCAAGCAGAACCTGATCGACCACGCCGACGATGCGCGCCTGTCCAAGAGCTTGGCGACTGTCAATCGCGAGCTGCCGGTCGACTTCGACCTCAAGAGCGAGGCCTCGCGCGAGCCCGACCGCTCGCGCCTGCGCGAGGTCTTCCGCCGCTGGGAGCTGCGCGACCCATTGCGCCGTCTGGAAGAAGCGCTTGGGGAGGCCGAGATCGCAAAGACGGCCTCCTCTGACGAGATCTCGCTCAGCGGGCGCGTACGCAACGGGGCCGTAGCGGACATCGCGAATCTGAAGACGGCCAGTGGCACCGAGCCTCAGGAGCTGTGTGTCGCGGTCAACGCCACCGAGGTGGAGGACGGCGAGCTGTTCGCCGTCGGCTCGCCGTTTCGCTTCGCCGTGACGCCCGATCCGCCTCCCGCCGGCGTGACGCAGGGCAAGAAGGCGGCTGCCCGCGTTTCGCGTGCCGGCGTATTGGTCGGCGACTGCGCCGACCCCGGCGAGGTGGTGCGCGCTTGTGGCGAGAGGCCCGTTGTCGCCCACGACGTGAAGGCTCTCGGCGTGGTGCCCGTCAGCTTGGCGCACGACACGATGTTGGGCGCCTATCTGCTCGAGCCGGCGCGTCGTGGCTACCCCTTCGCCGAGCTGTGCGAAGAGCGCGGTTTCGTCGCCGACGTGGAAGACCCGTTGGCGGGCGAGGTCTTGCTGTTGAGTGCGCTCGCCGCCTGGCAGCGCGAGCAGATCGTCGAGCGCGGACTGCAAATGGTGATGGGAGAGATCGAGCTGCCTCTGGTGGCGGTCTTGCGCGAGATGGAGCTGCTCGGCGTGCGCTTGAACCTGGAGCGCCTGGCGGAGATCACGACGCGCGTACGCGATGAGATCGCGGGCCTCGAACAGCGCATCTACGAGCTCGCCGAAGAGGAGTTCACGATCGGCTCCCCTCAGCAGCTGGGCGAGATCCTATTCGTCAAGCTGGGGCTCTCGCGCAAGCGTCGCGGCAAGACCGGATTCTCCACGGACGCCCGCGTCCTGCAAGCAATTCGCGAGGAGCACGAGATCGTGCCCCAAATCGAGCGCTGGCGCGAGCTTTCCACCCTGATCAAGACGTATCTCGATGTCCTGCCCGAGCAGGTGGACGACGCCTCGCGGATCCACACCACGTTTCTGCAGGCCGGCGCCCAGACGGGGCGCTTGGCCTCGACCAACCCGAACATGCAGAACGTTCCGATCCGCACGCCTCTCGGGCGCGAGATCAGGGGTTGCTTCGAGGCCGAGCACGGAAGTCTGTTGATCTCAGCCGACTACTCCCAGATCGAGTTGCGCGTCCTCGCTCACATCGCCGAGGAGCCCGTCCTGGTTGAGATCTTCAAGCGAGGCGAGGACGTGCACACGGCGACCGCCTCCCAGGTGTTCGAGGTCGCGCCGGAGGGGATCGATCCAGGAATGCGCTCGAAGGCGAAGATGATCAACTACGGGATCGTCTACGGGCTCTCAGACTATGGGCTCGCCGATCGCTTGAACATCCCCCTAGAGGAGGCCAAAGAGTTCATCGACGCCTACCTGGAGCGCTTCCCGCGCGTGGCCGCTTTCATCGCCGAGACGATCGAGTCGGCCAAGCAGGAGGGCCACGTCAAGACCCTGTGGGGCCGCCGGCGCCAGATACCGGAGCTGCAGGCTCGCAACTACCAGGTACGCACGCTCGGCGAGCGCCTGGCCGTCAACACGGTGATCCAGGGCACGGCCGCAGACCTCATCAAGTTGGCGATGGTTCGCTGTCACGACGCCCTGAGGGAGGGTGGCTTCGGGACTCGTTTGATCCTCACGATCCACGACGAGCTTCTGTTTGAAGCGCCGCCCGCCGAGCGCGAGGCCGCGTGCGTGTTGATCGAGGAGGAGATGTGCGGCGTGTGGGAGCACTCCCCGCCGCTTGCCGTCGACATCGGTGTGGGGCAGAACTGGTTGGAGGCCAAGTGACGCCCTCCGCGCGCCCGCAGGCTTGCCGGGCAAGTCGCCGTCGCTCAGGGGAGTGGCGATGACCCGCACGCTCGCGGTCGTGCTGGCGGCCTGCGCCGGCGTCCTGGTCGGGATGCAGGCCCCGATCAACTCGCGCCTGGGACGCAACATCGGCAGTGTCCAGGCGGCCACCTTCTCGTTCGTCGTCGGCACCGTCGCGTTGGTGCTCGTCGCGACCCTGTTCTATGGCGGGCTTGGGAGCTTCGGGCAGGCCGCCAAGGCGCCCGCCTGGGCATGGGTCGGCGGCCTGCTGGGCGCCGTCTACGTGACCGTTGCGATCCTCACGGTGCGCACGCTCGGGGTGAGCGGGTTGACGGCCCTCGTTATCGCCGGCCAGCTCACGGCGGCCGTGATCATCGACCGCTTCGGGCTGCTGGGGATCGCCAAGCAGCCAATCCCCGCCACGCGGATCGTCGGGCTCGTGCTGCTGGTGGTTGGGGTGGCGCTGGTGGTGCGCCGGTAACTGATCCTTGCTCGGGATCTGGGTCGATTACAGCCCCCGCGCGGCTCACGTCTCCTCGCTTGACTCCCGATAAGCCTCGCCCAACAGCTTCAGGCCCTGTTCGATTGCGGGCTCCGAGAGGTTGCCGTAGCCCAGCAGGACTCCCGGCTGCCCATCCGCGGCAAAGCGGTGCAACGCCAAACCCTCGGCGCTCACGCCACGGGCCAAGCCCGCCCGCAAGAAGCGGGACTCCTCCACTGAGCTCGGCAGGCTCACCAGCTCGAACAGGCCCGCGTCGGCGCCACTCGCGCGCCCCTCGGGCAACCATCGCGCCAACGCCGAGAGCAGGGCTTCGCGGCGGCGCTGATAGCGCAGGCGCATACGGCGCATGTGCCGGTCCAGCTCGCCGCGTGCGATGAAGTCGTGCAGCGCGAGCTGGCCGATCACCTCCGAGCCCGAGTCCTCGATCGTCTTTGCCGCGGTCAGCTCCCAAGTCAGCCAGGACGGGGAGAGCATCCAGCCCAGGCGCATCCCGGGAGCAAGTCGCTTGCTGGCTGAGCCGATGTACACGATCTGCTCGGGCGCCAGCCCCTGCAACGCGCCGACCGCCACCCGGTCATAGCGATACTCGGAGTCGTAGTCGTCCTCGACGATCAGGCGGTCGTCCTCGGCCCACTCGATCAAGGCCGCCCGACGCTCGGGAGCCAGAACCGCGCCGGTCGGGAACTGGTGTGCCGGCGTGAGCAGCACGGCCGCGGCGTTCGTAGCCGCAAGCGCGTCCACTCGCAAGCCCCCATCGTCCACGGGGATCGGCACAACCCGCAGGCCGGCCTCCTCGACGATCAAACGGTGCGCGTGCCAGCCAGGATCCTCCAGCGCCACCTCCTCCACGCCGCGCTTGCGCAGCGCGCGGCACAGCAGGGAGAAGCCCTGCATGAAGCCGGTGCAGACGAGCATGTGCTCGGGGTCGGCGTTCGTGCCGCGCACGCGCCCCAGGTAGGTGGCCAGGGTTTCGCGCAAGGCCGGCACGCCGCGCGGGTCGCCGTAACCGAGCGAATCCAGTGGCGAGTCGCGCAGGGCCGAGCGCAGCGAGCGCAACCACGCCTCGCGCGGGAAGTCGGCCAGGTCGGGCAGCCCCGGGTGGAAGTTGTAGGCAAAGCTCTGAAGCAGCGAGCGGGCGGGCGGGCGCTCGCTCGTGGCGCGTATCGCCTTGGCCACGCGCACCGGGGCTCCTTGGCTGGTGGTGAGATAGCCCTCGGCGGAGAGCTGTCCGTATGCCTCGGTCACGACGCCACGCGAGATGCCCAGCTCCTCCGCAAGCCCACGTGTGGAGGGCAGGCGTGTACCGGCTGGGAGTCGTCCCGAACGGATCTGCTCGCGCAGCGAGCGCTCGATCTGCTCGTGAAGCGGGAACTCCTCGTCGCGGTCGAGCTCGACGAGCAGTCCAAGACCTCCCCCAACTGGCCCTCTTTTGTTTGGCACTACTGGAACTGTAAACGATGCCAGTATCGGCGTAACTTGACTGTCGAGCAATGCACCCAGCCGAGCACGCCATTCTTTCCAAGGAGGCAGCGAACATGAGCCCTGTCAACGAGAGCACCGGTAATCCACAGATCACGGTCATCGGAGGCGGGATCGCTGGACTCGTGGCGGCGATCGCCTGCGCCGAGGAGGGCGTGAAGGTGCGCCTCGTCGAGGCCCACGAGCGGCTCGGCGGCCGGGCCCGCAGCACAGAGGGGCCCTACAAGGCCAATCTCGGGCCCCACGCGATGTACAACGACGGCGCCTTCTGGCGGTGGATGCGCGAGCGCGACATCCTGCCCGCTCACCGCAACGCCCGGCTGACGGGCGTCCGATTGAGATTGGGCGGAACGCTGCGACGTACGCCGCCACTGGGCACATTGCCCGCGATCTTGCGTCTGCGCGGTCGTGAAGCACCGGTGGCGACGGACTTCAGGACGTGGGCGGCCAGCCACACCGACGAGGAGACAGCCGCACTGGCGGCCTCGGCGGCCGGAGTCTTCACCTTCCACCACGACCCCGGCGAGCTCTCCGCGGCGTTCGTGTGGCCACGCATGGTACGCCTGCTGTTGACCGTCCCCTCGATCGTGACCTACCCGGTCGCGGGCTGGAGCACACTGGTGGCCGCCCTCGAGCGGCGGGTGCACGAGCTCGGAGTGATCGTCGAGACGGGGACGCGCACCGACGAGCTGCCCTCCACGCCCACGATCCTGGCGACCGAGCTCGACCAGGCGCGCGAGCTGCTCGGCGACGACAGCCTGCGCTGGCAGAGTGGCCGCACCGTTTGCCTGGACATCGGCGTGCGCTACCGCCGCGGAGACCCGACGATCGTCTCAGACCTCGACGAAGCGGGCTGGATCGGTCGCTACTCCGGCGCCAACCCGACGATCGCGCCGGAGGGCGAGGAGCTGATCCAGGCGCAGATGCCGATCCGTCCCGGTGAGACAGCGGACCTCGCCGCGATGCGCTTGGAGCGCTTCCTCGACGTGAGCATCGAGGATTGGCGCGAGCGCGAGACGTGGCGCCGGCGACAGGTCATGGATGGACGCTCGGGAGCGCTCGACATGCCCGGCTCCAGCTGGCGTGAACGGCCCGCGGTCGATCGCGGCGACGGCGTCTTTCTCGCCGGTGACATGGTGGCCGCCGAGGGGATGCTGGCCGAGGTCTCCTGGGCCAGCGCGGTAGAGGCGGCCCGACTGGCCCTCAAGGCGCTCCGGAGTACGCGTCCCCGCCTGCGCGAGGTCGCCTGACGGGAGTCAGGCCGCCGCGGACACCGAGGCCCGAGGTCTCGGAGATGAGCCGGCTCGTCCGTTTCCCACGAACGAAGGCGGGGCGATCTCCAAGTAATTGTTGAAGGCCCACGCGCAGAAGCGCTCGTTGGCCATCGTCTTTGCCATCACGGTGATCGCGCGACTGGGGGTCAGGCGTCCCACCGTGCGTTGGGTGTTGAGCAGCCAGCGGAACTTGCGCTCGTGCGCGTCGGAGAAGGCTCCATAGCGGCGCAGGGCCTGCTCGCGTGCGGCGTGGCCTTCGAGCACCGGTCTCAGCTCTCGCGCGCAGGCCAGGCCGAAATAGATCGCCGTGCGAATCCCCTCCGCGGTAAGCGGCAGGCAATGACCCGCCGAGTCGCCCACAAAGAAGACGCCATCCTCAACGGCTGGGCGCAGCTGATGGGGGATCCAGTTGCCCTGGTAGCCCTCGGGGGGAACACCGAGATCGCCGGCCAAGCGCACGGTCGGCTCCTTGACGTGGTGGGACGGCCAGAACGAGCCGACTCCCACCCGCAGCTCGTCGGTCGCGGGGAAGCTCCACGCATAGCCGGCGCGCACGTACTTGGGGTCGATCCACAGCTCCAGCTCATCGCCGGCCCCGTGGGGGTGGACCTCAAGGCCACGCGAGAGGCGGGCGTTGGGCGGTTGGATCGGTGCGGCGTTCGAAAGGACGCGTCGCCAGCCAAGGGCATCCACGATCAAAGGCGCCGTCAGATCGCCACGATCGGTGTGAACTACGTTTCCGTCGCGGCCGCTGACCGTGGCCGTCTCGAACTCGGCGTTGTCGGGGTCGGCCTGAGCCCACAGCAGGGCACACAGCTCGCGGTAGTCGAACGTGGAGAAAGTCCAGGGCAATCGCCAGTGCGCCGTGGTCCAAGGCGTGTGAACGACCAGCTCGTCGAAGGTCTGGCGCAGCGAGCCCCCCAGGTCGAGCGCATCCAGCCACAGGGTGGGGATCCCGCACGCCGAGGTCTGGCGCTCGCCGATCTCATAGCGATCGATCACGAGCACGCGCGCTCCCGTATCGGCCAGCTCGCGCGCGAGCGCCAGGCCGGCGAACGAAGCCCCACACACGAGCACATCGCAATCGCGCCGCAGCGGTGTGCGCTCCGCCCCGCGCTTAGTTGCTCTCATAGGCATAGGGCAGCCAATGATACGGCTGCGCTAGGCTTCCGTCGGTGCAAACACTTATCGAGAATCCCCAGGCCCACGTGGTCGAGGGGTCAAACGGACTGCTGCTTGAAATCGACGGGCAGATAGTCCCCAACTACGACGCCACGATGCAGCCCTTCGAGGAGGGCGAGGTCGTCACCGGCAACGTCGTACGCATCGACAAGGACGAGGTCCTGGTCGACATCGGTTACAAGTCTGAGGGGGTCATCCCCGCCAACGAGCTGTCCATCCGCAAGTCGGTGGACCCCCGCGAGGAGGTGTCGCTCGGCGAGGAGGTCGACGCGATGGTCCTCACCAAGGAGGACCAGGACGGCCGTCTAATCATGTCCAAGAAGCGCGCCCGCTTCGAGAAGGCATGGCGGCGCATCGAGGCCGCTGCCGAGTCCGGTGAGCCGGTGATTGGCTCGGTCATCGAGGTTGTCAAGGGCGGTTTGATCATCGACCTCGGGGTGCGTGGCTTCCTGCCTGCTTCGCTTGTCGACATCAGGCGCGTGCCGAACCTCGACGAGTACATGGGCACTCAGATCGAGACGAAGGTGATCGAGCTCAACCGCTCGCGCAACAACGTCGTGCTCTCCCGCCGCGCGGTGCTCGAGGAGGAGCGCAAGGAGGTGCGCCAACAGATTCTCGACCGCCTGCAGCCGGGTCTTGTGGTGGAGGGGCAAATCTCCAACATCGTCGACTTCGGGGCTTTCGTGGATCTCGACGGGATCGACGGCCTCATCCATATCTCAGAGCTGTCCTGGTCGCATGTCAACCACCCGAGCGAGATCTTGGGCATCGGAGACACGGTGCAGGTGAAGGTGCTCGATATCGATCGCGATCGTCAGCGCATCTCACTGGGTCTCAAGCAGACTCAGGAAGACCCGTGGCAGCGCATTGTGGACACCTACAACCCTGGCGACGAGCTCGCGGGCAAGGTCACCAAGGTCGTCACTTTCGGGGCTTTCGTTGAGGTGCTGGACGGCGTGGAGGGCCTCGTGCACATCTCCGAGTTGGCGGGCCACCATGTGGAGAGTCCTCGCGAGATCGTCCATCCTGGCGATGAGATCAGGGTGAAGATTCTCGAGATCGACTCCGAGCGCAGGCGTCTGTCGCTGTCGGCCAAGCGTGTCGAGGATCAGATCCTTCCCTTGCCCCGAGCGGACGCTCCGGCCGCCTCGCCGGCTGAGCCCCAGGACGTGGCGGACGAGCAGGTGGTGCTCGAGGACTCGCTCGACGTGGCAGTGGGCGAGGACGCCGGCGAGCTTGCTGCCGATGAGGCTGCTGCCGAGCTCGCGCAAGCGCCTGCTGTTGAGACGCCCGCCGTCGCCGAGCCAGTAACGGAGGAGCCCGTCGCCGACTCTCCTGAGCCTGAGCCCGTCGCGGAGGCCGCTGTCGAGCAACCGGCTCCCGTCGAAGAGGCGGTTGAGGCGCCCGCTGAGGAGCCGACGGCTGAGGCGCCGCCTGCTGAGGAGCCGATGGCTGAGGCGTTGCC
>JBAURN010000296.1:0-3998 GCA_049581225.1 Solirubrobacteraceae bacterium
CTCCAGCACCCGCGCCCTGCGCGCCAGCACCCTCGGGCCAGCCCCAAGCGCCTCCACGAACACCAGTCGCGCCACCGCCGGCTCACGGTCGAGCGCCCGCAACAATCCCGCCAGCCCCGCACGTACACCCGCAACCCAACCCGGCTCCGACTCCCACCCCGCACGCGCCTCCAACTCCACCCAGCCGACCGCATCGTTGAACGCCGCGAGAAAACAGCCTTCGCGATCGCCGAAGCACTCATAGAACGCACGGCTGGAGACACCCGCACGCTCAGACACGCTGCGCGCGCTCACACCCTCATAGCCCCGCTCGCCGACAAGCACGAACGCCGCATCGAGCAAACGAGCACGCTGCGGGCCAGAGACCTCCTGCTCGCCGTGCGAGCGCCGAAGCTCCACAGCCGCCATCAGCACCCACCCCCCACCAGCGGGCGGCCACAAACAGAACGACCGAACCCGCGGGACCTGCCGCGGGGAAAGACCTCTAGAAGATGACGGCGGGCGCCAACCCTGGCGCCAAGACGCGCGTTCTGCCCGCTGCTAGACCCGCGGCAGAGAGAGAGAGAGAGAGAGAGATGTGTCAGCGACGCTGACGCATCTAGCTACGGCACCCACCGGGCACGCAACGATCCCCATCACATCTGTCCCCAACGGACTCATGCCAAAACAACCCCTCATCACTCGATCCGGCCCTCTCCCCTACATCCCCATCAAGCGCTTGACGTCAATCCCAGAGGACCGACCCAAACCTGAATCTATCTCAATGCCCCTCCTCAGGAGCACCACTAAAACAAGCTAAGCAGAAACACACCACAATTGCAACCGACAACCCCATACCAGCCACAAAACGGCTTAGCAGAGCCAGACTTTTACCTCCAATGGGCATCCACCAAGGCGCAACGGTACGCGACCGTCTACAACTTGAGCACCCCACGAGCACATTGAGTCCCGGCCAAGAGGCCAGGCGAAACGCAGGCCCGACCATCCGCTTAGACCCACGCCGCCCCCCTCGGCGCACCTACTTCGCGAACACCACCTTCGCGTTCTTGGCCTGCTTCTCGCGGTCCTTGCCCGTGCTCGGGGTGAAGGCGAGCTTCACGGTGGTCTTCAGCTTGCCGGCCTTCTTCTGTTTGAGAGTGAGCGTGATGGTTTCCTGGCCTTTCGCGGTCTTGCTCGCCTTGGTTAGGCCTTTGCCGGAGGCGGTGATCCTGCCTGCCGCAGGCGCATAGACCGAGAGCGTCAGGGTCTTCTGCCTGATCCTGTGGGTGAAGGACAGGCTGCTGGAGCATCCTTCGACCGCTACCGGGGTGGCCTGGTGGGTTTCAACACCGTTTTGGGCGGTGAACGTGGTCGGCATCGCGAGCTTCTGCCCGCAGAAGCTGTAGTTGGCCTTCGCCGGGAGGTTCGCGCCGAGCGCCGAGTACTTGCCCTGAGCGAGCGTCAGTTCGAATGTGGAGAAGGGCACATCGGGCACGGTCTTGAACGTCGTGCTCGTGACACCCGACTTGATCAACGTCGTACCCACCAAGTCAACCTTCACGCCATACCCCTGCAACACGATCACAAGGCTCGGGAAGGCTTCGCCGCCGTGGGAGACGAAGACCGCCGGACCCGTGAGTGGCACGGGTAGTAGTGGCGTGTGGACAGTGGCATGGCCGATGAAGGAGGCTGCCGGGCAGCCCGCCGGGTTGGCTTCGAACTGCGCGGCCGTACAGGCCTTCTGCAGCGTCGTGAGCCTGGAGGGCAGTTGCTTGGGGAGTTCGACCTTGACCTTGGCGATGTTCGCCTCACCCTGAGTGGTCGGGAAGGAGAGCTTCGTCGTCAGGCTCGCCCCATCCGCTTTCGATGCTTTGCCGAGCGTCGAGGCGGAGAACTTCGGCGCGAACTTCAAGCTCGCGCAGGACCCGACCGCAAACGGCGAGGAGAGCGCGACATCAGCGTTCTGCGTGCTCTGCGCAACCCCGCTGACCGCCAGTGGGCTGCAGTTCGTCGGGTTCAGCGTGAAGTTGCTGCGGTCGATCGTGACGTTGACGCTCTGCAGATCCAACGGGATGCCCTGCAGGATCTGCGGCAACGGGTCGCTCGTGACCGTCAGCTGCGCGGTCGTTGGATCGACCGCGATCGAGGCGCGCACAACCACCGTGCCGAGGTTGAACGGGCCGGCGACCGCTGGGACGACGATGCTCAACCCAAACGGCGCGCCCTTATAAGGGCCCGTCAGGAACACCTGGCCGCCGAGGCCGAACGGGCTCGTGCCCGGGCCGGCCTGGACGGTCGTGTGCCCGATCAGGCTTCCCTGGCCGCATGTTCCCTGCGCGGCCTGCGGTTCCGCGCACAACGGCACACCCGTCAGCACGCCGGTCACACCAGGGGGCGTTTTGACGCTCAGCGCACCAAACGTCTGCTCGGCGTCAGAGCGTGAGAACGTTGCCCCGAACGGGCTGAACGCACCCGCCTGAGGATTGACCGTCCCCGCCGTAAACGCCGGCGCGAAGGGTTGCGGGCTCGCACAGCCCTGGTTGATCTGGAAGCTGCTGGATGGTGTCACAGGCGCCGTTTCGCTGTAGGGCGTCAGTTCGGTCGTTGTCGTGTAGGTGCCGCACTCCGCAGGGTTGACCAGCGCTGCCCTCGGGCCGCCGTTGAAGTCGAGCTTCAGATCTTCGAACGGCAGCTGCGGGTTGTTATCGAACGTCGCCGTCAGCTGGCCGGTCACAGGGTTGGCGGAGACCTGCCCCGCGAGCTTGATCACGACCCCGGTCTGCGGGTCTGAGACGGCGATATACAGCGCCAGCAGCGAGTTGAAGGGGTTTTCCCCCTGCGATGCCAGGTAGACGCCGCCTTCCAGGGAATGGTCGAGTAGCGGCGTGTCGACCTCCACTGAACCGATCTTCGAGGAGTCCGGGCAGTTGGCCGCTTCGCTGCTATATAGCGCGATCTCAGCCGGCGTACAGGCACCGAGGCCCGACGCCACCGACGGCGAGACCGAGACCCCCGCCGGGAGCGTCACCACGGCCTTCTTCAACGCCGCCTCCGCCAACCCGCTCGTGTTTTCGTTCTGCGGTATGTGCAAGTCGACGTCATAGCCCGCGGGGGCTCCCGCTGTGGCGTTTTCTGTGGTGACCGCGATGGTGGGTTTGAAAGGCAGTTTTTCGCAGCCGGTGACATTCGGTGAGGCCTTCGTCGCTTCGTACCAGACACCCGGGTGCTGCCAGGTGTCGGCCTTGATGCGCGTGACCTCGGCGGCCGCGCAGTTGGTGGGATTCGTGAGGAACGGGACGAGCGCCCCACCCGAGCCATTTTGGGCGGCTGGCACTCCGAAGAACGTAAAACGGTATTCGGTTATCCCGGCGCCGATGATGCCCGGCGTCGTGACCGTGAGTCCGTAATCGCTACCGCTTCGAACGCTGCCGTAGACGACGATGTCTTTGCCTGCGACGTCCGCGCCGAACTCGGCTGCGTACCCACGCTCAGGCACAATGTTGTACACCGGGTAGCTGAAGGGGTATTGGCTGTTGAGGGTCAACGTCCCCACTCGGCTCGCGGCAGGGCACGCGGAGGTGAAGATGTTCTGGTTGAGCTGCGCCAAGGTGCACTGCGGCGTAGCCTGTGGGTTGCCGATGAAGCCGGGGGGGAGTTCGACGACCGTTTCTCTCACAAATTCGACGGCATATTCTCCCGCCTCCGGTGAGCCGATGGGTTTCGGCGGAAAGTGGAAGGCCGTTTCGGCCTGGTACGGGTGTCCGCCTGCCTGGGTGTATTCGGCACCCAGTTCGTTGGTGACGCTGGCCGCAAAGCCCTGGATTTCGAACGGCGGTTCGGGGAAGGGCGCTTCGGCAGCCCGCGCACTGAGGGGCAGCGTGAGCGCGCCCATGAGCGCGAGCGCGGAAAGGGCAAGCACGAGGCCTATCGTGCGGCTCATCTGGATGGTCCTGATCATGAGTGACCCTTTCGTGCCTTGCTGGCTGACTTGGAGCTATGGGCTTCCTTGAAAGTGAGCG
>JBAURN010000297.1:0-6666 GCA_049581225.1 Solirubrobacteraceae bacterium
ATCTTGGGGCGCTCAGTGGGAGCGGCCCGGGGGGGCGCATCGTCAAGGCCGACGTGCTCGGAGTGGGCGGCAACGGCACGAGCGCCACGTCCAACGGGGCGGGAGCCTCACAGGCGGCGGGCGAGCGCCAGGCGCTCAAGGGTGGGGCGGCGATGCTCGCCAAGTACATGGACGAGTCGCGCTCGATCCCCACAGCGACCAGCTTCAGGACGATGACGGTGACGGTGCTGGACGGGCGCCGGCGCGAGCTGAAGGCTGCCGGGCTCAAGGTCAGCTTCACGCACCTGATCGCCTACGCGATCGCGCAGGCCGCCACCGAGATGCCGACGATGGCCCACCACTTCGAAGAGGCCGAGGGCAAGCCCTACAGGGTTGACGACGGTCAGGTCAATCTGGGTCTGGCGGTGGACGTGCAGAAGAAGGATGGTTCGCGCACGCTGATGGTGCCGGTGATCGCGAATGCCGGCGGGCTTTCGTTTGCGGAGTTCGTGGCGGCCTACGACGCGCTGGTGGAGAAGGCTCGCACGAACAAGCTGACGGCCGACGACCTCGTGGGCGGCAACGTGACGCTGACCAACCCGGGCGGGCTCGGAACGGTGGCCTCGGTGCCGCGCTTGATGAACGGGCAGGGCACGATTGTGGCGACCGGCTCGATCGCGTACCCGGTCGGACTCGGCGAGATCGGCGCGCGGATCGGCGCGGAGAAGGTCATGACGATGACCTCGACCTATGACCACCGGGTCATCCAGGGGGCCGAGTCCGGTCGCTTCTTGGGGTTGGTCGAGAGCAGGTTGCAGGGCGAGGACTCCTTCTATGAGGGCGTGTTCGCCTCGCTGGGGGTCGAGGTCGGGCCCGCGCCCACGGCTCCCACCCCGACGGCTCCACGGCCCGGTGAGGCGACGCCCACGCAGACGACGGGACCGGCGCCTGGAGGGGCTCCCGACGAGCAGATGCTGCAGGCGGTGCAGGCGGCCAGCACCTTGGTGCACCGCTTCCGCAGCCACGGTCACCTGGCGGCGCACTTGGATCCGCTCGGGAGCGAGCCCGAGGGTGAGCCGCAGTTGGACCCGGAGGCGGCCGGCTTGACGCCGCACGTGATGGCCCAGATCCCGGCTCGCATCCTGCGCATGTACGTCCCGGGCGAGACGCTGGCGGAGGCGCTTCCGCACCTGCGCCAGACCTATTGCGGAACGATCGCCTACGAGATCGAGCACATCTCTTCGCACAAGCAGCGTGTGTGGCTGCGCGAGCAGATCGAGTCGGGGACCTACCGCCAGCCCCTCGGCACCGAGGAGCGCAAGGCGCTGCTCAAGCGGCTGATCGAGGTGGACGCGATGGAGCGCTTCATGCACAAGGCCTACCTGGGCCAGCACCAGTTCTCGATCGAGGGTCTGGACATGACCGTGCCGATGCTCGACGAGCTGATCCAGCTAGCGGCGCAAAACGGCGGGCACGAGGTGGTCGTGGGGATGGCGCACAGAGGCCGCTTGAACGTGTTGGCGCACAACCTGGGTCGTCCCTACGACACGATCTTTGCCGAGTTCGAGGGCGCCTCGACGCTGGAGGCTGTCACGACGATCCCGCAAGGGGGAACCGGGGACGTGAAGTATCACCACGGCACCCAGGGCTCCTACAAGCTGCCGGACGGGGGCACCATCCGGGTCAACCTGGAGTCCAACCCGAGCCACTTGGAGTACGTGTCGGCGGTGGTGGAGGGCGCCACGCGGGCGGCCCAAACTTCGCGCACGGGCCCAAGGACCCACCAGGACACCAACACGGCCGTGCCGATCGTGATCCACGGAGACGCGGCTTTCCCGGCGCAGGGCGTGGTCGCCGAGACGCTTAATCTGCAGGCGCTCGACGGCTACCAGGTCGGCGGCACGGTGCATCTGATCATGAACAACCAGGTCGGCTTCACGACCGACCCGGACGACGCCCGCTCGACGCGGTGGGCCTCGGACCTGGCCAAGGGCTTCGATGTGCCGATCATCCACGTCAACGCCGACGACGTGCCGGCCTGCATGAGCGCGGTGCGACTCGCGGTGGCCTTCCGCCAAGAGTTTGGCCACGACGTGCTGATCGACCTGATCGGCTACAGGCGCTTCGGGCACAACGAGTCTGACGAGCCGGCCTATACCCAGCCCGAGATGTACGCCAAGATCAAGACCAAGAAGCGGGTGTACGAACTTTGGGCCGACCAGCTCGTCAGCGACGGCGTGGTCAGCCGCGAGGAAGTCGAGCGGACAGGACAGGAGGTTTGGGACAACCTGACGCTCCTGCACCAGCGTTTGAAGGCGCGGATCGCGGCGGCGGCCGAGCAGGGGACGGTGGATCAGAACACAGGCGAGTACCAGCTCGACAGGACCCCGAGCCCGGATGTGGACACCTCCGTGGCGGCCGCGCGCGTGCGCGAGCTGGGACTGGAGCTGTTGCGGACGCCGGATGGGTTCACGGTGCACCCAAAGCTTGTCAAGCAATTGGATCGCCGTCGCGAAGCGCTGGAGCAGCGCTCGGCCGGTGACGCGAACGCGGGCGATGACTCGGGCAGGACACCCGCGCGGATCGATTGGGCGCACGCCGAGGCGCTGGCGTTCGCCTCGCTGCTGACCGAGGGGACGCCTGTGCGGCTGACCGGACAGGACACAGAGCGGGGCACCTTCAGCCAGCGCCACCTGGTACTGCACGACGCCAAAACCGGGCAGGCCTTCTGCCCGATCCAGTCCTTGCCGGAGGCGCTGGCGCCGATGGAGCTGCACAACAGCCCCCTGTCGGAGCTTGCGTGCATGGGCTTCGAGTACGGCTATAGCCAGGAGGCGCCGGAGACGCTGGTGCTGTGGGAGGCTCAGTTCGGCGACTTCGTGAACTCGGCGCAGGTGATCGTCGATCAGTTCATCTCCTCGGGGCTCGCCAAGTGGGGACAGACCTCGCGCCTGACGCTGCTGTTGCCGCACGGCTACGAGGGTTCGGGGCCCGAGCACTCCTCGGCTCGCTTGGAGCGCTTCTTGGCGCTGGCCGCCGAGGGCAACATGCGGGTCGCGAACCTGACGACGCCGGCCCAATACTTCCACCTGCTGCGTCGCCAGGCGATGATCGCCAAGCAGCGCCCGCTGGTGATCATGACGCCGAAGTCGTTGTTGAGACTGCCGCAGGCGACCAACACGGTGGAGGACCTGGCGGAGGGCTCGCGCTTCGAGCCCGTTCTGGCCGAAGCGGGGATCGACGAGCAGGCCGTCACCAGGCTGGTGCTTTGCACGGGCAAGATCTACTACGACCTCGCCGGACACTCCGACCGCCAGGGCAGCGACGGCGTGGCGATCGGCCGCGTCGAGCTGCTCTATCCGTTCCCGGAGCGCAACATCAAGGAGCTGCTGGCGCGCTATCCGAGGCTCGAAGAGGTGGTGTGGGTGCAGGAGGAGCCGCGCAACATGGGCGCCCGGGCTCACATGTTCCCGCGCTTGATGCAGATCATGGGCGAAGGCATCCACTTCGGCTTCGTGGGACGTCCCGAGCGGGCGAGCCCGGGCGAGGGATACCCGGCCGCCCACGCGGCGGAGCAGAGCAGGATCGTGAGAACCGCGCTGGACCTGAAGACGCCGGTATCGCAATACCCCAAAAAGACGCCGGGCGAGCGCTGATGGGCGCCCTGTGGCGACGCTTCAGGATGGTTATGCGTCAGCGCAAGCGCAAGCGTCAGATGCGCGGCTGAGCCGTCAAGCCCCCCGTTTCGCCGGCCACCAGATCACGTCCAGCCTCACTCACGCGGCGGAGGGTGGCAGTGGGCGACTACTTGCCGCGCCAGACGGGGGGACGCTTCTCGGCGAAAGCGGTGGCGCCCTCGCGGGCGTCTTCGGAGGTGAAGACGGGTTCTGAGATGGCGCTTTGGGCCTCCCACATCTCAGCGGAGGACCAGTCGCGCTGCTCCTGGAGGATGCGCTTGGAGGCGGTCAAGGCGAGGGGCGCGTTGAGCGCGATCTCGGCCGCCAAACCCAAGGCGACCTCGACCGCGGCGCCGGGGTCGGCCAGGCGGTTGACGAGGCCGAGGTCGGCCGCTCGCTCGGCGGAGATCGGATCGCCGGTCAAGGCCAGCTCCATGGCCACGTTGTAGGGAAGAGAGCGTGGCAGGCGCAAAAGGGCTCCTCCGGCGGCCACCAACGACCGCTTGACCTCGGGGATACCGAGCTTGGCCCCGCGCGCGGCCACGATCAGGTCGCACGCCAGGGCGACCTCCAAGCCACCGGCCACGGCAAATCCCTCGATCGCGGCGATCAATGGCTTGAGGGACGCGCGGCGCACGATTCCCGCGAAGCCCCGGTCGCCCACCCAGGGGCGCTCGCCGCTGACGAAGGCCTTCAAGTCCATACCCGCGCAGAAGCCCTTGCCGGCGCCGGTGAGGACGCCCACGCTGAGCGAATCGTCGCCGTCAAGCTCGTCCAGAGCGGCGGCCAGGCCTTCGGCCAAGGGCAGGTTGACCGCGTTGCGCGCCTCGGGTCGGTTGAGCGTGATCAGGAGAACGCCGTCGCGGCGCTCGGTCAGGACCTCAGTGCTCATAGGACCCATCGATGCCCATGGACCCATCGATGCCCATGGACCCATCGATGCCCATGGACACGTTCGTCGGCTCGTGGACTTTCTCGACGCTCATGGACACCTCGATGCTCATGGATGGGACTATGCCGCAAACAGGCGCAACTCGGGCTCGCGGTTGCCGCGCAGGACTTCCACGTCCACCTCGACGCAGTCGATCCCTCGCGAGGCCGCCAGGACGCGCGCTTGGGGCTTGATCCACTTCGCGACGAGCACACCGCGGCAAGAGGCCATCGCGGGGTCGAGGCGGATGCGCTCCAAGTAGCCCTCCAGCTGGCGCACCGAATCCATCGTGGCTATGCGCTTGATCTCGACCGCAACCCATTCGTCCAGGGCGTCGCGACACATCAGATCGACGGGCCCGACGTCGGTTGGCCACTCGCGGCGCACGAGGCGAAAGCCCTCGCCGCACCAGTGAGGCGCATCCGCCAGCAGTTCCTGCAGTTCGCGCTCGAGCCCTTCCTTCTCGAGCGTGGAGATCACATCCAGCTCGTGATCGACGTCGGTCAGCACCTCGGCGATCTTGATCTCCAAGCGCTCGTCGTCGCGCTGCTTGCGCACAACCAAATGAGTCAGGGCGTCACCGTCGGGATCCCACTGCTCTTCCATCACCGTTGGAGGCGTCATCCAGTTCAGAGGCTTGACGTTCGGGCTGCCTCCGTCGGCCCACACCATGAAGGTGCCGTCCCCCTTGCACATGAGAAGGCGCACGGCCTCCGGCAGGACGGTGGTGGTTCGGCCGATATAGGCGACCTCACAGCGAGCGACGATCAAACGCACCGGCGGACGTTATCCGAGGCGGCGGACCTACTCCTCCTCGTCGTGGGCGCCGGCGTCGATCGACTCGCGGAACTCACGGATGCCCTTGCCCAGGGCCCGAGCCAGTTCTGGCAGCCGCTTGGGGCCCAACACCATCAGGGCGACGGCGCCCAAGAACAGCAGGTGGACGGGACTCTCAATTCCCATGGGTTCAGGCTAGCGCCCCAGCCGACGCCCGCCGTAAGCGGCCTCCGGCCGGACGTTCGCCGCCGCGCCCGGCAGGGCCACGTTCTCCCCGAGCGACACGGGCGCGAGCTGGCATCGACGCTCCAGCCGACCCGGCTCGTAGTCTCTTCGCTTGTGGCGCAGGAGACATCGTCCCCACCGGGCCGCCCCTACCCCCCGCCGCCTGAGAGCGAGCCGTTCTGGCCCGCCCAGCTGACGATCGTCGCGGCAATCCTCTTGCAGGTGTCTTTGCCCGAGCGCTTGACCGTGGGACCTTCATGGCTCGTGCCCGCCTTGGAGGGCGTGCTGTTGGTGGGCATGATCGTCGTGACACCCAACCAGATCGAGGACGAGCATCCGCGCCGTCGTCGCATCGCGCTCGGGCTCACAGCCGTTGTAACCGCCGCGAACATCTATTCGCTTGCGGCGCTCACCCACTACCTGCTGCACGCCAAACTGGGCAGTAGCGGAGGTCGCGAACTGATCGTCGCGGGGACGCTTATCTGGCTCACGAACTTCTTGATCTTCGGCCTTTGGTACTGGGAGATGGATCGCGGTGGTCCCGGCAGGAGAGCGGCCGGCCACGACCGCTCTCCTGACTTCCTGTTCCCACAAATGAGCGACGATCGCATCGAGCCACGGGGGTGGCGGCCCAAGTACATCGACTACCTGTACGTGTCGCTGACAAATGCGACCGCCTTTTCTCCTACCGATACGATGCCATTGAGCTCGGTGGCCAAGAGCATGATGGGCGTCCAGGCGCTCGTCTCGCTGGTGACGATCGGCCTGATTGTCTCGCGCGCCGTAAACATCCTCGCTTAGACAGACGTTGAGCGGCGCGATTATTGCGTCGTCAGTCGCTTATGTGCGAAGCACACTGAGCTCCTTGCGTCCTTATCTGGCTTGCTCACGTTGAGGGGTCGCCCTCCCATCCCCGGTGCGGCCTATCGTCCTTAGCTCATGACCTTTCTCCAGGCGACGCTCGAGCAGGGCGAGGCGGTGCTCAAGTTCCCCTATGACGACGGCCTGCGCCGGCTCCTTCGGGCGATTCCCGGCCGACGCTGGGATCCAGGCGAGCGAGCTTGGATCGTGCCGCTT
>JBAURN010000298.1:0-2205 GCA_049581225.1 Solirubrobacteraceae bacterium
TTGGCGGCGCTGGAGGAACCGCGCAGAACGATCGCGTTGCCCGACTTCAAGCACAGCGAGGCGGCGTCGATCGTGACGTTGGGACGCGCCTCGTAGACAACTGCGATCACTCCGAGAGGCACGCGAACCTTGCGCACGTCAATGCCGTTGGGCAGGCGATGACCGTCGATCGTCTCACCCACAGGGTCACCGAGCGAAGCGATCGCCTCGACAGCCCGGGCGATCGACTCGATGCGGGACTCGTCGAGCGCCAGGCGGTCGAGCAGAGCCGCGCCGATGCCGGCCTCGCGCCCGGCCGCGAGGTCCAGCTGGTTGGCCGCCAGGATCTCTGGCGTGCGTGCGCGCAGATCCGCGGCGATGGCACGCAAGGCAGCGTTCTTGGTGGCGGTGTCGGCCTGGGCAAGGGTCCTGGATGCCTCACGTGCACGCGCGCACACATCGGTCACCGATGAGAGTGTTACCGCCATCGCCCTACAGGGTACGACAGGCCCGCGTAGGCACCTGCCGAGCACCGTCCGTCGACCGCACGCCGGCTCAGGCGAGCACGAGGTAGTCGCGGTGAACCGCCTCCTCGGTGGCTCGCGGCAGGATCTCCTGAACAGCCTTTGACTTCAAGCCCATCACGCTCCGCAACTCCTCGGCCGAGTAACTGCAGATGCCCTTGCCCAGCGGCGTGCCGGCGCCGCTGTCCGCCCGCTCGGAGGGGCCACGCTCGGCGATCTCCACGGCGTCCCCCGCGTCAAAGGAGCCGAGCACCTCGACGATGCCGACCGGCAACAGGCTGGTGCCGTCCTCGCGCAGGGCACGTGCGGCGCCGGGGTCCACGACGAGGGTGCCGTGGCTGGGCTTGGCATAGCGCAACCACAGCTTGAAGGAGGAGTGGCGCGCCGCACGCGGGGGGAAATTCGTGCCCTCCCTGTGCCCGGCCAAGACCGCCTCCAAAGCGCCGGCGCGAACGCCGTTGCAGATCACCGCGCGGATGCCGGCCGCGGTCGTCATGTCGGCCGCGACGACCTTCGAGCGCATCCCGCCCGAGCCCAACGGCGAGGTGCTGTGGCCCACCTCGATGTCCTTGAGCGCCTCGAAGTCGGTCACCTCGTGCACCAGACGCGCCTCGGGATCTTGGCGCGGATCGGCGGTATGAAGCCCGTCGATGTCGGTCAGCAGGACGAGCAGGTCGGCGGCGACCAGGATCGCGACCTGAGCGGCCAGGAAGTCGTTGTCGCCGAAGGAGATCTCGTCGGTGGCGGTGGTGTCGTTCTCGTTGATGACCGGCACCACTCTCCAATCCAGCAGCTTGCGCAGCGTCTGGCGTGCGTTGAGATAGTGGGTGCGCGCGCTCATGTCCATGAACGTGAGCAGCAGTTGCGCGGAGACCAGCTCGCGCTCGCGCAGAAGCTCGTCGTAGACGCGATAGAGCTTGCCCTGCCCCACCGCGCTTGCGGCCTGCAGCTCCTCGACGGCGCCGGGGCGGGAAGGCAGGCCCATGATGCGCACCCCGCGCGCGATTGCGCCGGAGGAGACGATCACGACCTCCTTGCCGTCGCCGTGCAAAGAGGCGACGACGTCGCAGATACGCCGCAACACCTCCTCGCGCAGCTCTCCGCGCTCGTCGGCGACGATGCTCGAGCCAAGCTTGATGACCACGCGCTTCACGCCTTGGAGCTTATGCGCCGCGCCACGGTTCGCGCGATCTGGATTGCGGTGGAGGCCTCCTGCGCGAGGGCTCCGTCGCCGAGCGGGCTTGTCGCTAGGCGGGCTCGTCGGGATCCAGCTCGAACGCGACGCCCGCGATCTCCAAGTCGTCGCCCGCCTGAAAGCCCTCGGCCTCCAAAGCGCGCAGCACGCCTATCTTGCGCAGGCGCTCCTCCAGGTAGGTCATTGCGTCCTCGTTGTCGATGTCATAGCGCGCGAGCAGACGCTCGATGCCTCTGCCGGTGACCGCAAAGGAGCCTGGCGCCACACGCTCGACGACAAAGCCGCTGGTGGCGGCCGGGCGGAAAACCATGTGCTCGGCCAGTTCGTGCTCCTCTGCTTCGCCCGCGGCTCCATTCAGAGCGGGCGCATCCAGCTCGGCGCCCACGGAGAGGCCGAGCGCGGGGACGCGGCGCAAGAGCTCTGCCCCCAGCTCTCGCACACCGGCGCCGGTGGCGCTCGAGGTGGCGATCACCGGCACCTCCTCGCCGAGCCGCCGCGACCAGAGCG
>JBAURN010000299.1:0-30476 GCA_049581225.1 Solirubrobacteraceae bacterium
CGCGAGATGGCCACGTGCGCAAGCGAGATGGCCACATGCGCACGCTAGTCATCTCAGACCTGCATCTCGGCGCCGGAACCCGAGCCGACGTGCTGCGCCGTCCAGGGCCGCGCGCGGCCTTGATCGAGGCGCTGAGCGACGTCGAGCGGCTGGTCCTGCTCGGCGACGTCTTGGAGTTGCGCCACGGGCCGCGACGCGATGCTTTGGCCACGGCGCGGCCGTTCTTCGAGGAGTTGGGCCGTGCCTTTGCCGGGCGCGAGATCGTGGTCGTCGCCGGCAATCACGACCACGCTCTGGCCGAGTCGTGGCTGCGCCGGCGCGACGAAGACCCCGCATATGGGCCGCTCGGTCTGGAGCAACGCTTTACCGCCGAGGAATCGTCTGAGATGGTCGCGGCGCTCGCCTCTTGGGCCACTCCGGCGAAGCTCAGCGCCGCCTTTCCCGGCCTGTGGTTGCGCCCCGACGTGTATGCCACGCACGGTCACTACCTAGACTGCCATCTGACGATTCCCACGATGGAGCGCCTCGGGATCGGCATGACCGCCCGGGCCATGCGCCGCCCCAGCGAGGAGTTCGCAAGCGTGGGCGATTATGAGGCTGTGACCTCGCCCGTGTTCGCTTGGGTCGACGCGGTCGCGCGCCAGGCTCCGACCGGATCCACGCTCAACGGGCAGACCACTGTTCGTGCTTGGCAGGCGCTCGCGGGCGAACGCAACACACGGGAGGGCAATGGCAAGGGTTGGGGGGACTTGCGCGTGCGTGCTCTGGCGGGCGCGTTCCCGTTCGCGATCGCAGCGCTCAACAGGGCCGGTCTCGGCTCCTTCAACGCCGACATATCCACCGACGAGCTGCGTCGTGCCGGTTTGCGCGCAATGGGGGAGGTGGCGGCACGGCTCGGCCTGGGCGATGCCCACGTGATCTTCGGTCACACCCACCGCGCCGGGCCACGACCATACGACGTGGCGGCCGAGTGGCGCGGGCCCGCCGGCGCTCGGCTGATCAACGCGGGCTGTTGGACCTATGACTCCTACTTCGTCACGGTCAACCCCGGTGAGAGCCCATACTGGCCGGGAGGGGCGGTGCTGGTGGACGACGAGGGGTCGCCCCAGCCAATGCGCTTGCTCGACCATTGCTCGAACGAGGAGCTCGCGCCCACCGTGGCGTGACCAGGCTCACGCCACGGTGTGACTTGGGGCTAATGCTATTCCAGGCGTGAAGCAGGTCGCAAGGCACTCCACGCCGGGGGCCACGTCGAGCGTGAGCGACGCCCGTGTGTGGCACGAATGCTCGACAAGCTTGTAGGCGCCCGGATGCTCGATCGCGATCGTGGTGTCCTCGTTGACGGTCACAGTGCCAATCTGTCGCCGCGCCGGGGAGCCGGCCCGTGTGTCCTCTGGGTGCGCTCCAGAGGGTGCGAAGACTCCCCACACGCCGCCCGCTTCGTAGGCGCCAGACCAGGCTCCCTCGCGCTCCTCGCTTTGGCGTGAGAGCAAGGCGTCGGGGGCGTCCTCCGGGCGCAGGGGCGCCAGCGGCTCGCGCTCCACGTCGAGCAGCTCTTGGATCGCCAGCTCGGTCTCCAGGTAGCCGCCCTCGCCGTAGTGGTACTCGAACAGGCGCGCTTTGCCATCGAACAGGTAGCGAGCCGGCCAACCCCGGTTCTCGTACTCCTGCCAAACCTCGAACTCGCTGTCGATCAGCACTGGATATGCGATCTCCAAGCGGGCTACCGCGTCACGCACCGCCTGCTCGTCGCCGCCGGGCTGGAAGCCGGGACAGTGCACCCCGATCGTTCTCAAGCCGTCCTCGGCATAGCGCTCATGCCACTCCTTCAGGTAGGGCAAGGTCCTGATCGAATTGGGCCTGCAGAAGTCCCAGAACTCGACCAGCATCGGCTGTCCTCGCTTGAGGATGCTCGCCTGCGCCCCGTTCGTGTTCACCCACGGTAGCTTCGTGGGGAACAGTGGCGCTGCAATCGTGTCTACCGGGGCTCTCATTCTGAGGTGCGATGGCCGGCGCCTGGCGGCGTCCTCGGTCGCTCGCGTGCGTCCGCACGCCACGCTCCCTGCGTCCTTGTCAGGCTTGGCCCTCGCACCTCAGAAGGGCCGACTTGTTGCCTAACCAATGCTTCCGACCATCTCCAATTGGATGAGGCGGTTGAGCTCGACCGCGTACTCCATCGGCAGCTCCTTGGTGACCGGCTCGATGAAGCCGTTGACGATCATCGCGGCGGCCTCGTCCTCGGTGAAGCCGCGCGAGCCCATGTAGAAGAGCTGGTCGTCTGAGATGCGACCGACGGTGGCCTCGTGGGCGACCGCCACGTTGGGGTTCTGGATCTGGATGTCCGGCCACGTGTCAGACCTGGATTCGCCATCCATCATCAGGCCGTCGCACTGGACCCTGGCCTTGGAGCCGGCCGAGTTGGCGCCCATCTTGACGAGGCCCCGGTAGCCCATGATGCCGCCGTCCTTGGAGATCGACTTGGCGAGGATGTTCGAAGTCGTGTTGGGGGCCAGGTGGACCACCTTGGCGCCCGTGTCCTTGTGCACGCCCTTGCCGGCCACGCCCACGTTGAGGTGGTCGGCCCGCGCGCCCTCGCCCATCAGGAACGAGCCGGGGTAGAGCATCACGTACTTGGCGCCCATCGAGCCGCCGACCCACTCGACGGTGCCCTCGGCGTCCACGACAGCACGCTTGGTGTTGAGGTTGTAGACGTCCTTGGACCAGTTCTGGACAGTCGTGTAGCGCGCCTTGGCGCCCTCGTGCACGAAGATCTCGACGACTGCGGAGTGCATCGAGTTGACCGAGTAGGTCTGGGCGGTGCAACCCTCGATGTAGTTCACGTCCGAGCCCTCGTCGGCGATGATCAGGGTGTGCTCGAAGGTGCCCTCGCCGGCACCCTCCATGCGGAAGTAGGCCTGTAGGGGCAGGTCCACCTTGACGCCCTTGGGGACGTACAGGAACGAGCCGCCCGACCAAACCGCGCCGTGCAGCGCCGAGAACTTGTTGTCCTGGGGCGGCACGCACTTGTTCATGAAGTACTTCTGCACCAAGTCCGGGTACTTGGTGATGGCTGTGTCCATCGAGCAGAAGAGAATGCCCAGCTTGGCGTACTCTTCCTTCAGGCCCTCATATACCGGCTCTTGGCGCCAAACGCCGACGACGCCGGCGAGCTGCTCGCGCTCGGCCTGCGGGATGCCCAGGTCCTCATAGGTTTTCTTCATCTCCTCGGGCACGTCGTCCCACGAGTTGAAGCGCCCGGCGGTGGGCGGGGAGTAGAGCACCAGCTCGTCCAGGTTCAGGCCGCTCAGATCCGGGCCCCAAGTCGGGATCGGCTTGCGTTCGTAGATTTCAAGCGACTTGACGCGCTTCTCGGCCATCCAAGCGGGCTCGCCCTTGACCTTGGACAGCTCTTGGACCACCTCGCGCGAGATGCCTTTGCGCGCCAGCAACTGCCCCTGCTCGTCCTCGACGATTGGGCTGGGCTTGGCGATCTTGGTGCGGTCCAGTGTGGCCATGGTGGCTTCCTCTCAGAATCCTGTGCTTTGGACTAGGAATTGTATCGCGCTCATGTAGAGCGCCACCTCGGCCGGGTGCACGAGCGTGTGCTCATGTCGGCCAGCTGTTGTCGCCGGTGACGGCTCCCTTGACGACCTTCAGGCCCAGCAGGGCGCACTTGCGGCGGGTCGCCGAGACCGGGATACCCAGCAGGTCGATCGCCCAATCGGCGTCCAGCTTGCCGACCTCCTCCAGCGGCATACCCACCAACTCCTCCGAGGAGATCGAGGCCGACGCTTGAGAGATCGCGCAGCCGTGACCGTGGAAGCGCAGGTCCTCGATCTTGCCGTCCTTGACCTTGATGTGCACGCCCAGCTCGTCCCCGCACAGGGGGTTGTGCTCGAGGCCCTCCATGTCATGAGGGTCGAGCTCGCCGAAGTTGCGCGGGCGCTTGTAGTGATCGAGGATGTAATCGCGGTACAGATCGTCCATTAGCTGTTTCGTTTCGGAGTTTTGGTGGGGGTTGGGTCGTGCGGGTTGGTGGGCGTTGGCTTGTCGGTCGGGACGGATGTTGTCGTGAGCCCGCGCCGCGTGCCGGTCTTTATCTAGAGCTCGAACACGCGTCTGCCGTTGAGCAACGACTCGACCAAGGCGTCTATGTCGTGCCTCTCGTTGTACACGCCCACGCTGGCCCTGGCGGTGGCCGACACCCCGAGGCAACGCATCAGCGGCTGCGCGCAGTGGTGGCCGGCCCTCACGCACACGCCCTCGCGTGAAGCCAGCTCGGCGATGTCGTGCGCGTGCATGCCCTCGATCGTGAACGACACCAGCCCGCCCCTGTTCTCGGCCTCCGGCGGGCCGACATAGCGCAGGCCCGGCACCTCTTGCAGGCGAACAAGCATGTAGGCGGTCAGCTCGCGCTCGTGATCGCGCACGCGCTCCATGCCGAGTGCCTCCAGGTAGTCGACTGCCGCACCGAGTCCGACCGCCTCGGCGATCGGCGGCGTGCCGGCCTCGAACTTGTAGGGCAGCTCGTTCCAAGTGGCGCCTTCGAAGTCGACCGAGGCGATCATGTCGCCGCCGGTGAGAAATGGCTCCATCTCCTCGAGGATCTCGGCGCGACCGTGCAGCACGCCGATGCCGGTCGGCCCCAGCGCCTTGTGGCCGGTCCAGGCGTAGAAGTCGGCGCCGATCGCGGCGGCGTCCACGGGCATGTGGGGCACGGCCTGAGCACCGTCGATCAGCGACAGCGCGCCGGCCGCGCGTACGCGGGCGACCATCTCCGCGACCGGCAGGATCGTGCCGAGCACGTTGGACACGTGGGTGAAGGCCACCAGCTTCACGTCTCCCTTGGCCAGCTCGCGGTCGAGCTGCTCCAAGGAGATCTCCCCGCGCTCGTCCACCTCCAGGTAGCGCAATTGGGCGCCCTGGGCCTTGCACAGCTGCTGCCAGGGCACGATGTTGGCGTGATGCTCCATCTGGGTCGTCACGATCGCGTCGCCCTCGCCCACGTTGGCGCGACCCCAGGCATAGGCGACCAGGTTGATCGCCTCGGTCACGTTCTTGGTGAAAATCGTCGTCTTCGGATCCCAGCCCACGAACCGGGCGACCTTCGTGCGCGCCCCGTCGTAGGCCGCGTCGGCTTCCTGGGCGAGGGGGTAGACGCCACGGTGGACGTTGGCGTTGCGCTCCCTGTAGTAGGCGTTCATCGCGTCGATCACCGCCCGCGGCTTCTGCGAAGTCGCGCCCGAGTCCAGGTACACGAGCGGCTTGCCCTCGATTTCGCGGGAGAGGATCGGGAAGTCGCCGCGCACGTCCAAGGAGAGCAAACCGGAACCGGAGTCCGTCTGCTGGGCGCCCGCTCGGGTCGCCTTGCTCGCCGCGAGGCCGGCGGTCTGGTCGGTCGTGGACGTGCTCATGGCTGCGTCCCGTTCCTCATCGCGCCGTCGCGTAGGCCTCGATGTCGTCCTTGGCGCGAGCCAGCTTGGCGGCGATCTTGCCGCGCACCAGCTCTTCCAAGGGCTCGTCTTCGAGCTGGCCGAGCACCGGCTCGAAGAACCCCTCCACGAGCAGCCTCACCGCGGTGGGGCGGTCCAACCCGCGACTGGCCATGTAGAAGATCGAGGCCTCGTCCAGCTCTCCCACGGTGCCTCCGTGCGAGGCCGACACGTCGTCGGCGGACACGAGCACCGATGGGATCGCGTCCAGTCGAGCCTTGGGCGAGAGCATCATCGTGTGGATCTGCAGGTAGGTGTGGGTCTGCTGGGAGCCCGGATCGATCTGGATCAAGCCCTCGAAGCTGGCCCTGCTCTGCCCGGTGGCCGCGCCGCGCCAGTGCACGTCGCCACCGGAAGGGCCGGTCTCGTGCAGGTCGACCGCAAACGTGTCCAAGTGCTCTTGGGCCTCGGTGAAGAACAGCCCCCTGAAGGCCATGTCGCCACCAGGCTCGCTTATCGCCAACTCCAGATGGTGTCGCACCAGGTGGCCGCCCAGCAGGGCCGGCAGCCAGTGGCAGTAGGCATCCCTGCCGACGCCCACGAAGCGCGTGCTTGCGTCGAATACGTCGCCCGAGCCCCAGTCCTGGACTTGAGCGAGGCGGCAGCGCGCGTTGTCTTGCAGGTACAGCTCGAAAGCGCCCGCATGCAGAGACTGCTTGCGCCTTTCAGGGTGGCTCTCAGCGCCCTCGCCATCGGCGGGGGATCCCCCGAAGTCCTCGGCCAGATTGTGCTCGTGCAGCTTGAAGTCGCTGCCCTTGCCGCCGATCGCGAGCGTGCGACCATATTGGGCCACGCCCGGCCCCGAAATCGCGTAGACGATCTCGAAGGGATCCTCGACGCGCAGGCCGTCCGGCATGTACAAGAACGCCCCGCCGCTCCAAAAAGCGGCGTTGGCGGCCTCCAACTTGTGTCTGTCGATCGTCAGCCGCTTGGAGTACCACGCTTCGAACAGCTCCGTGTGCTCGGCCGCGGCCTCTTCCAGCGAGCACAGGATCACGCCTTGCGCGGCCAGCGCCGGGTCGAGCTCCACGTGCACCACGGTGCTGTCGACTTGCACGATCCGTCCTGCCCTGGCGCGATCGGGGAGGGCGCCGCTCACAAAGTCGGGAATGCCTTGGGGATGTGTGTGCTCCACGACCGCGCCGAGGTCCAACTCGGCGAACGTGGTGGTCCAGAAGCCCGAGCGGCGCCACACAGGCAGCTCGCTGTGCTCATAAGCCTCCAGCGCCGCGCCGCGCAACTCGGCCAGCGTGCGTCCGTCGCCCGCTTGTGCCCCGATCAGGGGTGCGCCGGCGCCGTGCAGCGCGTGGTAGAGCGACGCCTCGCGATGGCGGCCCGGCTTGACAGCTACCTCAGGCGGCACCGGCGCCCACCTCCTGGCGGATCTGGTCGTAGCCCTCGCGCTCCAAGCGCTCCACCAGCTCCACGCCGCCCTCCAAGACGATGCGCCCGTCCATCAGGATGTGCACGAACTGGGGCTTCACGTAGTGCAATATGCGCTGGTAGTGCGTGATGATCAGCGCGCCCAAGCCCTGCTCGTCGTGCAGCTTTTGGACCCCCTCGGCCACCGTCCTCAGCGCATCGATGTCCAGCCCCGAGTCGGTCTCGTCCAGGATTGCCACATCCGGCGAGAGCATCGCCATCTGCAATATCTCCGCCCGCTTCTTCTCGCCGCCGGAGAAGCCCTCGTTGAGGTGTCTGGAAGTGAAGGCCCGATCCACGTCGAGCAACTCGATCGCGTGCTGCAGCTGTTCGCCGAACTCCTTGACCCTGATCGGCTCCTCCCGTTTGGCGTTGATCGCCATGCGCAAGAAGTTCGCGACCGACACCCCCGGGATCGACACCGGGTACTGGAAGGCCAGGAACAACCCCGACTTGGCCCGCTCGTGCGGCTCGGCCTCGGTGATGTCCTGGCCCTTGAAGATGACTTTGCCCTCGGTCACCTCGTAGGAGGGGTGGCCGAGCATCGTATTGGCGAGTGTCGACTTGCCCGACCCGTTGGGGCCCATCAGGGCGTGGATCTCGCCCTTCTCAATGGTCAGGTCGACGCCCTTCAGGATCTCGCGATCCTCGGTGCGCACGTGCAGGTTCTTGATTTCGAGGTCAGCCATGGTTCCTTTGCTCTGTGCGGGGGACTGGGACGAAAGACGGGCTTGGACAGGTGGGATTGAACGGCGGTTGGCGAGATCAGACGGGAAGGGAGGGGAGGGGAGCTGAAGCCGCGATCGGCGCGGTTGCCATCGCCGTGTCCGCCATCGCAAGCGCCTTGGGCACGAGCAGGTCCGCAAGCGTCGTATCCCGCAAGGTCTTCACGATCGAACCGCGCACCCTCGTCCACAACAGCTTTGTTGGGCACACGTGGCTTGGATCGGACTCCCGCGAGCACACGATGCTGCCGTCGGCGCTCTGGGAAATGCACTCGATCGGCGCGATCGACCCCTCTAGCGCCTCGACCACCTCGGCCATTGTGATCTCCGTGGCCGGGCGAGCCAGCATGTAGCCGCCACGCGACCCTCTCCTGCTGTCGATCAGGCCGGCCTTGCGAAGGCGCGCGACCAGGTGCTCCAGGTAGGCAAGCGGCATCCCGTCGTGCTCGGCGATCTCCGCCAGCGGGACCACCGACTCGTTGCCGTCGGTGCACTCTCCGGCCCTGCGGGCCAGCTCCACCATTACTCTCACGCCGTACTCGGCCTTTGTCGAGAACATCATCCGGTCAATACCTACCTGGGAACTAGGGTATCAGGCGCGTGGATTTGCCCCGCGGGGCGGGCGGCCGATTCAGGAGAGGCGGGTATCGCTCGCGAAGATTCGCCGGGTGGCGCGGGTGCTGATCGCGCACCCGTCAGCTTTCTTCGAGCCACCGGATGTCATGACTCAGGCCTTCGGGCGTGAGCTGTTCGATTCCAAACGCCACCCGCTCGAAGCCACCCCGGTCGATCAACACCACGGTGGTGGCCGCTTCGGCCTCGGGACTATTGGAGGAGGGCAGGTCAATCCGATACGCACGCCACACCTTCCCCACCTCAACCTCGCCTCCCGTCAGGTACTCCGCGCGGGACGCAAGCGAGGCCTGTGTCAACAGGCCATTCGCGCCTCCCGCCGCTCCCAGGGCGCCGCTGACGAAGATCGTCCGCACATCCGCTCTGGATCCCAGTTCGTCGAGCGCTCCGCGCACCTGCTGGGCCGCTAGCACGCACACCCTGCAGTCCGCCCCCAGCCGCGAAGGCGCGCCCGCCGGCAGGAACACAACCATCGTCACCCGGCCCGCCGGGGGACCCAGCGAGACCGTCCGCCCCTCCTGGTCTCTCAGCGTGAAGCTCGGCGCCCGCGTACCCGCCGGAAGCGCGGCGCCGTCGAAGGCTTCGGCGTGACCGGTCGCCGCGGGCTTTGAGCCTTTGGAGCCCCCCGTCACGAGCACGACCACCAGCGCGAGCGCCACCAATCCAGATATCGCCGGCAGCAGGAGGCGGGATTGAGCGCGCACGGCCCCAGGGTAGGAGACCCATTCAAATCCGGCTCCACCCTCGCTACACTTTGTGAAGTACCATGAATCCCGACCGCAATTCAGGAGTTTTCTCATGAGCCCGTCAAGCGCGGACCTGTTGCGCCAGGTGAAGTCCGAAATCGACGAGATCGACCCCTCGCGGGTCAACGAGCTCTTGCAGGAGGGCGTCACGATCATCGACGTCCGCGAGGCCGAGGAGCTCGCCTCTGGCCTGCTCCCGGGCGCCAAGCACGTGCCCCGCTCCTACTTGGAGACCCGCATCGAGGGCATAGTCCCCGATCGCTCGGCCCACGTCATTCTCTACTGCGCCTCGGGCAACCGCTCCGCCTACGGCGCCCGCACCCTCCGCGACGACCTCGGCTACGAGCAGGTCGAGTCGATGACCGGCGGCATCGCCCTGTGGAAGGACCGCGGCTACGAGGTCGACGTGCCCCGCACCCTCTCCGCCGAGCAGCGCGACCGCTACTCGCGCCACCTGCTGATACCCGAGATCGGCACCGACGGCCAGCAGAAGCTGCTCGACGCCAAGGTCCTCCTGCTCGGCGCCGGTGGCCTCGGCTCGCCCACCGCGTTGTATCTCGCCGCCGCCGGGGTCGGCACTTTGGGCATCGTCGACGACGACGTCGTCGACCTCTCCAACCTCCAGCGCCAAGTGATCCACTCCACCCAGCGCGTCGGCATCCCCAAGGTGGACTCAGCCGAGGAGTCGATCCACGCGCTCAACCCCGACGTTCGCGTCGTCAAGTACCCCGTACGCCTGGACGCCTCCAACATCATGGAGATCATCGAGGGGTACGACGTGATCGTAGACGGGGTCGACAACTTCCCCACCCGCTATCTCCTCAACGACGCCACGGTGCGCCTCCAGATCCCGGTGGTGTCCGCCTCGATCCTCGGCTTCGACGGACAGCTGTCCGTGTTCAAGCCTTACGAGGGCCCCTGCTACCGCTGCCTGTTCCGCGAGCCTCCGCCCGCCGAGCTGGCCCCCTCTTGCGGAGCCAACGGCGTGCTGGGGGTGCTGCCCGGCACGATGGGTCTCCTGCAGGCCACCGAGGTGGTCAAGCTGATCGTCGGTATCGGCGACCCCGCGATCGGGCGTCTGTTGCTCTACGACGCCCTGGCCGCCACCCTGACCGAGGTCAAGGTCCACCGCGACCCCGACTGCCCGATCTGCTCGCGCCCGCCCGATGAGATCTCCGACGAGGAGATGGGCGTGTTCCCGGACTATGAGGCGTTCTGTGCCGCAGCCGGCTAGAGGCCGCTGACCCGTTTTCGTCGATACCTGGTAATCATTCCGTCGTGGCCAAGATCAAGATCCCACCCGTACTGCGCGCCTCCGTGGGCGGCGAGCGCGAGGTCTCGGCCTCCGGCGAGAACGTCGGCGAGATCCTGCGAGACCTGGCCGACTCGCATCCCGCGACAGCCGACCAGCTGTTCGCCGAGGACGGCGAGCTCAACCGCTACGTCAACGTCTACCTCAACGACGAGGACGTTCGGGTTCTGGAGGGGCTGGACACGGCGGTGGGGGATGGGGATACCGTGGTGATCCTGCCGGCGATGGCCGGCGGGTCGCGCTAGTCGTAGCGGACTCAGCAGGTCCAACAGGTGCAGCTGCTTCGCCGAAGTTGTCGGTGTCGGCGTGCTCGTGCTGCCCATGTCAGTACGTCGGATGGTCCTGATACGTTTCGGCTGTGCAGGACAGCCCAGTAGATAGCGCGATTCCGTATAGGCGACCGGGCGGGTTGCGTCAACGTGGGTAGACTTGGAAGGCCTTCTGCACGCGTAAGGTGGATCGTCGCCAGCCTGGTCCTCGTCTCGGTCTTCTGCGCTCCAGCTGGTGCCGCCGCGGAAACGTATGAGCAGGCGGTCGAAGGGACATCAGGCCTGGTTCATTTCTGGCCAATGGGAGAGTCTTCAGGATCCACTTTCGAAGACACGGTCGGCGGAGCCGACGCATCGCTAACAAGCGGTGTGACACTGGGAGAGCCCGGCGGCTTGGTGGGTGACGCGTCGACTGCAGTCCTCTTCGATGGATCGACCGGCGCAGCCTCGGCAAGTGTGGATTTGTCAGGTACGCACGAATTGACTGTTGAGTTTTGGATGAAGTGGACCTCTTATGGTGCGGACGATCGTCTTGCACTTGAGTTCACGCCCAATTTCAACGAATATCCGGGTGGGCTCCTGGTCGATCCAGACGCGACGCCCGGCTCGGATTTCGCGGTGTCGATCGGCTCCGGCGGAGCGCGCAACACGGCCTACTTCGAACGCCCCAGTGCGGGAGCCTGGCATTACTACGCGTTTGTAATCAACACGGAAGCCTCCGCCGAAACAGAGATCACGCCATATGTCGATGGGAAAGCCGTGCCCTACACCAAGACCGAGAGCGGTACGGGGGCCGGCAAATTTGCCGCATCGACACTGTTCTGGATGTCTCGCGACGCAAGCAGCCTGTACGGCGTCGGGAGTATGCAGGATCTCGCTCTCTATACCGAAGCGCTGTCAGAGAGCATCATTAAACGCCACTACTCGATCGGCACCGGTGGACCTAAAGCCGTATTTACGTCGTTGCCGGTGGATGCCACGGTTGGCGTCCCTGTGCGTTTCGATGCGTCTGGCTCGAGTTCTCCCGCGGGGGCGATCTCCGACTATGCGTGGGATTTCGACGGGAGCAAAGGATATGGCAGCGACGGTGGTGGATCATCGACGATGTCGCACACGTTTTCTTCTCCCGGCACGTACACGATCGATTTGCGCGTCGAAGACGAAACGGGCGCGACCGGCACGGTCAGCCACACGATCACGGTCGGCGCCGCTCTGGGCAGCTACGAGCAGGAAGTAGAGGAGACCAGCGGGCTGGCGCACTTCTGGCCAATGGGCGAGCCCTCAGGATCGTCGTTTGCGGACCTCGTCGGCGGTGCGGACGCCGAAGTCGTGGGCAGCGTCAGCTTGGGGGAACCTGGTGCGCTTGCCGAATCTTCCGCGAGTGCACTGTTCGACGGATCGTCCGGAGCGGCGCACGCCCCAATTGACTTGTCTGGTACGCATCAATTGACTGTTGAGTTTTGGATGAAGTGGAGTTCCTATGGCGCCGATGATCACTTGGCACTTGAGTTCACGCCTAATTTCAACGAATATTCTGGTGGTTTCTTGGTCGATCCGGACGCGACGCCTGGCTCGGAGTTCGCGGTATCGATCGGCTCTGGTGGTTCCCGCAATACGGTCAGCTTCGAACGTCCGAGCGCCGGTGCCTGGCATTACTATGCGTTCGTTATCGACGCCGAAGCTCCCGCCGCAAGCGAGATAACGCCGTATGTGGACGGCAAAACCGTGTCGTATACGAAGTCATCGGAAGGGAAAGAAGCGGGCAAATTTGCCGATTCGGCATTGTTTTGGATGTCTCGCGACGCGGGCAGCCTGTTTGGAGCCGGCGCCATGCAGGATCTAGCGGTGTACGAAGGTCTGCTCACGAAAACGACCATCATGCACCACTACGAGACTGGTGCAGGCATTTCCTCAGAACCCACAGCCGCGTTTACGTCGCTGCCGGTGGATGCGACGGCGGGCGTCCCTGTGCGTTTCGATGCGTCTGGCTCGAGTTCTCCCGCGGGGGCGATCTCCGACTATGCGTGGGATTTCGACGGGAGCAAAGGATATGGCAGCGATGGTGGCGGCTCGCCGACGATGTCGCATACGTTCTCCTCGCCTGGCACATACACGGTAGATCTGCGCGTCGAAGACGAAACCGGCGCGACCGGCGCGGTCAGCCACACGGTCACAGTGGCTGCGGCACTGCCCCCTTATCAACGGGCCGTCGAGGAAACCTCCGGCATAGCTCACTTCTGGTCGATGGCCGAACCGACAGGCTCGGCGTTTGCCGATCTGATCGGAGGCGCAGATGCAGCGCTCACAGGTGGAGTGACGCTTGGCGAAGCGGGCGGTGTTCTGTCGGACTCCACAACCGGCTCAACCTCTTTCGATGGATCGACGGGCGCCGCCTCGGCCAGCCTGGATTTGTCGGGTACGCACGAATTGACTGTTGAGTTTTGGATGAAGTGGACCTCTTATGGTGCGGATGATCGTCTTGCGCTCGAGTTCACGCCCAATTTCAACGAACATCCTGGCGGTTTCTTGGTCGATCCCGATGCGACGCCTGGCTCGGATTTCGCGGTGTCGATCGGCTCCGGTGGATCGCGCAATACGGTCAGCTTCGAACGTCCGAGCGCCGGGGCCTGGCACTATTATGCGTTCGTTATCGACACCGAAGCTCCCGCTGCGAGCGAGATAACGCCCTACGTGGACGGGAAAGCTGTCGCTTACACCAAGCCCGAATCCGGTAGCGGAGCGGGCAAACTTGCAGACTCGAACTTGTATTGGATGTCGCGCGACTCAAGCAGTCTGTTCGGCTCGGGGAACATGCAGGATCTCGCGCTCTATGCGACGGCGCTTTCGGCCAGCACAATCGAAAGTCACTACGAAATCGGCGCCACCGATCTTGAAAATACGTCTGCACCCAGCGTTGGCGGTAGTGCGGAAGATGAACAAACGCTGAGCGCCGACCCTGGAAGCTGGACGGGTATCGAACCTATCAGCTATACCTACCAGTGGGAGAGCTGCGACAGTATGGGCGAAGCGTGCGTCAACATAATGGGCGCCACCGAATCGAATTACACGGTGATCCCAAGTGAGGTGGGCGAGACGCTTCGAGTGGTAGTCACGGCAAGCAACTCAAGTGGCACAAGCACTGCAACGTCGGGATCCAGCAGTGTGATAGTCGCCGCGCCCCCAGCTAACAAAGCCGTACCTACGCTCTCGGGGACGGCAGAAGAAGGCGACACTCTCACCGCAAGCCTCGGTACGTGGGACGGAACACCCCCGCTTGCATATACGTACCAGTGGCAACGTTGCGATGAGGCCGGCGAAGAATGCGTCGACGTCGAAGGCGCCGACGGATCTACCTACAAGCTCGAAGCCGATGACGTTGGTGACACGCTGCAAGTGGCTGTCACGGCGTCGAACGAAGTTGCGGCCGTTACGACGGAATCTACCGTCACTGCGAAAATCGACACGCCGGTGACGCTACCCGCAAACCTCGTCGCGCCGGAAATCTCCGGGACGGCCCAAGTGGGTCAGGCGCTCACGACCGGCGTCGGGACGTGGGCCGGAACACCGCCGCTGAGTTACGCCTACCAGTGGGAGGCTTGCGATCAGCAAGGCGAAAATTGTGCTGAAGTCGTGGGTGCGACAGGAGCCAGTTACAGCTCGCTCGCGGGCGACGTAGGAAAGACTCTACGCGTCGTGGTTGTGGCTAGTAACAGTGATGGTCATGCGTCGAGGATCTCTTCAGCGAGTGCCAGCGTGGAAGCCGCTAGCGAAGCGAGTCCATGCACCGATACGTGGGTGGGGTCGGTTTTCGGCTTGTGGGAAAACACGTCGAACTGGTCGACTGGGAGCCTCCCAACCGCTAGTGATGTTGCCTGTATTCCTTTGGGCTATTCGGTTTCGATGTTTGAAGGTAAATACGAAGTTGGAGCCCTATATGACGAAGGTGCCCTAAATATCTATGGGAACGGGTTTTTCGGTAAACCGCGCACCACGCTTGGGATCGCTAACACATCCTCACCGTCGCGAGTGGGCGACCTATATCTACAAGGCGCGCTCGAAGGCCCCGGCACTTTGCACATATCCGGTGGGCTGGAAAGCGATAACGGAGTATTTTCAGGGGCGGGAACTGTCGTGATCGAATCTATGGCGAGCGGCATCTTTGATGGGGCGATCATCGAAGGATACACCGTTACGAACGAAGGCACTGCAATATACCCAAGTGGACAGCATATCGTTATGTCGACAGAAGGGTCTACAAGGGCGGTGTTGATTAATAAGGGAACTTTCGAGGACAATGGTACCGAGATAGAAGGGGAAGAAGGCGACGGAGAAGTAGTAAATACTGGTATCTTTGAGAAGAACAAACTTGGTAGCGGCTCCAGTTTCGTCGCGGCCATCTTTACCAACGATGGCGTAGTCAAGGCGTCGGCAGGTGAACTAGCGTTTAGCAGCGGCGGCGCGGCAGGCAACGCCGCAACAGGTCGTTGGAATAAAGAAGGCACCGGAGAGATTCTGTTCAGGGATGGAGAATTTGCGGTCGGCGAAACGGTGAATCTTGACGAAGTCGATATAGCGGGAGAAGGCGTTACGGTAAAAAGGTTGGATGCGCCGTCATCGGTCCTGGGACCATCCCTATCGGGCACACCGCAGGCCGGTCAAACACTGCACGCAGCTGCCGGAAGCTGGTCAGGTGCGGAACCGATCTCATATGAATATGAATGGCAGCGGTGTAACGCGAGCGGTGGAGAATGCGGGCCGATCCCAGGCGCCACGGGGGATAGCTACACGCTTTTGTCGGGCGAAATCGGCGCGACGATTCGAGTTGTGGTGACGGCCGCCAACGCCTACGGTAAGGCGTTGGCCGCCTCGACGGTGAGCGAAGCGGTGGCGGTGCCGCCGGCCCCATCCAACACGACTGCGCCGGCTATCTCAGGCATCGATCAGGACGGTCAGAAGCTCGCTGCGGGCACCGGCACTTGGAGTGCAGTTGCGCCACTTTCTTATGCGTATCAATGGGAGCGCTGTAATTCGAGCGGGGCGGAATGCGTCGAAATGGAAGGAGAGGACAGCAGCGAATATGAACTGAGCGAAGGCGATGTAGGGGCGACTCTGAAGGTGGTGGTCACGGCCACGAATCCTGGCGGATCGACCGAAGAGTCCTCTGCGACGACTTCGGTTGTGGGTGCCGAACCGACGAGCGAGTTGCGCCCGCCGACGATCTCCGGCGCATTCGACGTGCACGATACCCTCGTTGCTCACGGGGGCGTGTGGACGGGATCAGGCATTGAGCTGCGCTACCAGTGGGAAAGCTGCGATGAAACCGGTGGCGAATGCGCGCCGATCGAAGGGGCGACCAGCGCCAAGTACGACCTCAGCGAAGGCGACCAGTCTACGACCGTGCGCGTGCGGGTGGGCGTCGACGGCACGGCCGATTCGGTGTCCGATACGTCAGCCGTAACGCCGGAGATCGCCGCCGCCGGGACATTTGCAAGTGTTCAGGCCCCAACGATTTCAGGAGCCTCGCAGGTGGGGCAAGGCCTCACATCGAACTCTGGAGTCTGGAGCGCAACGGGAGCTGTCAGCTACTCATACCAGTGGCAGAGCTGCGATCTGTATGAAGTTGAATGCAGCGACATCGAAGGCGCCACCCAGTCCACTTATGTCCCGGTGTCCGGGGACGCCGGAGACCGACTACGCGTCCTTGTCACCGCGACGGACGAAAGTAGCCACAAAGCCTCGCGGGAATCTGCGGTGAGTCAGCCGGTCGCCAAAGAACACGCTCCTGTCGTCGAGCAGCAACCGACGATCACCGGCGCCGCGATCTCTGGCGATGTCCTGACGGCGACGACAGGCGTCTTCGCCATCGACAGTCCGTCCTACGGCTATCAATGGGAGCGCTGTGCGGCTGGCGGCTCGTGCGAAGCGATCACTGGCGCGACACTCGCCTCCTACACCCTGACGAGCGGCGACCTCGGCGACCGCATACGGGTTCTGGTGAAAGCGAGCGATAGCGAAGGCAATACCACCGCCGTCTCCGAGCCGACTACTGAAGTGGCGACCGCGGTGCTAACGGAACTCACCCATCCGTCGATATCCGGCGTGGTCCAGTCCGAAGGCTCGTTGAGCGCCGACCCAGGGATCTGGAGTGGGTCGGGAGCGGTCTCCTACGCCTACCAGTGGGAAAAGTGCAATGCCAGCGGCGAAGACTGCTCCGCGATCGAAGGAGCCGAGGCTCAGACATACGCTCCTTCAGGGGGCGATCTGGGCTCGACGTTTCGCGTCGCGGTCACGGCCACGAACCCGCTCGGCGGCAAAACCGCCGTCTCAAGCCATACGCTCGCAAGCCCAGGCGGGGAAGCAAGCGTCGAAGAAGCCCAGGAAATCGCGAAGGACACCGACCCGGCGGTCATCGCCTCCTCCACCAGCGCGACCCTCGAAGGACAGAGCATCGCACCGGCCCTGTCCGACGAAGGCGAAGAACTGGCCTCTCAGAACACGCTGACGACGTCGACGATCTCCAAGGAAACGGCCGGCGAATTCGCGATCAATACTCCGGTCGGAGAACTCAGCTTCGCTCCAGTCGAAACGTCCCCAAACGCCACGACACCGCCGACAATCGTGAATGGCTCCGCGGCTCTGTTCGCGAACACCTGGCCGGCGACGGACACAATCGTCAGGGCCGAGCCGCTCGGCGTGGCGGATCTACTGCAGCTTCGCTCGAACGAAGCGCCGAATGTGTTCTCGTGGGAAGCGCGCTTGGGGCCAGACCAAGAACTCAAGCAACTGTCGGACGGTAGCGTCGCGGTCGTCGAAGCCTCCGAAGAAGCGACGCAACCCAGCAACAGCGGTCAGGAAGTCGGCGAAAGCGGCCCGCTGCGCGACACGAGCGAAGGCCCGCCGGAAACGAGTGAAGAAAAAGCCGAAGCCGAAAAAGAAGAAGCCGAACCCGAAACAGAAGAAGAAGCGCCGCTGGAAAGTCTTCCCGCGTCGCCTGAAACACACCCCGCGACCGGAGAAGCCAGTGCGGGCCAGCCCGAACCGCAGCAGACGCTGGCTTCCTACGAAAGCGGCAAAGCGGCCATGTCGGGCGCGGAAACTCAGACGGACGGCAAAGCCCTGATGGTCATGTCCGTACCTACGGCAACCGATGCCGAAGGGCACACTGTGTCCGCCAAGCTCAACGTAGTGGGCGACACGATCACGCTCACGATCGCGCCGGGCGCGGAAGCCGATTATCCGCTGTTGGTCGACGCCGCGGTCTCCGCGCCAAGCGACAAAGCAAGCGAAGAACGCGACCCGGTCAAGTATGGTCTGTCAGATCCCTCGCAGGACAAGACCGGGCACATCGATGAACACATCGCTGAAGACGGTCATGTGGCGCCCGGCCTGGACCCGAACCTCAAGGATGGGCCGCTCAAAATCAAAACTGCCCGGTTGGTAGTTCCTTACGATGTGGCGACCGCTAAAACGAAATACGCCAACGATGAAAAGGCACATTTGGAAGAATGGCTGACGAGGGTGGGCAAGGCGCATCTACAGCCGCTCGTGACAATCAGCAAGGACTACGAACGGGATCCGTGCGGAGAAAGTGGAAATTCCAAGTGTCTTCCTCCGCCGCCAGTCGCCGACTATCAGAAGGCGGTAGAAACACTGATGAAGCACTTTCTCAAAGGCAATGCAAAGCAGGGCTTCCCGCCTGTCCAGTTGTGGGGGGCTTGGAACGAGCCCGACGCCGGAATTGGACCGCTGCTTCGTCGCCCTGGCCTCGCTGCGCAGTATTGGGAGGCAGCGGAGTCAAGTCTCGCCAAGCTCGCTAAAGGTTGCGGTGCTTGCGCTGTGGCCGCCGGAGAATTTGCGTACGCACCTGGGTTTGAGACGGGCTATACCAGTCGTTACCGAAACATGTTGGCGTACGGCACGGTCAAACTTTCAGAGGGAGCGAAACGCCTTCGACGCCCGCTCCCGAATGTGTGGTCGTTCCACGATTACTATGATGTGGTTGAACGGCAACAAAAAACGGCGAGTGAATTCGCCATGTTCACTGATGGACGGCTTCTTGGCAAGCCGCGACTTTTTATGAGCGAGGCAGGGGTTGAACTCGGAAATGGCAAAAAAGTTACTTTAGTGCACGATGGCGGCGACGAGGTTGAACTAAAGAATTATCCAGCGCTGCAGGCACAGGCTGCAGAAAACTTTACCAGCCTTCACTCCATAAAGACGACTCGTGAAAAGATTTCTCGCGTGGATCGCGAGTACTACTACATGTACACTGCCCCGACCGAAGCGCAAAGGGAAGAAAATGCGTTTGACAGTGCCTTGCTTGAGGCGGAAGACGGTCAGCGTTATGTGCGTCCGACGTACTGTGTGCTGGGATTTTACTCTCACGTTTGTCCGCCGACTGTGGAGCCTGGACCACAGAAAAACATCAGCACCGGCGACAAAGTTTGCGAAACCAGCCCCAGTTCTGTCGAAATTAGCGGCTCTGTCAACCCCAACGGCGCCAAAGTCTTCTCCTATGAGTTCGAATACGGTGTGAGCATAACGGGGGGCAAATATGAACATGTGACGACGGCTCAGAATGACAAACCCACGGACGTTTGGGGGCTGGCCGAAGTGCATACAACGATCCCAGTGACGGCGTTCGAAATGACCGAACACGGAACGTGCCCGTCGACGATCCACTACCGGCTTGTGGCGAAGAACGTTCAAGGCCTACGGGACAGCTCGGATCAGACGGTGACTTTTGGGGGGGCCCTATGAGCACCGGCCTCGTTGACTATGGGTCCGTACAGCGCAACTCCCGGCTTGCCAGCGGTTTTTTTAGGTCATGAGACGACTTGGATCACTGATAATGATGTTGCTTGTCCTATGGAGCGCCAGCTCTGTTCAGGCGGCGCGTCCGCCTAAGGGGCTTCCGATGTGCAGCTTGCCGCGCGATGCACATATGGTGGCAGCGGATGCTCAGGCGCAGCTGTATGTCAGGCCGGAACGCTCTGGGCCGCGTGGCGAATTGCTGTGGCCCGAAGCCTTCGGATGCGTGTTTGGTCATCGGCGCACCTACTCTCTTGGTGAAATCTCGTTGGGGGGTACGCCGGAGGGCGGGAAGGGGATTGAACTGGAGACGCTGGGAGGTTCGTTCGTTGCGTACGAATATACTCTCTTTAGTCAAGGATTCAAAGAGTCGCTCGTTATCGTTCGCAGTCTGCTCAATGGACACATAATTCATCGCGTTCCCTCGGGTCCGTCAAGACTTCCGAAAAGTGTGGGAGCGGGTCCCTTGACGACGCTTGTTGTAAAGGGGGATGGTGCCGTGGCTTGGATAGTCGAAAGCGGCAGAGAAGAAGCATCAGCCGCAAACCACTTCGTTAGTCACAGCGAATATACCATCTTTGCTCTTGATAAGACTGGAACCCGACAGCTCGCGGCGGGCAAGAACATTGATCCATACTCGCTGGGTCTCGTGGGCAGTACGTTGTATTGGACGCAGGGCGTCGAGCCGGGGTCGGCGGTGTTGAATTGATCCGTTGGAGATTCTTTCTATCGAGCAGTGTTTCAGTCGCCGTGCTGATTGTGGCGTGTGCTGCTAGTTGCGCCATGGCTGGCAGTTCCGCTGGTGCCGCTCGGGTGCGCAGAGTATCTTCGGCATGCAGTTTGCCGCGTGACGCGCGGATGTTCGCCGCGGACGCTCAAGCGCAGCTGTATGTCAGGCCGGAACGCTCTGGGCCGCGCGATGGATTGCGGTGGCCAGAAGCGTTTGGGTGCGTGTTTGGGCATAGGCGCACATATTCTCTGGGCGAACTCTTGTTGGGAGGAACACCAGAGGGAGGCAGGGGAATTCAATTTGAGACCCTTGGCGGCTCATTCGTTGCGTATGAGTACAGTCTCTTCGGGCCTGAATTTAAAGAGTCGCTGATTGTCGTGCGCAGTCTTGTCACCGGGCACATTATTCATCGTGTGCCCTCGGGTCCCTCTAGTCCGATGGAAGTTGGTGCGGGTCCCCTGACGACGCCGTCGTCAAGGGTGACGGAGCTGTGGCCTGGATCGTTGAAAGTGGTTTCGAAGAACCGTCATTTGCGAATCATTTCGTTAGAAGCAAAGAATACATTGTCTTTGCTCTCGATAAGACGGGCACTCGTCAACTCGCGGTTGGAAAGAATATCGATCCGCGTTCGCTGGGTCTCGTGGGCAGCACGTTGTATTGGACCGAGGGCGGCGGACCGGCGTCCGCGGTGCTCAACTGAAACTTTCGGCTATGTCGGTACGCTCGGTCCAACCGGGGAGTGTGACCTTGGCGTTGCTTTTGATTGTTGGCGTAGGTGGCTGCGGTAAAGCGGCCGCCGGGTCTCGGAACGGAGACCGTGCAGCGGTTGCGCGACCACTGCCGGCCTATCGTGCCGGTCAGTACTGCGGCACGGCCCACGCGCCGAAATATCGGCTATTGGGCTTCCAGTGCGAGGACCATCACCTGGTGCGGCGATGAGGATACGACCAATCGTCCAAGATTTTGGCGCGCACTCATGGTTCCGACCGGGCGAACGACTATGTTCTCGTGCCGATGGGAACAGGTCAGCTTCCGACTTCACGTAGCCGGCTGATCGCGCTTTGCGCGGCGGTCGCGGTGTACGCCACTACGGGCGCCTTGATCCACCCCGCCGGTGCGTGGGCACACAAAGCTCCCGAATACTCCCTGTCGGTTGTCGAGGGAGCCGACACGCAGCCCCAAGACACGATTGAGCACGTCAGCGCCGGCGCCAACGACAATGCCGAAGTGACGGTGTCGCTGACTCACAACGGTCTAGTCGTGGCGCAGGACACAGGCGAAGGGGGCGCGTGGCTCTCCCAGGTACCGCAAGTGGGGGATGTGCTCACCTTCGCCTCGCCGGGCTTCACGACGGCCGTGACCTACGACGGTCTGCCGACGATAGACCCCACCGTATGCGCCGGGTCGAACAACTTCTCCGGTCAGCGCACCCTCGGCTACACCGTCGAAGGTGGCTACTACACGGTGACACCGGCCCGCCGCCACATCTACCACTCGCAGGACACGCTGGCCCAGATACAGGTGCTCTCCGGGGCCGCTTTCGGCGGCAGCTTCCTCAACCCGCTTCTCAGCGGCGAGACCGTATACGCGGTCGAGTCGCTCACCTCCTCACTTCCCGGCGGAGCCACGTTCACCTACTCCAGCGAGAACGACCGCCCCGTCGGCGGCTGTCCTCCGCCGCCGCCCCCTCCGCCTCCGCCGACACCGCTCGCCCTCTCCGGGGCGTTCTCCAAATTCACGCGGATCTCGATCTCCAAACTGCTCCGCCACGGTTGGTCCACACACGTGACGATCAACCAGCCCGGCACGATCGTCGAGAACCTCTACGAGCAGCACGGATTCGTGCCCGCCTTCGCCTCGAGCGCCAAGCACACCCGGATACACAAAGAGCCTCGCTCTCCGCTGCTCGCGCGCGGCACGGCCACGGCGGGCGCCGCCGGCACCGTCACGGTCACGATCCATCCCACCTCGCTAGGACGGCGCCTGCTCAAGCACAGGCACAGCATCCACGTGGTGCTCGTCACGACGCTCACCGCCAATTCGGGCGCCAAGCTGGCGCTCGCACGGCGTCCTCTCACCCTGCACCGCTAGACGCCCCGCCCGTCGTGCTCCGGGTTCTGCGGACAGCCTCGATTCTGTTCTCGGCGATCGCTTGGCTACAGCCGCCAGCCGTGCTGCCCTTGCCCTCGCGTACCGGCGCTGACGGCCCGCCGCGGCCTTACGGTGCCGAGCCGCCCGCCGGGCGTGAGCCGGCCCGAACGCCGCCGTCGTTCGTGTGGGCGCAGAACCATGCTTTGCTCCACGGCCCCTTTCCCGGAGGAGGGCTGACGCGAGGCGTCTCCGACGGCGTGCCCATGCTCAGCGAAGATCCCACCGTGCGCGCGCTCACGATGAGTCGCATCAAAGCGATCGGAGGCTCGATCGCGCGCATCCCCGTCGACTGGCGCAACACAGTCGAAGCCGCGCCTCCTTCGTCATTCCAGGCAAGCGACCCTGCCAGCCCCTCGTACCGATTCGCGCGTCTCGATGCGGCCGTGCGCTCCGCCGTCGCCGCCAGCCTGCAACCGCTCCTGGTCGTCTCCCACGCCCCCACCTTCGCCGAAGCTCCCGGACGTTGGCCCTACGCCTACAGCGGCAGCTGGGCGCCCAGCCCGCTCGCCTTCCAGCAGTTCGCGATGGCGTTGGCCCGTCGCTACAGTGGCGCCTTCCCAGACCCCTTCGACCCTGGGGCCGCTTTGCCGCGCGTGCGCCTGCTGCAGGCTTGGAACGAGCCCAACCTCGCGCGCTACCTCGAGCCTCAATGGGTTGCCAATGGGAGGCACTGGACCGCGTTCTCGCCCTTGCTCTACCGCCAACTCCTCAATGGCTTCTACACCGGTGTCAAGGCCGTCGAGCCGTCAGATACCGTGATCGCCGCCGGCATCGCCCCCGAGGGAGAACCGGACGGGGTGGGGGCGATGGCGCCCGTCACGTTCCTCGGAGGCCTGTTCTGTCTCGGAGCGGCTCAGGCCGGATGCCGCGAAAAGCCCCACCTCGACGTGCTCGCCTTCCACCCCCTGTCGGTGTTCGACCCCGATGTCCCCGCCGTCTCCTCGCTCGACGCGGCTGTGTCCGACATCTCGAAGATCACCGGCGTGTTGCGCCGAGCCGAGCGACTGCACACCGTCCTGCCCGCCGGGCACCGGCCGGTCTGGGTCACGGAGCTCAACTGGGAGAGCGCCCCCCAAAGCGCCACCGGCGTGCCCCCGGCCCTGCAGGCCGCCTGGGTCTCGCGCGCCCTGCATCGTCTCTGGGTGGCCGGCGTGAGCCTGGTGGACTGGCAGTTCCTGGTCGATCCTTTCGGCGGGACCTTGCTAGCTTCGCCCGACGGCAGTCTCAGCCCCTACCCACGTCCCGCCGGGCTCTACTCGGCGGGACCGGGCGGCAATGTTGCGCTGGCCCAACCCAAGTCATTTCTACAGGGATTCAGCCTGCCCTTCGACCCGTTGCGGGTGAACCGGCGACTGGTGCGGGTGTGGGCTTTGCTCGGGTCTCCCAGGGAGACCGCGGCGCTACAGCGTCAGGGGGCCGCGGGTCATTGGCACACGATCGCGCGTCTGCGAGCCGATGACCACGGCATACTCAATGTGCTGCTGTCGTTGACAGGGTCCGCGCGCCTGCGATTGCGGGTCCCGGGGCACCTCTCGGCGTCCATGTCGGTACATCGAACCCGAAGCGCTTTGTGAGACACCCCTCCCGATGCCGCTCATCGTCCAAATCAAAGCTCGATGCCATGCTTCTGCAACCACGCGAGATAACTCTTGACGAGCCGAGGAAGATGGCCCAGCAACAGGCGGACCTGCCGGTGGACTTCGTCGGCCTGGATGTCCGGCGAAGCGTGCTGTAGGCGGTTGCGAGTGCGGTACAGCTCCTTGAATGTTTCTGCTTGCTGGCGTGTGAAGCCACCGTCGCCTCTAATCGCCTCGACGATTCCGGGGAGCCGTGCGCGCCCGCGCTTGGCTTCGTGCCGGTCAGTTTGGTGCCTGCTCTCAAGGCCTCGGCCATGTTGTTGACAAGTGCCAGATAGCCGCCCGTCACCGTGTATACGCGGTTGATGTCGTCAAGATCCGACGAATTGAACGCCGCGATCCACGTTGGCGCGTCGAAGTCCTTTCCGAACTGAAGCATTGCCTTGCGCAGCGCTCGGCTCTGAGCTGACAGCCGAGCGAGCTTTGTGTCGAGGCGGTTGAGTTCTACCGCCTCGGCGGCGAGAGGTACGGGAGCTGCTTTCCGGGCGTCCCTCTCATCCTCGGTCATCAGGAGGTTGCGAGTAGTTCCTCGACCGAGGTGCGGGCGCGTCGACGCAGAGCTTCGTGCTCGCGAGAGGCCTGCTGCTCGATTTCAGCGCGCTGTGTCCTCAGTTGCTCCCACAGGCCGTCGCGGTTGAGCACAACTCGGCCCTCGTCGATGACCTGCAAGAGCAGCAGGGGAGAGCGGCCGCGCACTCGATTGAGGCGTGCCACATCGACCGCTCCTCCCAGGCCCCGTTCCAAGCGTGTGGCGAGTTTCACTGCCGTCTCGGGACGATCCTCCGCGAGCGCTACCAACACGTCGATGTCGGAGCTCGGCGTCTCAGTGCCCCTTGCGGTTGAGCCATACAGGACGGCAAGACGCACATTGGGCTCGGTTCGCAACATCTGTCGCAGCTTCGCCAGCAAAGGCCAGTGCCCCACGGCATAGCGATACTCGTTCTGGGAAACGCTCTGCCGGCGTGGGCTCACACGCTCACAGCGGATGGTGCCGTCAGCCGCCGCGCGACGCATCGTTCGCGTATCCACGCCCATTTCGCGGGCCAAGTCCGTGAGCGCAATCATCTCCCAAGAGTAGCGCCTCGTATGACCGATAAGGCTTTCCCCGCCGACATTCTCCCAGCGCCATGCCGAAAGGCCAAGTTTGGCGCGCTACGCCGCGACGGGCTCGGAGGTCGGCTCCATGCCGACCATGCCCGCCGCCGGCACATAACTCATCGCGTGCTCCGCCAGCGCCGTGATCGTCAGGCTCGGGTTCACGCCCACGTTGGCCGGGATCGCCGAGCCGTCGCACACGAGCAGGTTCTCGTAGCCGAACACATGCTGATGGGCGTCCACGACGCCGTGCTCGGCGTCCTTGCCGATCACCGCCCCGCCCAATATGTGGGCGGTCGTCGGGATGTTGAGGGCCGCCTCCGTGAACGAGCTCTGCGGAATCCCCCCGGTGCGCTTGGCGAACCATTCGGCGGCCTGGTTGGCGACCGGGATGAACGTTGGGATCGGACGCTCCGGATCCTGTTCGGTGCTCAACCACAGCGTTTTGAAAGGCCCCCGTTTCGGGCGCAGCGCGATCGCGTTGTCCAGCGTCTGCATAACCAAGATGATGATCGTCCTACGCGACCAGTTCTTCGGCCTGACCAGTTGCGCGAAGCGCCGCGGGTGGCGCAATATCTGCCCCAGCAGCTTGAGCGGTCGCGTCGCACGCGTCCCGTCGCCCGTCAGCAGCGTGTTCAAGCGGCTCATCGAGTCGCCGTCGTTGCCATAGGTCACCGTCTCGATGTGAGTGTGCGGATCGGGATAGATGCTCGAGGTGATCGCCACCCGTTTGATCAGGCTCTCCGGGTAGTCCTCGGGCACGGTCACCGCCAGGATCGCCTCGCTGTTCGTGCGCACCAGCTCGCCCAACCGGGGTGAGACGCGCGGCAGCGAGCCGCCCAGCCTGCACCGCTGCAGCAGCGTGTTCGTGCCCAGCGGCCCCGCCGACACGACCACGCCGCGTGCTCGCTGGACCTTGCGTTCCCTGCGTACCCACGAGCCCGAGCGCACGCTTTCGACCTCATAGCCCTCGCTCCCGTCGCCGCGGCCAAGCGGTCGGATGTCGATCACGGTGCGTTCCGGGCTCACCTTCGCGCCCCGCTTCTCGGCCAGATACAAGTAGTTCTTGACCAGCGTGTTCTTCGAGCCGTGCGGACAGCCCACCATGCAGCGCCCGCACAGCGAGCAGCCGGTCCGGTCAGGCCCCTCGCCGCCGAAGAAGGGGTCGGGCACAGTCTTGCCGCGCTCGCCCTCCTCGCCGAAGAACACTCCCACCGGAGTCTTTTTGTAGGTGTCGGAAACACCCAGCTCCTCGCCCAGTTCGCGCAGCAGCTGATCGGCCGGGTCGTCGAACGGGTTCATCGTCACCCCCAACATCCGCTGCGCCTCCTCGTAGTGGGGAGCCAGCTCGGACTCCCACTGCGCGATTCCGGCCCACTGCGGATCCTCGAAGAATTGCGTCGGTGGCACGTACAGCGTGTTGGCATAGCCCAAGCTGCCGCCGCCCACGCCACAGCCGCTCACGACCGACACGTCTTTGAAGGTGGTCAGCCGAAAGATGCCCTTCCAACCGATCTTCGGGCGCCAGAAATAGCGCTTGTAGTCGCTCGTGGACTCGGGAAACTCGTGGTCGGCGAAGCGTCGGCCGCACTCCAGCACGCCGACCCGGTAGCCCTTCTCCGAGAGGCGCAGCGCCGACACGCTCCCACCGAAGCCCGAGCCGATCACCAACCAGTCGAAGTCGAAGTCCCCGCTCATCCTCACACCAGCATATTGGTTGCGCAGCCAGTCGAGCAAACCCAATCGGCGTGCGTCGTCCATTTCACTCATCCCCACAATTCGACCGGCCATTCCAATGGCGCTATATTCCGTGAAGTAATGGCTGCGGAGCGGGTCCAGAACAAGCCCTGCGGGGGTCGCTACGGCGACATCATCCAGTCGATCGGCAATACGCCGCTCGTGGAGTTGCCGCGTCTCTCGCCCAAGCCGGGCGTGCGCATCTGGGCCAAGCTCGAGTCACGCAACCCCACCGGCTCGGTCAAGGACCGCGTGGCACGCGCCCTGATCGAGGACGCCGAGGCCCAGGGCGCGATCATGCCTGGACAGACGATCCTCGAGCCGACCTCCGGCAACACCGGCATCTCGCTCGGCATGATCTGCTCGCGCAAGGGCTACCGCCTGAAGGTCGTCATGCCCGAGAACGTCACGCCCGAGCGCACCCAGCTCCTGAAGATGTACGGCGCCGAGATCGTCTACTCCGAGGGCTCCAAGGGCTCAAACGGCGCGGTCGAGAAGGCCTTGGACATGGCCGAGAAAGACTCCTCCTATTACATGCCCTACCAGTACGGCAACATCGCCAACCCGAACGCCCACTACAACGGCACGGCGCTGGAGATCCTCGAGGAGCTGGACGAGGTTTCGGCCTTCGTCGCCGGACTCGGCACCGGCGGGACCCTGATGGGCAACGGCCGTCGCCTCAAGGAGACCTTCGGCGACGCCTGCAAGATCGTCGCCGCCGAGCCGATGCAGGGCGAGCCCGTACAGGGTCTGCGCTCGCTCGACGACGGCTTCATCCCGCCGATCATCGACCTCTCGCTGCTGGACCGCAAGATCTTCGTCACCAACACCGACGCGATTCTGTGGACGCGCAAGCTCCTGGACGAGGAGAGCGTCTTCGCGGGCGTCTCCTCCGGCGCGATCGCCCGCGTCGCCGTGCGCATCGCCGGTGAGCTCGATGAGGGCAACGTCGTGTTCGTCGTCGCCGACGACGGCTGGAAGTACCTGTCGAGCGGCATCTACACACTGCCCGTCGAGGAGATCGAGAACCTGGATTCCACCGTCTGGTGGTGAGCGGTGGACATCTCCGCTGACATGCTGGGCGAGATCCTCGCCCAGGCCCAAGAGGAGGCGCCCAACGAGTGCTGCGGCGTCGTCGGCGTCGTCCCGGCGTCCGGCGAGGAGCCCGCCAAGGCGATGCGCGTGCGGCGCGCCCGCAACGTCCACTCAAGCCCCAAGCGCTTCGAGATCGACGGCCGCGACGTGATCCACGCGATGAGCGAATTCGACGAGGCCGGCTGGGAGATCGGAGCGATCTACCACTCCCACACCCACACGGCCCCCTATCCCTCGCAGACGGACATCAACTTCGCCGCCCACTGGCCCGGCGTCGAGTGGATCATCGTCGGGCTCGCCGACCCCGCCGAGCCGGAGATCCGCTCCTACCTGATCGAGGAGGGCGTCGTCCATGAGGTGGAGATCCCGCAGATCGCGCTCTGAGCGCGACTCCGAAGGGCCTGCCCCATGGGGCACAGGCGGGCAGGTGCACCTCGTCAAGGTTGCCTACGCCCACAACCTGGCCGAGGCCGAACTGATTCAGGGCCTCCTGCGCCAGGAGCGGATCCCTTCGATGTTGCGCCGCAACGGAGGCTTCGACGTGCCCGACTTCCTGTCGGCAGGGGCCCGCGATGTGCTCGTGCCCGTCTCCCAGGCCGACAGGGCGCGAGAGCTGTTGGCCTAATCGCCGCCAGTCCGGCGGCGCGGCGCGTACAGCTAAACGAGGACCGGCTGGCCCATCGGCTGGCCGGCTTCGCGCGTGATCGACTCGATCTCTTCGGCGGCGCGTTCGAACTCGCCGTCGGAGAGCACCGGCGTGCCCTCGAAGGGCAGTTCGCGCTGCAACTCCAGCCACGAGCTGCAGACCCCATACTCGTCCTTGACCTTGACGGTCACCGGGCGGGGGATCCTGTATGTCCTCAGAAGCAGCACGTGCAACGGATGACGTCGCTTCCATTCAAGGCGCTTCTCCGCGTAGTCGGGCGTCCACACGTAGAACGGGCTCAGCGCATCCACGCAGCGGGGGTCGGAAATCGTGAAGTGACCGGCGACTTCGGCCCAAGCCCGGATCCTCACTCGCTCGGGCTGCTGGATGCCGCCTTCCACGCTGAACGCCTGCACCGGCGGCTCGCCGTCGTTCCACACGCCTTCCTCCAGCGCCCGGCGCAGCTCCGGCTGGTGGGACTCGCGCACGAGGTCGTTGCGCTGATGGTCGAACGTGGGGTACAGGAAGAAGCGGTCATGGTCGAGCTTGAAGTGCTTTTCCGGCTCGCGAATCCCGCCCTTGCGCAGGGTGATCAGCTGCTCGCCTTCGGCGAGGGCGCGGACGGTGACCGCCCATTCCTTGAGAGCAATTGGCATCTTAAAAACCTAAATACGAGGATCGTCTGAAAACCGCGCTACCCCGTCCGTGCCGCCCCTAACAGGCTCAAGCACGGGGTGTCGCCTCGCTTAAAGATACGAAATCCGAGCGAAAATCCCAAATCGCCTGCAAATCGCGGGTTTTTTTTGTCATCCAGGCGTTCCGCGGCGCTGAGGGCCGGTGTTTTGGAGGAGGCAGGGGTCCGCTTCTGGCTCCCCGGTTTCGGGCGCGTCGTTACAGACGGCGGCCCGCGAGGCCCTCGGCCGCCTCGATCAGAGAGGCATAGTCATCGGCCGCGTGGCCCCTGCCCATCGTCGCCGCCAGCAGGTCGCGTGCGTGCGCGGCGGACGGGAACGGCACGCCGGCGGCCTGCGCTTCCTCCAGGCACAACCGCACGTCCTTGAGCAGATGCTCGGTCTTGAACAGCGTCTCGTAGTCGTGCGCCCGCATCGCCCCCGACTTCATTTGCAGCTGCGCCGAAGCGCCCGATCCGCTCATCGTCACCCGCACCAGCGCATCCAGGTCCACGCCGGTCGCGTCCGCCAACAGCAGCGCCTCCGCCACCGCGGTCGCGTTGGCCGCGCCCAACGAGTTGTTGATCAGCTTCAACATCTCGCCCTGGCCCAGCGCGCCGACGTGTACCACCAGCTCACCCATCGTTTCCAGAAGCGGCTTCACGCGCTCGAAGTCATCCGTCTCGCCTCCCGCCATGATCGTCAGCGTGCCCGCCTCCGCACGCGGCGAGGACCCCGTCACGGGCGCATCCATCATGCGCACGCCATTCGCGGCCAACCGCCCCGCGATGCGCCGCGTATCCGTCGGCGCGATCGTGGACATGTCCACGCACAGCAGGTTTTCGTGCGCGCCGCGCGCCGCGCCCGTCTCGCCGCAAAGCACCTCCTCGACCTGCTTGCCGTCCACGACCATGCTCACCACCACGTCGCTCACGGCCGCCACCTCCGCGGGCGTCGCCATCGCACTCGCGTCGTGCTCGGCCGCCCACCGCTCGGCCTTGCCCTGCGTGTGCGTCCACACGCTCAGCTCGTAGCCCGCCCTGGCCACGTTGGCGGCCATGCGCGAGCCCATGATGCCCAGGCCCAGAAATCCGACGCGCTCAGCCATGCCCCTTCCTCCTCTGCCGCCGCGGTTCACAAGCCGTCCTCGAGGACGGCGGGACTGTCGTGGGGCTTGCGCGGTGGGCCATAGCCGCCGCCTCCCGGGGTTTCGATGCGAAGTCGCTCACCGCTCAGAAGCGTACCCGTGACCTTCGCCGGCAATCCTCGCGCGTCACCATTCGCCGCGATCAGCGTGTCACGGC
>JBAURN010000300.1:0-16552 GCA_049581225.1 Solirubrobacteraceae bacterium
GGAGACTGGCGCGATCGCGCTTGCGCCCGGCAGCCGCCTCAGAGCCGCCCGAACGGTGCAAACAAGCTCGTGAAGGTATCCGCCGTCGAGGGACGCGTGCGTCGGCGGGTAGTAGTCCCCCCTGGACTCGCTCGCCGGCGAAACCGCGTCCAGGAACGCTCGATAGAGATGGTGCCCGTCACCGACAGGGCTGGCCAGTGGGCGCTCCACAAGGCTGTCGAGATAGTCGTAGAGAACCTGCAGCGCGACGATCGCCTCGGCGGCGGGCTTGCGATGGCGACGGGGGGCCAGCGTCGCCAGAGTGGCGGTCGCCTGCGCGTTGAATCCCTCCTCGCGCAGGTTCAGCAGCGCGAGTTGGCGCAGCTGCAGGTCAGGAATGTCTCCGGCGCGCCGCGTCCAGTGGTCGAGTTGGGCTCCAACCAACGGCGCGACGGCGATCCAATAGCGGATGTTGGCCAACACCAGCGCCTTGCTCATCCGCAACAGCAACGGACGGTCGCCAAATGGGGGCATCGCCATCGAGTCTGTGCCGATCAAGTGCGCTGCTGTGAGCGGCCGGCCATCGTTTCTTCAGGACTCGCTCAGGCCGAGCGCGGGGCGCACGCGCGAGGCACGCCAGCCTGGGATGGACACCAGCAACAGCACGGCCGCGACGACGAGCGCAAACAATCCGACAGGGCGGGCCAAGGTCGCGATGCTGGCGACCGGGAAGCCCGTGATGTGCTTCAGGTAGCTGTCGATCACGAACTGGCCATAGACGCCGATGATCGCACCCGCCAGGCAGCCCGCGCTGAGCATGAGCATGGATTCGATGAAAAGGATGCGACGTAGCCGCCGTCGCGACGCGCCGTCGAGGAGAAGCTCCGCAAGCGATGCGCGGCGTTGCCAAATGTTTGAGCCCAGGGCCGCCGTCATCGCCATGATCGCGGCCAAGATCAGCAGCGTCGATATGTCGCCGAGTTGCGCCAACCCCTCGCCGGCAAGCGTGTCGAAGCGATCGCTCCAGTTTGCCGCGGTGATCGCTTCCAGGCCACTGTGGGTGCCCAGGGATCTCGCAATCGCACGTCGTGCGGTGGCTACATCGGTTCCCGGCGCCAAATCTATCGCCAGCGCGCTTGGGGCACGGGTTGACCAGAGGCGACTGTAATCGTCGGAGTTCATGAGGACGGCGCCGCCCGGCCAGCCGAAGTTGGTGGTCAGCGCCGCGAGGCGGAAGCGAGACGCTCCGGTCGGTGTCGGCAGCTCGAGCACGCCCCCGACTCGCGCGTGCTGTTCTTCGGCGATCTGCTTGGAGACCGCCACCCAGCCGCCTTCGCGCAAGTGCCGGCGCGCGGTCGCGAAATCCCCGGCGAGGATCTGAGTACGCAGCACTTCGCCGCCGCTGCCCGGCGGACGAGCGACGATCACGATGCGTCGACTAGCCGTATTCATGAACTCGCTTTGCAGCACGTGAACTCCGGTGACACCCGCGACGTGGGAGATTCGCGACGCGTATCCGTCGGTGACGAAGCTCGTGGTCTCCGGTATGTAGCCGGGATTGACCACCCAAATCTCTCCGTCGGTCGCGTAGGCCTGAGCGAAGTTGTTGAGTCCTCGCAAAAGGTCGTGTTGGGCGCCACTGAGCGCGACACTTCCGAACAGGGCGACCGCGCCTGTGGCGGCAAGCGCCAGCGAGCGCAGCGTGCGCGCGCGCAGCGAGTCGATCGCAAGCGGAAGCGTGGTGATTTTGTGGTTGCGAAGCGCCAACATCTCGGCCGCTCGCAGTACGCCCGAGAGGATCAAGGGGACGGCGAGGATCGTCGCCAGCGCAAGCAACACACAGGCGGCGATCGCCGTCGAAGGAGCAAGTGTGAACAGCACGGTCGCGAGCACGAACAGGCACCCGGCCATCGCCACCAGCTTGAGCTGGGTGCCGCGGCGAGGCGCTTGGTCTCGCTCGCCCGCTTCCACGAATACGGAGTCCAGGCGCCGTCCGCGACGCAGGTCTCCCAACGGAACCGAGGAGGCCAGGCATGTCGCGAGAACCCCTCCGGCAAGGGCCAATATGACCGGCTTTGCCCCAATCACCGTATTACCGCCGAGCGTGAATGCTTGAGCGAGATAGCCGGGGTTTGTCTGAAAGATCCCGAGCGCCAGCACGTAGCCGACGAGGAGCCCGACCGCCGAGGCGACGACACCGAGACAGAAGGCCTGGAAGAGGACCATCTGAACGATTGCGCCGCGCCTGGTCCCGTCCAGACGCAGGTCAGCGATAGCCGCACGTCGCTCAGGGGCGGTCAGCAAGATTGCGTTGAAGGCAAACAGGAACCCGAGAAGTGCCGCAAGCCCCGCAAACAGTGCGCTTGCCTGATTGCTCGGACGCAATGCTTGGCGCAACAGATCCACTTCGTGATCGGCCGCGTCGACGGCGAGTCTCCCGCCCGCAAGCGTCCGCAACTCGGATAGCACCGCGGCTTTCTCGCCCGGCTCGCTCTGTACCAGGATGCGGCTGACGCTGTGGGGCAGGGCCGCGAACGCTTGCAGGCGGGCGAGGGGCATGAAGGCGACCTGGGCAAGCGACAGGGCCCCCGCCGCTTCATGGCCCAAGATCGCCGATACCTGCAGCCGCTCGGACCGACCGCGAACGGCAACGGTCACTTCGGTGGGGGCGCTTAAGTTGAGTCCGTCGATGCCAAGCGCTTTGGCCCCGGCGGTGCTGAGGCCGATGCCTCCCGCCGAGAGCACTCCCGCCGGCAGGGTGTGGGCGAGGCCGTCCATGAAAGCCAGACCGCTGGTGGCGCCGGCGATCGTGACCGTCGCCCTCTTTCCGTCGGGGCCAACGATCGTCGCGCTCTCTTCCAAAAGCTGTGCGGCTTGCTTGACGCCCGGAAGGTGTTCCACGCGGCCGAGCAGACGTTCGCTGAACCCTTCGGGACCACGAGCATGGACCTGCAGATCGGCGGGTCCGGCGACCGTGCGAACTACGTCGGCGGCCGAGTTGGTGAGGCTGCTGGCGGCAACGGTTACGGCGAATACAAGAGCCACGGCCACCGCAACCCCGAGTCCGGCGAACAGCTCCTGAACGCCGTGGACCCGCAACCTCCGACCGTAGAAGTAGACCAGCGCATAGGGTCTCATCAGTCCGAGCTCGCGCGGAAGCGGAGTGGGCCTTCATGACCGCGCGGCTTGCTTGCCACGGTGCTCGGCAAGGGTTGGATCCGCGCGCCGTCCACCTCCCCGTTCAAGCCGCCCTCGATGAGTTGGCCGTCGCGCAGCGTGTAGCAGCTGTCGGCAAGCGCGGCCGCTTCCCGATCGTGGGTGACCAGCAGCACGCCCGCGTCGCGCTCGCGGGCCACCGATCCAAGCAATTGCACAATCTCGTGGCTGCGAGCGCTGTCGAGGTTTCCCGTGGGCTCGTCGGCGAGGATCAGACGAGGTTCGCCGGCCAGCGCACGAGCAATCGCCACGCGCTGTCGCTCCCCACCGGACAGCGTCTCCGGGGTGTGCTCGAGCCGGTCGGACAGACCGACGCGCTCGAGCCAGGGAATCGCGCGAGCGTGGGCATCGCGCAATCCGAGGCCGCCGATGATCAGCTTGCGAGCGGCGTTGTCGACCGCCGAGACACGTGGCATCAAATGGAAGCCCTGGAAGACGAACCCCACGTCGCGCAACAGGTACTCGCTTGCCTGTGCTTCGGAAAACGAGGACACGTCGCGACCCGCGTATCGAATCTTGCCTTCGTCGGGCTTGAGCAGGGCGGCGATCAACAGCAACAGGGTTGTCTTGCCAGAGCCGCTGGGGCCGAGCACAGCGCACATTTCGCTGGCGGCAATCGTCAAGCTGACACCGTCTACCGCTCGTACCTCCTCTGCCGCCCCGTGATAGTGCTTGACGACGCTTTCGAGTTCGAGCACCCGCGTCGCTCTCCGCTACCCGCGAGCCCGCCGATGACGCTCGAGCTCTGTGACCGGCGCCAGGTCTGGCTCGAGCTCACCGCGCAATTTGCCTTTGCCGAGCGAGAGCACACGGTCCGCACCCAACATCGCGGTACCCTCGCCGGCGCTGGCGAGGATCGCCACGCCGTCGTCGGCCAGTGAGCGAAGCAGCTTCAGGATGTCGTCGCGCTTGAGCGGGTCGACGCCGATGGTCGGCTCGTCGACGATCAACAGACGCGGGTCGGCTGTAAGTGCTCTGGCGATCGCCACAACCACGGTTTCCTCGGTCTTGAGATCTCGTGTTGGAAGTTGCGCGCACCAACCCGCGCCGACACGCTCCAAGGCGCTGCACGCGCGGGTCAGCGCGGTCGCCTGCGTGACCTTGCGGGCAAACTGGCTCGAGATCAGCTGGTCGAGGACGGTCAGCCCTCTCTCGGGGCGAAAGCCGCGACGGCAGTATCCGATCTCCTCACCAAGTATCTCCCCGCCGCGCTCGGCCAGGCCGCTGCCCTGGAAGCGAACCGTCCCGCGGGTCGGTGTTTCGATGCCGGCCGCGATACGCAACAGCGTCGAGCGCCCCGAGCGACGTTCCCCCCAAACGACGACCATTTCGCCCGCGTCGATCGTGAGCGACACGTCCTCCAACGCAACCCCCGAGGCGCGGCAGCTCGCTACACGATCAAGTTCGAGCAGGCTCATCGCCGTCGCCGCTTCCTGCCAGTGCTTCGAACCTGGCATTCGCGTAGCGCAGCCAGGAAAGCATCGCGCCCACGGCGACGCGCCTCTGCTCGGCGACCAAGCCGTCGATCAGTTCCTCGCGCGAGTCGAGCCCCGAGCCGGCCGGCACGTATCCGGCCGCACCGGCGTCCTTGAGAAATCTACGCTCGTAGCGGTCGAGCATTTGCAGCGCCAGCTTGGGGTCGTGGGCGAAGATCGCCAGTTGGCGCACCCACAGCTCTTGTGTGCGAGTCTGCGCGTCAATCTGCTCGACAAGCCAGTCTTCGTAGCTGCTGATGCCCAGTGGCGTTGCCTGGTAGTGGGGCTTGGGCTGGCGGTCGACTTTGATGCGCGAGACGATCTCGATCATCTCGCGGGCCTCGAGCATGTTGAGCGCTGAATACACGTGAGAGTCCCCACTCAGCGGCAGCACATCCGCATACACGCGCTGGAAGCGGTTGGCCAGCTCCAATCCGTAGCTGGGGCGCTCTATGACCAGGCCGAGAATCGTCCAATTCACGGGCGAAGTCATCGCCCGACTGGTCCTCTTGCTTGCCGATCTAGCAGACACCCCACGGCCAAGCATAGTGGAAGTTCACGCCAATAGAAAAGAACCGATGCGGTCCCAACATGTCATCCAAAGCTTTGAACCCTCAAAGCATGCCTACACAAGTGGGCTTCAGAGGCCCATCATGCTGGCGGTGGAATCCGGGGAGGCAGGGCACGCGAGGGGGATCGATGCCGGGGGGATCGATCAGGGGGACGCGTGTCAGGCCTCCCCGCGCTCGTGGTCCGCTGCCGGGGAGCAGCGCAAGCAGGGCCAGAACGGCCGCGCGCGTGACGCGCAAGCCTCCGACTTAGCCGCCGGTTCGCCATCCCGGATCAGTAAGGCGCCCGATCCGCGCATGTCGCGCTCCTTCGAATACAGCGTCGCGGTGCTCGAGTCATTCTCGCGCGAGCGTCGCCCGCTCGGCATTTCCGAGCTGGCGAAGATCATGGGGCTGAGCCGTCCTACGACACACCGCTATGCCGTCACCCTGGTGGCGCTCGGTTACCTGGAGCAGGACGACAAACGTCGATACCGCCTCTCGACGCGTGCTGCCGGCCCCGGGCGCTCGGCCATCGGCGCTGTACGTCGTCAGGTCTCGGCACGCGTTGCCTTGGAAGATTTGCGCGACAAGGTCGGTCACACGGTGAGCATGGGGGTGCTCGATCGCAATCGCGTTGTCTATGTGCACCGCCTGTTCGGTCACCGTCGGGGCCAATATGCGGTCGACCTGGAGTTGGGCGTTGGGGCCAGCGTTCCCGTCTACTGCACGGCACTCGGCAAGGTTTTGCTGGCCAGTGTCTCGGAGGCTGAGAGGCGAGAGCTGTTGGAGGAGTTGCAGCTCGTCCCGAATGGCCCCAACTCAATCGTCGCCAAGAGCGAACTGGAGGATGAGCTCGCCCGTATCAACGTACGCGAACCGGTCCTGAGCGACGAAGAGATGACCGCCGGGTCTCGCTCGGTCGGCATACTCGTGCCGCGCCCCGCCGGCGAGTATCCGCTTGCGATCGAGGTCACCGTGCCTTCCGGCGCCTATACCGCAAAGCAACTGCTCGACGAAGTCGGTCCTCTCGTCAAGCGCACGGCCTCACTCATCTCCGAGGACTGAGTTCCTGGCCGGACGCCGGCGCGCGCGTGTCAGGTGTGACTCCGTTTCGCCTGCACTCGGAGTCGTGCCCGCGCACGTGAGGTGGATACGGCGGCGGTGAGGCTTTCGACGTCGTAAGCCCCGTGGTGGCGGCGACCGTTGATGAAAAACGTCGGAGTACCCGCAACGCCGCTGGCGTCCGCGGTCGCGACGTCCTCGTCCACCCTGGGTGCGTAGTCGCGGTGGCGCAACTCCTCCCAGAAACGGTCGATGTCAATTCCCAACCGCTCCGCGTCGGCGCGCAGAGCGCTCAGCGTCAGCTCGTCCTGATGCGTAAGCAACGTGTCGTGCAGTGTCCAGAACTCGCCTTGCGAAGCGGCCGCCTCCGCCGCCTCGGCCGCCATCTGGGCGTGGGGGTGGACGTCGTTTAGGGGCAGGTGCCTCCACACGTAGCGCAGCTCGTCGCCGAAAGAGTCGAGCAGCTCGCGGATGACCACCTCGGCGCGACCGCAGTAGGGACACTCGTAGTCGCCGTACTCCAGCAATGTGACGAGCGCATCCGGGGAGCCGCGGATGTGGTCGCGCTCGGGGTCGACCTCGTCCGCCAGGTCGAGGATCTCCTCCTCGGTGTGCAGCAGTTGGCGCGCTCGCACGGAGCTCGGCAGTCGCGCGATCGCCCGGAACACCGTCCAGCCGGCGAGCGAAGCGAGCACGCCCGCGGCCAGCACACCGAGGGTCGCCTCTTGCAGCTCGCGTCCTTTGAAGGCAAGGCTCGCGATCAAGAGAGCCACGGTGAAGCCGACGCCGGCGACTGCCCCGTCGCCCGCGATCCCGGGCCAGCTGAGCACGCGCGGCAAGCCACCCAACCGGGGTCGGGTGGCAACCCAAGATGCGCCCAAGATGCCCAAGGGCTTGCCAAGGACATAGCCAAAGACGATGCCCAGCACGATCGGCGAGGAGATCGCTTGTGAGAGCAGCGTGGCGCTGACGTGCACGCCCGCGTTGGCAAGCGCGAACAAGGGCACGATCAGATAGCTGGTCCACGGGTGAAACAGGTGCTGGAGGCGCTCATTGGGCGAAATCGCCGAAGACAACCCCAACTGGGCGCTGCGGGCAAGCTCGGGCGTTGGCTGCTCGCGAAAGGAGCGCGTCAGCTCGCTCACCTGCTCCAGCTCGTCCCGCACGGGGGGATAGGCGCTGGTGGCAAGGCCCAGCGCCAAACCGGATATGACGGGGTCGATGCCCGACTCGTACAGCGCCACCCAGATCGCCACGCCGAGTGCGGGACGCAATCGTCGCCGCCATATGCGCGGCGCGTACCGCAGCGCCAGGAGCGCCGCGAAGAAGCCGATCGCCAGCGCCAGAGCAGGCACCGACACGTGTGCGGTGTAAGCGGTTGCGATCACCACAAGCGCAATCAGATCGTCGGCGATCGCGAGGGTGAGCAGATACACGCGCAGGCGGGTACCTCCGGGCGCGACCAGCGCAAGCACGCCAAGCGCGAAGGCCGTGTCGGTCGACATCACGGCTCCCCATCCATGGGCTCCCGGACCACTCGCGTTGAGGGCCAAGTAGACGAGCACCGCCGCCGCCGCGCCGCCCAGTGCCGAAATCGCCGGCAGGGCGATACGGCGTCGCTCGCGCAGCTGGCCCATGTCGATCTCGCGTCGCGCCTCGAGACCGGTTACCAGAAAGAAGAAGGTCATCAGCCCGTCATTGATCCAGTGGCGCAGGTCTTGGGAGATCCCGCTGCTCCCAATTTGGATCGACAGCTTGGTGCTCCACAGAGACTCATAGGAGCTCCACCACGGCGAGTTGGCCCATATCCAAGCCACAAGCACCGCTCCGAGGAGCACCGCGGCCCCACCGGTCTCGGTCGTCAGGAAGTCGCGAACCGGGGTGGCGAGGTTGCGCGCCCAGGCCGTACGGTCAGTGAAACTCGGAGACCGTGGGGCAAGCCCGTCCAAGGCTTGAGATTCACCTTCCGTCGGCATCAGCGCGAGCCTAGTGGACAGCCGCGCTCACGCTCCTCGCGGTCTGTCCTCAGCATGTCGCTTCCTCGGGAGTACACCCGCGTATCCGGCACCGGCCGAGCGCTTTCAGAAGAGGCTCTGCTGGGACGGCGCCGCGTCGATCTGCGCTTCTGCCCCTTGCTGTCGCGGGCGCCACCGTCCTCTGATCCCCCCGGTCGGCGCATGTCCTCGCACAAGTGAGGCAAGTCGCCTGCGCTCCTCGGCCGGGGCATAGGCGCCATTACGGTAAAGCCGCCCGTAGCGCTCCACCAAGTCCGGACGCTGAGCGCCCAACCAGTCCATGAAGACGTCTTTGACCTCGCCACGAAGATGCAGCGCGACTCCGGCGACGTGAGTTGCGCCAGCGTCCACGGCTCCCATGAGCAGGGGCTCGAGCTGGTCTGGAGCGTCGTTGATGCCCGGCATCAGGGGAGCAATCAAGACGCCAGTTGGGATCCCCGCTCGATTGAGCTCCGCGACCGCCTCCAGGCGTGCTCGCGGATTGGGCGTGTGAGGCTCGGTGGCTCTCCAAGCGCGCTCGTCGAGCGTCGGGATCGACAGGCTCGCTGAGATCGTGGTCCTCTGTGCGATCTGCTGCATTAGCGGCAGGTCGCGCAGCAGAAGGGGAGACTTGGTGAGCACAGAGCAGGGGTTGGCCGCGTCGCGCAGAGCTTCCCAGATGCCCACCATCAACCGGTAGCGGCCCTCCACCCACTGATAGGGGTCGGTATTGGTCCCAAGCGCCACATGCTCGTGCTTCCAAGAGCGACGCTTCAGCTCGACCCGCAACACCTCCGGTGCGTTGACCTTGACCACGATCTCGCGCTCGAAGTCTCGTCCCGCGTCAAAGCCCAGGTAGCGGTGTGTCGGCCGAGCAAAACAGTAAATGCATGCATGACTGCACCCCCTATACGGGTTGATCGTCCAGCTGAACGGCATTCGTGAACGCGCGGGCACGCGGTTGAGCACCGAGCGCGCGCGGACCTCATAGAAGCGCGTGCCGATAGCCTCGGGCGCGTCGAAGTGGCGCACCACGGCCTCGTCGCGGTAGCCCGGCAGGCGGCGCTGCTCGTCGGCTTGCTCGATGAGGTTGCTCCATCGCACGAACATATGTTCGCCTATGCTTCGGACGGCTCCGCTTCGGGGTTGAAGCGAGGTGATCGGGGGCATACATCGACGCGATGACCTTTGGTAGCTCACTCATATTGATCGCGGCGGGCGCGATTCTGCGCTACGCGGTGACGGCCACGGTCAGCGGCATCGACCTCCAGGTCGTGGGACTCGTGCTCATGATCGTCGGGATCGTCGGTCTCGTGCTCTCGTTGCTGTGGTTCGGCGTATGGGCCGGGCGCAGGCGAGAAGCGCCGCCCGTCGAACGTGAAGTCCGCGACCGCAACATCTACTAGAGAGCGCCTCCTCTGGTAGACCGCCTCCCGGGCAGCCCGTGCCCGGGAGGCTCCTACGCGCTCGTCCTCAGCTACACTCGCCGATCGACTTTTGCTTTTGAGCACTGGGCCCAATCGACCGCCGATCGCCTCGGTACCGCTCCCAGGTGGCGTCCCCTGTCCCCAACAGGTTGTTCCCCTTGCCACCTGAGATGCGATTACCGGCCCCAGGTGGCTCCCTGTCCCCCAACAGGAAGCCCCTTCCACCTGGGATTTGCCCCGCCTCAGTCTCTTTGCTCGACCGCTATTTCTTCTTCGGGCACGGCACCTTGATGCTCGCGGTCGACGTTTCCCCGCTTAGGAATGTCAGTTCTGTCTTGGCGGGGAAGCCTCCCTTGGGGCACTTGCTTGGCACAGTGCCATAGGAGATCAGCTTTTTGCCCTTCATATAGGCGGCGCCCACCTTGATCTTGATCGATTCGACCGAAGCGTAGGGCGCGCCCGGGACTGTTTCCACAAGCGGCACCACAGCCGCCAACTTCTGGGAGAACGCGCCCGAGGCGCCCGAGAAGCGTCCGGTGGACAGGATTTCGATCAGAGTCGGCGAGGTTCCTTCGGTGAAGAACGCCAATCCTCCGCCGGAGGTGAAGAATGCCTGCACGCTTGCTTTCTCCCGGACTCGCGTGCTGCCAAAGCTGACGACGCCCGACACTTCGCCCTTGGGGCTGGCGATCGATTTCTTCGGACACTTTTGCACTTCATGGGTTTCCAGGATCCCGTTCGAGCAAGTCGCAAACCCCTGGGGGTGCAGCTTCGTGCCTTTCGGCAGATAGACGACCACGCCCGTGAGCGGCGACGGGAAACCCCCGTATTCGGTGCCGCTGATCGTGAATTGCGTTTCCACCGAGGCGCCCGCGCCGAGGATGTTGCCGGTTTTGGGATAGCTCTTGCTTTTCGCCGACGCCGGGTTGATCGGCACCGGCAGGATCTTCGCTTTGACCGTCACCACCGGCGCCGCGCCCGCCATCGACGGTAGGACGAGCGCCGCCAACGCCAAACAGGCAAGTAGGCAGCCAGAGAACAATCCACGCCCGCGAGCCCGCGCCCGCGTTGTCACGATTCCTGCATCGCTGTGTCTCGAGTTGCTCATGTCGTCTCCTTGCTTGCTTATCCCTAGTAACAGTTGTCACCTCCACAAGTAGCGGTCCGCCGCTGCTCCCGATCGCCCTGCCCCGATCGCCGAGAGCGGCTAACGTCGCCTGCGTGAGCCCTACCCCGACCGAGGTCGAGCGACTGCACAGGCTGGGTGTGCTGCGGTTGCGCGCGGAGAATCCGAGCCTGCTCACAATGTCGGGCACCAACACCTGGGTGCTCGGGAACGGTCCGGCCTGGGTGGTCGATCCGGGGCCAACACTGCCCTCCCATCAGCAAGCGCTCGACGAGGCAATCCGCGAGCGCGGCGGTCTCGGTGGGATCGTGCTGACCCATGACCACATCGACCACTCCGAGGGCGTCCAATCCTTGCGCGAGCGCCACCCAGCCCCGCTTGCCGCCGGACGTGGCCAGGCCGATATCGAGTTGGCCGACGGCGCCAGGGTCGGTCCCTTCGAAGCGATCTACGCTCCCGGCCACGCCCCCGACCACTTCGCGTTCCTCGCCGGAGACGTTTGCTTCACCGGCGACGCCGTGCTCGGCGAGGGCAGCGTCTTCATCGCCCCCGACCCCGGCGCCCTGGCCGGCTATCTGAAGGCGTTGCGGCGACTGCGCGAACACGAACCACGGCTGCTCTGCCCGGGTCACGGTCCACCGATCTGGGCACCCCGGGAGCGTCTGGACGAGTACATCGAGCACCGTCTGGAGCGTGAGCGCGATTTGGTCAAGGCGCTTGCCGAGGGGCGCCGCTCGACCGATGAGCTGCTCGACGCCGCCTGGTCGGATGTGCCCGCCGCGCTGCGACCCCTGGCGGCCGTCAGCCTGGCCGCGCACCTGGATAAGCTTGGCGAAGAAGGGCGCCTGCCGCTACCGTTTGCGCGATGAGCGCTCCCCCGTCGAAGCCTGAGCAAGCGGGGGCCCCGGCGCCGAGCGTTCAGCCGGGTGGGATGCCAACGGCCTTGCCCGCCCAGGACTCGCCGTTCCCGCCGATCGCCGACTACGGCTTCCTGTCGGACTGCCACACGGGCGCCTTGGTCGCCTCCGACGGCTCGATCGAGTGGATGTGCTTGCCCCACTTCGATTCCGCCTCGGTGTTTGCCGCAATGCTCGACCGCGGAGCCGGCAGCTTCAGGGTCGGGCCCTACGGGACCTACGTGCCTGTCGGGCGACGCTATCTCCCGGGCACGAACGTGATCGAGACGACGTGGATGACCCCTCAAGGATGGCTGCGAGTCGTGGATGCCCTCACGATCAGCGACTGGCACGACGAGGATCGCGGGACCAGCCACACACGCCCTCCCACGGACTTTGACGCCGACCATCTGCTCGTGCGCGTGGTCGAGTGCATCCAAGGCCAAGTCCAGGTCGAGATGGTGTGCGAGCCGATGCTCGACTACGGCCTCACCGCCGCCCAATGGAGCCACGTCGAAGACGACCAAGGCCACGGTCTCGACGCGACCGACGGCATCACGGCCTTCCGCTTGTTCAGCGACACGCGTATGGGCATCGAGGGCAATCGCGCCCATTCGCGCCACACGATGAACGAGGGCGAGACGCGCTTCTGCGCGCTCTCCTGGACCCGGGAGCTGCGCGGGCCAAGGACCGCCGAGCAGGCCCAGGCGCGGATCGAGCGCACGTGCCATTTCTGGCGCACCTGGCTGGCCGAAGGCAACTATCCCGACCATTCTTGGCGCGCCCACCTGCAACGTTCGGCGCTCACCCTCAAGGGCCTCACCTTCATGCCAACCGGCGCGCTCGTCGCGGCTCCAACGACATCCTTGCCCGAGACCCCCAGAGGCTCGCGCAACTGGGACTACCGCTACTGCTGGATGCGCGACGCCTCTTTCACGCTGTGGGCGTTGCACGCGCTGGGGCTCGACTGGGAGGCCGACGATTTCATCCAGTACGTGGCCGACATGGAGCGCAACGAGGACGGTTCCTTGCAGATCATGTACGGCATCAAGGGGCAAAAGGACCTCAGCGAGTCCACCCTCGATCACCTCAAGGGCTATGAGGGCGCGCGCCCGGTGCGCATCGGCAACGGCGCCTACAACCAGCGACAGAACGACGTGTACGGGGCGGTGCTGGACTCTGTCTACCTGCACGCAAAGCAGCGCGATCACATCCCCGAGCGGCTGTGGCCGATCCTGATCGACCAGGCCGAATGCGCGGCGCGCGTGTGGGAGGAACCGGACCAGGGAATCTGGGAGGCGCGCGGCGAGCCTCGCCACTACGTGTCCTCCAAGCTGATGTGCTGGGTCGCATGCGACCGTGCCGCCCGGCTCGCCGAACGGCGCGGCGAGGAAGAGCACGCCGAGCGTATGCAGGGGATTGCCGACGAAATCAAGGCCGACATCCTGGAGCGGGGGGTGGACGAGCGGGGAGTGTTCCGTCAGCACTACGACACCGATGCGCTCGACGCTTCCAACCTGCTGATCGTGCTGATGAGATTCCTGCCCCCCGACGATGAGCGCGTACGAGCGACGGTGATGGCGATCCGCGACGAGCTGACCGAGAACGGCCTGGTCATGCGCTACCGCACCGATGAGACCGACGACGGCCAGAGTGGGGAGGAGGGCACCTTCTTGATCTGCTCCTTCTGGCTGGTCTCGACGCTATGTGAGATCGGTGAGCACGCCCAGGCACGACGCCTGTGCGAGCGCCTGCTCGGCTACTCCTCCGAACTGGGTCTCTACGCCGAGGAGCTCGAGGCCTCGAGCGGTCGCCACCTCGGCAACTACCCCCAGGCCTTCACCCACCTCGCCCTGATCAACGCCGTCACCCACGTGATGGCCGCGATTCGCTCCTCCTAGAGCGGCCCTCTCGCCTGTGGCGCTCTATTCGTAGCCATGCTCGCCCGGAAGAGCGACGCGAGCGACCTCCCCGTCGAACCAAACCTTCGGTTGCACCGGCAAGACCTCGCGTCCGCTCGCATACCCGAGCAGCTCGGTCACGCTGCCAAAGACTTCGAGCTGCTCCAAGTGCTTGATCGTGGGGAACACCAGCACGATCTCCTCCCGCGCGAACGCGTCCAACGCGCCTCGTGGCGTGAACCAGCCATGATCGACGCACTCCTCGCCATCCACCTCGGGCTCCTGTCCCGCCGGAAGCTCGGCTAGAAAGAAGCGCGTGTCAAAGCGGATCGTCACCTCTTCCGGGGTGATCCACCGCGAGAATTCGACCAATCCGGCAGGGTCGTCGAGCATCACGCCAGCCTCCTCGGAAAGCTCCCTGGCGGCGGCCGCACGATGCGCGTGCCCGCCGGAGCGCGGGTCCTGCTCGTCCACCGCGCCGCCCGGGAAGACCCATACGCCGCCCATGAACTTGGCCTGCTCGGTGCGCTTCACGAGCAGCACTTCAAGCGTTTGCGTACCGCCGCGCAGCAGAATCACCGTCGCCGCTTGACGCGGCGTAGTCGCCGCTCCCCCGTTCAGTCCTTGGCCGGGCTCCGCCGCGGCTCCGAGGTTGAGCGTCTGGCCGGGCCCGCTTTGGCGGTTCAGGTCGAGCTCCTGTCCGGGTGCCTCGTCGTCGCTGGAAGACTGGGCGCTCATCCAAAGGACCCTAGCGGCAGGTAGTCTTTGCTGCATGAGCACCACCCAAACCCTGCAACGCTGGATCTGCGAGTCCTGCGGCTACATCTACGACCCCGACGACGGCGATCCCGACGGGGGCATCCCGGCCGGCACCGCCTTCGAGGACATTCCCGACACCTGGTTCTGTCCAGTGTGCGGCGCCCGTAAGCGCGACTTCACGCCCTACGAGGATTGAGCCGCTGAGCGACTGGGCCGAGCTTTGCGAGCTCGACAGGCGCCACGTCTGGCATCCCTACTCGGCGTCGCCAGGATCGCCCGCGCCCTTGCCGGTCGTCTCCGCCGAGGGGGTGCGCTTGCGCTTGGCCGACGGGCGCGACTTGATCGACGCCATGTCCTCTTGGTGGTGTGCGATCCACGGGTATCGCCACCCTGCGCTCGACGAGGCCGCACGCGGCCAGTTGGAGCGAATGGCCCACGTGATGTTCGGTGGTCTGACCCACGAGCCCGCGATCCGTTTGGCCGAGCGCCTCCTGGAAATCGCACCGACTGGTTTGGATCGTGTGTTCTTTGCCGACTCCGGCTCGGTCTCCGTCGAGGTCGCGATCAAGATGGCATTGCAGTATCAGCGAGCAATCGGCCATCCCGAGCGCACCCGTCTGCTGACCGTTCGCGGTGGCTATCACGGGGACACCTTCGGCGCGATGGCGGTCTGCGATCCGGTCGGTGGGATGCACTCCCTATTCACAAGCGTGCTTGCCGACCACGTCTTCGCAGAGCGACCCCCCCCCGGTTTCGACGCTCCACTCGAGGAGGCTTGGGCCGAGCACGTTACCCAGCTGTTCGACCGCCACGCCCATGAGCTGGCTGCGGTGATCGTCGAGCCCATCGTCCAAGGCGCCGGCGGAATGCGTTTTTACTCACCGGCGTGTGTTTCTGTGCTGCGAGGCTTGTGCGACCGGTACGAACCTCTCCTCCTCCTGGACGAAATCGCGACCGGCCTCGGACGCACAGGAGCCCTGTTCGCAAGCGAGCACGCGGCTGTCTCACCCGACATCGTGTGCCTCGGCAAGGCCCTCACGGGCGGCTACCTCACGCTGGCGGCCACGCTGTGCACCAGCGAGGTCGCCGAGGCAATCTCCACCGGTGAGGGTGGGGCATTGATGCACGGCCCCACCTTCATGGCCAACCCGCTCGCCTGCGCGGTCGCGTTGGCCTCGCTGGACCTGCTCGCCGGCGGGGCATGGCGAGAGGACGTGGCCCGGATCGAAGCGGGCTTGCGCACCGGTCTCGCACCGGCGCGTGAGCTGCCCGGCGTCATCGACGTGCGCGTGCTCGGGGCCATCGGCGTGGTGCAACTGGACCATCCAGTCGACCTCGCCGCCGCGACCGCCGCCGCTGTGGAGCGCGGCGTTTGGCTGCGCCCGTTTCGGGATCTCCTCTACGCGATGCCGCCCTATGTGGTCGGCGATGACGACCTCGCCCGGATCACTGAGGCGATGGTGGCTTCAGCTTCATAGCCAGTCGCGCCACGGTAGACGCTCGCCTGCGCTGGCCAACTCGGCGGAGCTCGAGATCTTCTCGAGCGTCGCGACCTCGACGGCTCCCAGGCGCGCGATCGTCTGCCGGTTGGAGCGCTCCATCGGCGACGGTTCCTTCGGCCATGGAGTGAGCACGACGGCGGCGACATGGAGTGCGGCGGCTCTGGTCGCCTCGATCGTGAGCAGGGTGTGATTGATCGTGCCCAGACCGGGCGAGCCGGCGATCACAAGCGGTAGGCCCAGTTCGACCGCGAGATCTCGCACGGTGAAGTTCTCGGCGAGCGGTACCAGCAGGCCGCCCACGCCCTCCACGATCAGTGTCCTTCCAGCGCCTGCCGTCGCCCGCGCGTTCTCGACCAGCGTGACCGCGTCAATCGGTTCGTGCGCCAGCGAGCCCGCCAGGTGCGGGGAGACCGCCGGTCCGAAGCGCACCGGCGCGACCTGCTCCGCGCTCATCCCCGCCGCGAGTGCCAGCAGCTCATGGTCGGGCGGCCACTCTCCGGGCGGCTCCGCCAAGCCCGTGACGACTGGCTTGTGGGCGCATACAGGCTCTCCCGACGCCCCAATCGCGCCAAGCAGGGCCGCGCTCACGATCGTCTTGCCGACGCCAGTCCCGGTACCCGTTACGAATAGGCCCCGCACGCGAGCCGGCTAGGCGACGTGAGCC
>JBAURN010000301.1:0-8914 GCA_049581225.1 Solirubrobacteraceae bacterium
GGCCCGAGACGACATCCGCCGCGTTCGCCATGCTGGTCGCGCCAGAACGCATAGAACGACCGGGTGCGGCGATTCCAGTCGAGCTTGACCTGTACGTGCCCCGTGGGGCGTGCTGCTGTATCGCTCATGTTGCCTTAGACCTCCACACACTCGAAACGGCCATCGAGTTGTGTGGGCGTGGGGCGAGCGATTTCCCTACGATTTCCCTAGAGGGCTATCTCCAGGCTGAAATACGGCCTGTATCTAGGGGGAAAACCCGCTAACTGGAGCCAATTAGGGCTGGCGACACGAGAATCATAATCCGCGTGCCGGGGGTTCGAGTCCCTCCTCCGCCATTTCTCCGCAACTTCGCAATGATGCGAAATAACTACAGGACTTCCGGAGAACGAGTCGTCCTCGACATGCAGAGTCGGATTCGGACCTTGCTCGGCGCCCTGGCGCAACGCAACTTGAGCGCCGGCTATAGGTTGCGGACGTGGCGGCCGATCTCATGGTCTTGGGGATAGCCGGCGGCCTCCCAAAACGACACAGCGACGTCATCCTCATAGGCAACAAGGGCCGTTATTCGGTTGGCGCCCAGTCTGCGCAGGTGTTGCTCCCCGGCTCGCACTAGCGCCAAACCGATTCCCGCGCGTCGATGTTCGACGTGTACAGCCAGTCGATACATGTTCCCCCTCCAGCCATCCGATGCGGCTATCAGTGCACCGAGGATCGCACCGCCGGCATCGGCAACGAGCAGACTGCCCGCGTCATGGGAGAGCAGTCGCTGCACGTCATCGAGGCGATCGGGCTTTGTGGCATGCCCGCTACGAGTCTGCTCCCATAGCTCAACCACCGCTGACGCCTCGCTCGCTCGGCACGCGCGCACATCGAATTTCACGACAGACAAGCCGGTACCGTAGTCGATCAGCGAGCCGCTTGGCAACAAAGAACCCCAAAGGGGCCACTGGCGAGCCGTGCCGCACCTACAGCGCGGGGTACTGCCGTGAGACACTGCACGTTCAGCCCGAAGGAGGACTCACTATGCGAACTGCCCGCAACCACTTCAGCCTGGCGCTACTCGGGTTCGCGCTGCTCGCCGCCCGCGCCGTTGCGCCTGGAACGACACACGCGCAGAGCACTCCGGTCCTTGGCTCGGCGGCGTTCGCAACGCCTAACGGCGAGGGTTGGGGCTCGGCCCAACCGCGACGGGTCTACAACGGCGGCGATCCCAGCGGTCTCGTGACCGAAATCCAATGGACGAGCTGGGGAGCCCACGCGGCTATCGGCTATGGCCTGGGCAACATCTTCAAGCCTCACGGCGGCTACTACCATCCAGTTGTGTTGAGCTGCGAGCACAGAATCTCGGCCACTGTGGCTCCCAGACGGCGTATACCCAGCTCGCGGTCCGAGTGCCATCTCAACCTGAAACGCCACTCGGACCGTGGCATCTTTGGTCGGAAGCCAAGAGTCTCTGTCGATCGCCGCCCATAGGTTGACGAGACCCCTGCCTGAATCGAATACTGGTCGGCCCGCCTGAGCGACCTCATGTGGTCCCTCGGCGAGCTCATCGACGATCTTTATGCAGACGACCGGCAGGGCGAGCGCCCTGGAAAGAGCGCGTCAGTCGGCGCCCTCGGGCGAGAGCTCAACCTGCAGATGCGCCTCACTTCGGGCGGGTTGCGTGTTCGCGACTCCTTGCACATCCCTTCGGGTGATCGCCAGAAAGGCCACCAACGCAAAGATCAAGGCACCCAAAGCTAGCGCGACGGTACCGTCGCCAAAGCCAAGACCGCCCGCGCTCTTTGACTTCCCCAGCCAGTCCGCGACAGACGCGCCAAACGGCCGAGTGACGACGTAGGCAAACCAGAAGCAGAAAATCGAGTTCCAGCCCAAGCTCCGGTAGCCGATCGCGGGAATTGCGATCACTGCGGCGAACAGCACGCCGGAGGCAAAGTAGCCGAGGCCGAACGTGTTCGCGGTCAGGTCCCCGACGGCGGTGCCCATCGCGAACGTCGCCACCACCGCCGCCCAGTAGAACAGCTCGCGGCGGGCCGTGTCGACGCTATGGATCGAGAGCGTCTTCTCGGTGCGCTGCCAACTCACGAAGACGGCAAGTAGTACCAAGCCATAAAAGACGCTCGAAGCGATATAGGGGACCCCGAAACCGACGTGCAGGGCGTCGGCGGCCATCGTCCCAAATACGCCGACCATGACCACCGCCAGCCAGTACGTCCAGGCGACGTAGCGGCGTACCGAGAACTGCAGTGCGAGGGCCGCCAGGAAGGCGAGAAAGCCCAAGCCGACAGCGACCACCGGCGCCATCGCATGGACCAGATAGTCGGAGGTGGACTCCCCCATGGCTGTTGAGAGCGCCTTGATCAGCCAGAAGTAGGCGGTGATCTCCGGCACCCTCAGGGCGCCGCGCCGGGTGAGTCCTGTCAGACGTATATGACCCATCGACGCGGGAGTTTTTCACGGCAAACGCCACGCGTGCGCCGGTCCGCCGGCGGCCACCCACACATCCTGTCCGGACGCCAGAATGAGCTCGCCGGGCACTCGCGCCAGGACCGTCTCGTGGGCGCCGTCACGGAGTCTGAGTTGGGCAACCGCTTCGTGTCCGTGGTAGCGCAGCTCGATCACGCTGGCCTGAACCGCGGTGCCATGGGGCTGCGGGTGAAGCACCACTTGCTCGGGACGCAACAGCAGCTGGGCGGGCCCGTCGGCTCGCCCTCGTCCGTTGACCCGCAATGGCACGGTCCCGAGCGCGCACGTGGCCACCTGGTCGTGGATGACTGCCGCGAGGATGTTGGCCTCGCCTATCGACCTGGCGGCGTCCAGGTCTGGGGGGTCTCGGTAGAGCGAGCGTGGATCGGAGCTGGCCAGCACGCGTCCGTCGAGCAACACCGCGACTTGCTCTGAGAGCGCCAGGGCCTCGTCTTGATCGTGTGTGACGAGGACGGTGGTTGTCGCCGCGGCCGCGAGGATATGCGCCACGTCGCGCCCAAGCTCGGCGCGCAACGACGCGTCCAGGGAGCTGAAGGGCTCGTCGAGCAGCACCACATTGGGTCGGATCGCGAGCGCGCGAGCGAGCGCCACGCGTTGCTGCTGGCCGCCGGAGAGCTGATGGGGATAGCGGCGCTCAAGGCCGCTCAGGCCAACCACCTCAAGCAGCTCCGCGACACTCGAGCGCTCGCGTCGGGCCAGCCCGAAACCCACGTTTCCGGAGACGGTCAGGTGAGGGAACAGGGCTCCGTCCTGGGGCACGTAGCCGACACCTCGATGCTGGGGACGGACGCTGCGCCGAGCATCGTCCATCACGACCCCACCGATGGAGATCGCGCCCCGGTCGAGCCGCTCGAAGCCGGCGATCAAACGAAGCAGGGTCGTCTTGCCGCTGCCGGAGGCTCCGAGCACCGCTGTGATCGAGCCGGCGGGCACGGCCAGATCGACGTCGGTGAGGACCGGTGTGTCGCCGAAGCTCTTGGCGATCGCCTTCAGCTCGATTTCGCTCATAGCGGTGCGAGCTGAGGCTGCGGGCCTCGGTCGCGGTCGAACCACAGGGCGAGCACCGCCGCGGGGATCGCGGCGAGCACGATAATTGCAAGCGCGTAGGGAGCGGCCGCGCCGTAGGCGACCTCGCTCTGGTAGGCCCAGAACTGGGTGGCCAGGGTTTGGACGCCGATCGGGGCCAGCAGCAGGGTGGCCGTGAGCTCGGTCACGGCGAACAGGAACACCAGGCAGAAGCCGGCCAGCAACCCGGGAGCGAGCAGGGGAAGCGTGACACGCAGAAAGACGGAGACCGGGCCGCGCCCCAGGGACTGCCCCACGTCGGCCAGCCGCGCCGGCGCTTGGGCCACGGAGGCCCTGATGCAGACGAGCGCCAAGGGGAAGTGCATGATCGCGTAGGCAACAATCACCAAGGCACTCGTTTGATACAAGCCAAAGGCGTAGTGGGTGGCGAAGTACACGAGACTCAGGGCCACGACCACCCCGGGCAACGCGAGCGGAATGTAGGTGCTTCGCTGCAGGTTCAGCCGTAGCGACGTGGAGCGCCTGAAGGCGATCAGGGCCACCGGCAGGGCCAGGATGACCGCGGCGCTTGCTCCGAGCAGGCTGTAGATGAGCGAGTTCCAGCTCGCCTGGCCCAGGGTGGCGGCCGCCGGCAGGGTCGTGTGTTGGCTTTGGGCCATCCAATACACGACGGTCCCAACAGGAAAGCCAATTGCCAGGGCGACGAGCGCGACCAGGCCCGCAAGCAGTGGCACTACGGTCCATCCGAGCGGTACTCGCGTAGGTTTGCGCGCAGGCGCGGTGCGGGTGGCGGCGCGAGAGGGCACGATGCCATCTACGGCGAGCACCAGCAGCGCAAGACACACGAGTGGCACCGAGAGGGCTGCGGCGGCGCGACTGTTGAGTTGAAACTCGGTGAAGATCTCTGTGGTAAACGTCTGGTAGCGCACGATCTCAAATGTCCCGTACTCGGAGATCGTGGTCAGCGCGACCAGGACGCAGCCACCCACGATGGCGGTGCGGATGAGCGGCAAGCTCACCCGGTAGAAGGTCTTCAGATGGCCCGCTCCGAGGCTGTGCGCGGTGTCCTGCATCGCCGGATCGGCGCGGCGCAAGGCGGCCGCGACCGGCAGGTAGACAAGCGGATAGGTCCCGAGGGCCATCACCAAGGTGGCGGCCGCGAGGCCGCTCATCGAGGGGAAGGCCGAATGCCACGCGTAGCCGACCACGTCGTCGGGGATCGCCACCGGCAGGACCAGGATCACTGTCCACAGGCGCCTGGCCGGCAGGCGGGTGCGCTCGGTGCACCAGGCGCAGGCCACCCCCAGAGTCGCCCCCAAGACCGCCACCAGGAGCGTCAGGAGCACCGTGTGGCGCAGGAGAAGCACCGAGCGCGATCGGAACAAGACATGGTGGATTTCACTCCAGCCCGCGCTGCGGGTGTCAAGCGCGAGCAAAACGAGGGGCGAGAGCAGGAGAGCCGCGATTGACAGACAGAGCGCCACCACCGCGTATTTGCGAGCGGCGGCGGCGAGCCGGCCTTGCCCGCGAGCGGCGGGCAGCGGCGCACGCGGGGCGCGCTTGTCAAGCAGCCCCCCCGCAGGGGTCGGGGGGGCACCCGCGATTGGCGTGCTCACGAGCGTCCCGCGCCTCAGATGAGCCCGGCTTCTTCGAGCAGGTTCTTGGCGTCTGTGCCCGTGCCGAGCTCGGCTGGAGAGAACGAGGAGGGTTGCAAGCTGCTGAGCGGTGTGAGCTCGGGGTCGGCACCTACGCCGGGCCTGATCGGGTACTCGAAACTGTCGCTTTTCGCAAGCACCTTCTGGCCGGCTTCGCTGGTCATGAAGCGCACCAGTTGTTGCGCGGCCGCCTGATGCTTTGAGGACTTCAGGACACCGACCCCGGAGATGTCCTCGACGTAGCCCGGGTCGTGGGGGGCGAAATAGGCGATGTTGGCTTTCACCGCGCCCTTGCCGATCTCGGCCAGCAGGCGATAGTAGTAGTAGTGATTGATCAGCCCCAAGGCGCTTACCCCTTGGCTTATGTCGCGGGTGATGGTCTCGTTGTCGGGAACATTGTCGTTGCCGGCGGCGTTTATCTCGAGGCCGATCAACCAGCGCAGGGCCGCTTTGTGTCCATAGGTGTGGTCGATCGAGCTGACGATCGGCCACAGGTCGGTCTCGGATGGGGCGATCTCGATCTTGCCGATCCACTTCGGGTCGGCTAGTTCCATCACCGACTTGGGCAGCTGGGAGGGCTTGAGCTTGCTCGTGTTGTAGATGAGCACGCTGACTCGGGCCGACACCCCTACCCAATCGCCGTTTGCGGCACTGTCTCGCTTGGGCGTGCTGGCAAGCGCCGTGGGGTTGACTTTGACCAACAAGCCCTGCTTGTTGAGCTGTTCAAGCCAATTTGAGTTCTCCGTATAAAACACGTCGGCCGGCGAGAGATCGCCCTCCTGAGTGATCTGGGCGGTGAGCACGTCCTCGTCGTTGTTGGCGACCCTCACTTTGATGCCGGTCTGCTTGGTGAATGCCGCGATCAGGGCGTCTGTGGTCTGCTCGTGCTGGGCGCTGTAGAGGGTCAGGGTCGTGTCGGGACCGTTTGAGCTCGCGGCCAGGCCACACCCGCCGAGGAGAAGGGTCGCGAGAGTGAGAGACATTGCCGGCCAAAGCGCCGTCTGGCACCGGCGCAAGAAGCCGGTCAGCGAGGGTGGCGTTTTCGAGACCGCGTCGGGCACCGCGCGGTTGAGTGTCTTCTGTCCCATCGTCCACTCCTCCAAAGACCGTGACCGTTCGATCCTTCCGACCCTGTGGGCAAAAACCGTAGCATGAGTTAGGTGCCCCTAAGCCCGGTATGCGACCAGCCTGGCCGCCGCTTCGACCCATCGCCACGCGCTCACGTCGGCAAGAAACGTTGCAGCCCTTCCCATGCGACACATCTTGCAAGCGAACCTGATACTTTGACCCGCGTTCGTGCCGAATCCTTTTCCCCAAGGGGCGAGGGAGCGGGGGACCCAAAGCAGTCGTGTGGCTGCAGGGGCGAATCGCCGCAAGGTGTGGCGTAGCGCGTTAGCGCGAGCCCGACAGCTAACCCCGTAGGCGCCCTGAGATAAACCGAAAGGACGCTTTTCACATGTCGGGATCCCCGCGTGATCTTGCTGCCGTCGACCCCTGGGAGGCTTCGCTTGCCCGCTCGCGTGCGCGTCGCGAACGCGCCGCTGGGCGCTCCCCCATGCGACTCGCCAACATGATGGATGCACGTCGCCGGCTCCCCTCGCCGCGCAATCTCGCCGAGGAGGAGCCGTGGGAGCTCTCGACGCTTCGCTCGCGTACCCGTCGTCGGGCGGCCGAGCTGCAGTTTGTGCCGACCGCCACCCGGGCGCGCCGCATCTCGCTGGGGACTTTGATCGCCCTTGCAGCGGGTCCCGCGGCCGGCCTGGCAGACGCCAACGGGGTCGCGCAGCCATCCACCGGCAGCCCGCCGACGCCGGAACCGCCGACGACGACCGAACATCACGTGCTGCTTGAAAATGGCAGCGAAGGCCGCCAGGTGCGACTGCTGCAGGAGAAGCTTGGGATTCTCGCCGACGGCGTCTTTGGGCCTGAAACCGAAGCTGCGGTGCGCAGCTTCCAGTCCGCTCATGGCCTTGAAGTCGACGGCATAGTGGGGCCGCGGACCAGTGCCGCGCTGGCCGGCGAAGCACCTTCGGTGACGGCTCTTGCGGATACCGCCGAGACGGCCTTCAGCTCCAGCGTGAGGGAGGCCGTGAGCTATCCGGCCGCGAGCGTACCGTCCAAGAGCACCCCCTCGGCGAGCGCCGAAAGCCACGCCAAGACCACGACCGCCAATCCGATCGTTCGCCTGCAGGAAGTGCTCGGCGTTCAGGTCGACGGCACGTTCGGGCCGGAAACCGAGGCGGCGGTGCGCCACGCGCAGTCGCTGCATCACCTGCACGTCGACGGTGTCGTGGGCGGGGAAACTTGGAGTGCGCTGGGGATCAAAGAGCACGCCGTTCTACACCCGATCAAGCCGGCGGCTCGCCCAAGCCATCACGCAAGCACGCACTCCGCCACAGAGTCGACGAGCCATAGCGAAACGGCCGCACCGGCCCCCACGAGCCGCGCCGATGCGGTGAGGCGCCTTCAGGAAGCGCTGCACGTGCAGGCCGACGGCACGTTTGGGCCGGAAACGGAGGCGGCCGTGAAGCACATGCAGGCCGCTCGTGGCATCTCCGTCGATGGGGTCGTGGGCCCGGAAACGTGGAGCGCACTGGGGATCGACGAGCACGCCACGCTGCATCCCCCTCATGCCGTCTCGCACGACTCGGCCGGCGAAAGCTCGGGTGGCTCCAGCAGCGACAGCGCCGGAGGAGGAGAAGGATCGTCGAGCGTAGTGGAACGTGTGATCGCCGCCGCCGATGAAATCGCGACCCGTCCATATGTCTACGGTGGGGGTCACGGCTCCTTCGAGTCGACCGGCTATGACTGTTCGGGATCGGTGTCCTATGCGCTGCATGGCGGTGGGCTGCTCAGCTCGCCGGAGGATTCGAGCACGCTCGAGTCATACGGCGAAGCGGGCCCGGGCCGCTACATCACGATCTATGCGAACGCCGAACACGCTTGGATGGTGATCGACGGACGGCGTTTCGACACGGTCGCCCAGCAGGAGACGGGCACGCGCTGGTCGGATTCGATGACTTCGACCGCGGGCTACGTGGTGCGCCACCCGGTCGGGTTGTAGTCGGCGCTAAGTGGTGCCCCGCGCACGCGTGGGGCACCCCCGTCGCGCCACAATCCAAGGCCAAGCGGGAGCCCGCGTAAAGGCTCGCGCAAAATACCGTCCCAAGCTCGCCCTAGCTTGAAGCGCCTCGCCTGAAAACCGACACGGGAGGCACGAATGCTCGCTCGGGCGCGGACGTTCACCATCGAAGGTCTCCATGCGCGCGCCGTCAGCGTGGAGGTCGACATCAGGGCCGGGCTGCCGGCCTTTGCAATCGTTGGTCTCGCTGACGCGGCCGTGCGGGAGGCGCGCGACCGGGTACATGCGGCGGTGTTGAACTCTGGTTTTGAGTTCCCCGCACGACGTATCACCGCAAACTTGGCGCCGGCGGACGTGCCGAAGGTCGGCCCCGCCTTCGATCTGGCGCTTGCCTGTGCGGTGCTGGCTGCCAGTGGGCAGATTCCGGGCGATCTGCTCGATACACGTGCATTGTTTGGAGAACTCTCGCTCGATGGCGAGGTACGGCCTTGTCACGGGACGCTGGCGGTGGCCGAGGCGTGTCGCAAGGCGGGCATGGAGATGCTCGTGCTCGGGCCCGGCCGGGCACGGGAGGCCTTGCTCGTGGAGGACTTGCGCGTCGGTGTCGTCGAGCGTTTGAGCAGCGCCGCGCGGGTTCTCGGCGGCGGCGCCCCCGACCCGTTGC
>JBAURN010000302.1:0-3284 GCA_049581225.1 Solirubrobacteraceae bacterium
AGGCGCCACCGACCGAGCTCGCCGCGGCGGGCGGGCGAGGAGGTCGCGGAGGTCGTCGGAGCGGTCCGGAGACCGCCGAGGAAGCTTTCGGTGACGGCGCGGCCGCCGAAGAGGCGCCGGCTGTCCAAAAGCCGTCTCAACCGATCCACAGGCGTGCGATTGCTTTCCTGCGAGCCAGCTGGGCCGAGCTGCAACGAGTACAGTGGCCCGACCGGCGTCACGTCACTCAGGCCACTACAGTCGTCATCGGCTTCGTGGCGGTCGCAGGCGTATATCTCGGCCTAGCCGACTGGGCTGCCCAAAAGATCATAAATTTCATCCTCTGACGCCAGATGACCTGCGCATCTCGGCGTCCTCGATCGCTCATGTGCTAGCGCACATTTCGCTCACTGCGTCCTTGAGCTGCTTGGTCATCGAACGTCAGAGAGCTAGAGGCGATACCGTCCCGCTCCGCAATTTAGTCCCGCCCATTTTTCCAGTCCGTCTATAACGCCTGTCTTGTCCACCCCTTGAAGCTGTCAGGAACTTGAATGTTTCGTTGGTATGTCGTCAACACCTACTCCGGTCACGAGAACAAGGTCAAGCACAATCTCGAGCATCGGGTTGTGTCCTTGGGCCAGCAGCGCGCCGTGCGCCAGGTGGTCGTCCCGACCGAGTCCGTCTCGGAGATGAAGGACAACCAGAAGATCACCGTCGAGAAGCGCACGATGCCCGGCTACGTGCTGGTCAACATGGAGCTCAATGAGGATTCTTGGGGTGTCGTGAAGGGCACGCCCGGCGTCACCGGCTTCGTGGGCTCATCCCAAGAGCCCGTTGCCTTGACCCAGGTTGAGGTGGATCGCCTCCTCCACAAGGAGGTCGCCACCGCTCCCAGGACTCGCGCTCAATTCACGATCGGAGAGACCGTCAAGGTGGTCTCCGGGCCCTTGTCCGACTTCTCCGGGGAGATCTCCGAGATCAACGACGACGCCGCCAAGCTCAAGGTCCTGGTATCAATCTTTGGTCGCGAGACACCTGTTGAGGTGGGCTTCGACCAGGTAAAGAAGCTCTAGGCGCGGGATATATATGGCTAAGAAGGTTCTGACAACAATCAAGCTGCAAGCGCGCGGGGGCCAGGCGAGCCCGGCTCCGCCGGTCGGTCCCGCCCTGGGCCAACACGGCATCAACATCATGGAGTTCTGCAAGGCCTTCAACGCGCAGACCCTGTCGGAGACCGGAACGATCATCCCGGTGGTGATCACGGTCTACGAGGATCGCTCGTTCACGTTTGTGACGAAGACCCCGCCGGCGGCCGTTCTGATCAAGCAGGCCCTGAAATTGGAGAAGGGCTCGGGTGAGCCCAACCGCAACAAGGTGGGCACGATCACCGACGCCCAGCTGCGCGAGATCGCCGAGCGCAAGCTCGCCGACTTGAACGCCCACGATGTGGACGAAGCGGTCAAGATCATCGCGGGCACAGCCCGCTCGATGGGCGTGGACGTGGCGGCATGAGCTCGCACGGACGACGCCACCGCGAGGCGCTCGAGAAGGTCGATCGCGAGCGCGAGCACACGCCCGCCGAAGCGGTCGCCTTGGTCAAGAGCTTGGCTTCCACCAAATTCGACGAGTCGGTCGAGCTGCATGTGCGCACCGGGTTGAACGTGCGCCACGCCGACGAGCAGCTGCGCGGGACGATTGCGCTGCCCAATGGGCTCGGCAAGAACGTCAAGGTGGCCGTGTTCGCTCAGGGCGCGAAGGCGACCGAAGCCGAGCAGGCCGGTGCCGACGTCGTTGGCGCCCAGGATCTCGCCAAGCGCATTCAAGAGGGCTTCGACGACTTCGACGTGGCGATCGCCACTCCCGACCTGATGTCGGTCGTCGGCCAACTCGGGCGCATCCTCGGCCCCTCAGGCAAGATGCCCAACCCCAAGGTGGGGACGGTCACGATGGACGTGGCCAAAGCCGTCGAGGAATCCAAGTCGGGCAAGGTCGAGTACCGCACCGATCGCACCGCGATCGTCCATATGGTGATCGGCAAGGCTTCCTTTGAAGAGCGCGGCCTGCTCGAAAATTACGCGGCTGTGGTCGAAGAGCTGGTCAAGGCCAAGCCCTCGGCCGCCAAGGGGCGCTATCTGCGCTCGATCACAATGACCTCCACCATGGGTCCCGGGATCAAGGTCGATCCCAGCAAGACTCGCGACATCCTCGAAGAGGCAGCGGCGGCCTGATTTAATCCACGGCTCACCGCCCGAGACCCCCGGCGTCGCCTCTGGGCGACACAAGACCGGGGCAGGTGGAGCGAGCGAAAGCGGTTCATCTCCGCTCTCGACGCCCCCCCTGCACGTGGGCGATCGAGCTTCCAAGAGAGCAAGGAACGAGATGAACCGAGAGCAAAAGGCAGCCACCATAGAGGCGCTAGCGGCCGAGATCGACGGCGCAGAGGCCGTGTTCGCGGTGGACTATCGCGGGATATCGGTAGCCCAAGCAGCCGAGCTGCGGGCCAAATTGCGCGAAGCCGACGCCAGTTTCCGGGTCGTCAAGAACTCGCTCACCGAACGTGCCGCCGATCAGGTGGGCGCCGAGTCGCTCAAGACACTGCTGAGCGGTCCCACCGCGTTGACCTTCGTACGTGGCGATGCCGCCTTGGCCGCCAAGGCCGTCGCGGATCAAGCGCGCGCTACCCAGCTTCTGCCGTTCAAGGGCGGCCTGATGAACGGTGACGTCCTCGACGCCGATCAGATTCGATCGATCTCGCGTTTGCCCTCGCGTGAAGTGCTCTACGGGCAGCTCGTCGGCATCGTCGCCTCCCCGATCTCGGGCCTTGTTCGCACCTTGAACGCGCTTGTGGGTGGCCTCGCCGTCGCGCTCGGCCAGGTTCAGGAAAAGAAGGAGTCCGGCGAGATTCCGGCCGGAGAGGCGCCCGTCGCCGAGTCGGCCTCGGCCGAGCCCGAGGCCGGTGAGCCTGCGGTCGATAAGCCCGAGGTCGGTAAGCCCGAGGTCGGTGAGCCTGTGGCCGAGGAGCCCGAGGCGGCCAAGGAGCCCGAGGCGGCCGAGGAGACGCCCGCGGCTGAGGCCGAGAGCGCTCCAGACCAAGCTGAGTCGGCACAGAAGCCGGCACAAGACGACAACCAGACGGACGCTTCGGCGCAGGCCCAAGAGGGCACAGGCGAGACCGAGAGCGCCGAAGCAACCAAGGAGGACTGACAGATGGCAACAAGCACACAGGACTGGATCGAGGAGCTCAAGGGCATTTCCGTGCTCGAGCTGGCGGAGCGGATCAAGGCGCTCGAGGAGGAGTTCGGCGT
>JBAURN010000303.1:0-20454 GCA_049581225.1 Solirubrobacteraceae bacterium
AGGCGTCATCGAATGCGGTCGGCGTCCCGGAGCACTCAGGTCTGGCTCGCTCGCGACGCAGAGGTCTAGAAGGTCCCGGGGACACCGGGAAGCCTATCCGGCTCCCGCGGGCGCCGCGCCAAAGCGCCAGGCGGCGGGTCTCATCTGCCCCAGCCTGCGCGCGCCCAGCGCCGATGCGCCGGCCGTGAGAGCGCCGAGGATCGCGTCGAGGATGAAGTGATTGGCGGTGGCCACGATCACGAACGCGATCAGCAGCGGATACAGCCGCCACAAGACGCTCGCCACGCGTGTGCGCGAAAGCGAGGCCAGTGGCCAGCCGATCATCAGGGCGAATGCCACGTGCATCGAGGGCACCGCCGCATATGGGTTGAAAAGGGCGTTCATCGAGGCGCTGGCGTGCGAGACGTGCACGCCGGTCAGGTCCGAGACGGAGTCGACGAAGCCCCACTCGGGCAAGAAGCGCGGGGGCGCCGTCGGGAACACGGCGTATCCGACCAAGGCGATCAGCATGGCGATCGCGAACATGTTGCGCACGAAGTAGAACGAGCCGTTGTGGCGCACGTACAGATAGATCAGCGCCGCCAGCGTGATCGAGGTCTGCGCGTTTACGTAGAGCCAGCTCGAGAAGTCCATCAGCAGATGGCTGCTCGACGCCCACGCCTGCACGCTCGGCTCGACGAACAGGTGCAGGCTGCGCTCGACCTGGATCAGGTCGAGCGCGTGTTTGAAGGCGGCGGTCGTGTCGCTTTTCACCAGTCCCCGCACGAGGCTGTAGGCGCCGTAGGCCAGGCCGACCAGCGCGACCTGGCGCAAGAGGTCGACCCATCCCCGCGGCAGCACCCGCGCCCGTAGCGCGTCCAGCCTGCTCTTCGCCGTCGCACTCTTGGTCGAGTCTCCTTGCGAGGACGGCGGATTCGCGCGGACGGCCACCCACAAAGCCTAGCCGATGAACCGGTAGACACGCCAGTGCTTCGAGCGCCACAGCTCGCGCAAATAGGGCAGTCCGCGCGCGACCATGGCCCCCTCCAAGGTGCCAGCTTTGTCGAGTGGGGCGTCGGGCAACGCCACGTACTGGACCTTGTTTTCGAGCAGCCAAGAGCGGTAGGCGGCCGCGCTCAGGCTAGGGCGGTAGAAGATCGCGGCGTAGCGCGTGTCGAGCTGGCGCTCCCAGCCCCTTGCCAGCTCGACGCCGTCGTGTCCGGCGAGGTAGGCGGCCTCCCAATGAGCTTTGGTGAGCGGCACCTCGACGATCGTGGGCTTGCCTTGGGTCAGTTGGCGCAGCTCGGCCAATACGGGCGCGTAGTAGGCGGCTTTGACCGACGGGTCGCCCGAGATCGAGGCGTAATCGCGGATCGGGGTTGCCAGCTGCCAGTAGACCAGCAGCGGCGCCAGGACGAGCAGGGTCGCGCGTCGCTTCTCCCACAGCACACCGGCCAGCAGCGGTCCCGCGAGCAGCGGTCCGAGGCGGGCCGCGTTGCCGCCCATCGGCGTGTGGATCGCGTAGGACGCGATCAGCGCGAGCGCGTACAGGGCACAGCCGACCCGAACGGTCGTGCGACCCCGTTCGGTGAGTGGCCCGCGCGGCAACAGCAGCGCAATCAAGACGACGCCGGCGAGCGCCGGCCAGAAAGCGGAGGCGGCGAACGGCTCGTAGCCGTCCTCGGGGTAGGCGAGGCTCAGTATGAGTATCGGGGCGCCGGCCGCCCCGGCGAAAGCGAAGCAGCTCGGGGCCGATGGGCGGGTGGTGTTGTTTGCGCTGGGGGGTGCCCTGCGCGCGCGCGCGACCTTTTTAAAAGAACTAGATCTCGTTGCCAGGCCGCGCGCGCCCGCGGGGCCTGCATTTTGGGACAACACGACCCCCAGCCCTCCCGCCACGCCGGCAAGCGCCAGGAAAGCCCCTGCGACGGGGCTGGCGGCGCTTGTCAGCACGGCCAGAGCGAGTGCCCAAGTGTGGCGTCCGCAGATCAAAGCAAGCACGGCCCCCAGGCCGACCGCGAAGCCGAGCTGATAGGGCACGCGACCAGACAGGAGACTCACGCTCACGCCAAGCGCGAACCAGCCGGCGGCGAGGCGTGCGGCGGCGATGTCGAACACGCGCTCGGCAATCAGCGCGAACAGGTTCGACGCGACGATGGCCGAGAGCGCCAGCAGCAGGCGCACGCCCAGGAGCGCTCCCAGGGCCGGTGAGAGCAGCGAGTAGGCCGGTAGCCAGTGGCCGTGGACGGCGTACCAGCCCGTGTCCCAGGTGGTGAAGCCGGCTCGCGCGAACAGGTCGCTGCGATAGGTGGCGGCAGCCAGATCGCCCGCCGGTGGGGCCGCGATCAGGTAGGCGACGGTCAGCGGGATGGCCACCGCCAGTGCGATCGCCCACGGCCGCTGGAGCAGTTCGCGGAAATGCCTCCGATCGCTTTGCTCACCCGGGGGGGTGTCGCCGTCGCGCCGAGGCGCGCTGTCGGCGCTCCCGGTCGCTCGTATGCGCTCCGCTTCTGAGGCCACGGGCCCGTCCTCGCTCAGGCGGCGGCGAGGAACGTCGTTACGCGCTCGATCGCCTCCGGCCGGTCCAACCACCACCAGTGGCCGGCTCCGTCCAGCTGCACCAGCTCGCTGCCCGGCAGCGCGTTCGCGTACTCGCGGGCGAAGCGCTCCGGGATGTAGGGATCCTGCATCCCCCAGAACACGAGCGCCGGCATCTCCAGCCTGGAGAGATGCTCGCCGGCCCTCGTCAGCGTCTCGCTCGGCGAGCTGCGGTAGAGGCGCAGGATCGCGCGCTGGGTGCCGTGGTCGAAGTGGGCCATCACCGAGTCGATCCAATCCGCGGGAAGTGGTCCCGGGGTCGCACTCGCCTCGACGGTCGAGCGGCGCATCGCCCAGCGCGAGGTTGCCCCCATGACCAGCTCTCCGAGGACCGGCGTGCGCCACATTCGGGCGGTGCGATGCCACCTGTAGCCGGGCAGCAGTGGGACCGCGTTGGTGACGACCAGCCGGTCCACTCGCTCGGGGTGGGCCTGTGCGAAGGCGAGACCGACCGCGCCCCAGTCGTGCACGAGCATCCGCACGCGCTCGACTTCGACCATGTCCAGAAAACGCTCGATGAAGCCGGCGTACTCCTCGATCGTGTACTTCAGGTAGCCGGGCTTGCCCGAGCGGCCGAAGCCGGGCAGATCCGGCGCCAACCCGCCGGTGCGCTCCAGGAACGGCACCCAGTCGTCGGAGCTGCTGGGAACTCCGTGCAGATAGAGCGCAGGTACGATCGCCGGGCCGCTTGGCGGGGTGCTGCGCCAATAGATGGGCAGGCCTTCGAGCTCGGCGGTGTGCTCGGCGATGTCTGGCACCCCGCGAGGATATAGGCGGGCGGGCGTCGGCTCTCCCGGATACGGTGACACCGTGTCTCCCCCCGCATCAAAGCGGGCGCGCTCACTTGAGACCGCGTCCGTGTGGAAGCCTCCGACCCGGTCGCGCGTGCTGCGCATTCGCGACCGGCTGCGTGAGGTCTATGGCATTCCGCGCATGGCGCCCCACGGGCGGCCGCTGGACGAGTTGATCCTGACGGTGCTTTCGCAGAGCACCAACGACCGCAACCGCGACGTTGCGTTTTTGCGCTTGCGCGCGCGCTTTGCGAGGCCAGGAGAGCCGATCGACTATGAGGCCGTGCTGGCGGCTCCCGTCTCCGAGGTGGAGGAGGCGATTCGCCCAGGCGGCATCTCCAAGGTCAAGTCGGCTCGTATCCAGGCGATCCTCGCGGCGATTGCAGATTCGGCCGCGAGCGCTGACGCCTCGTCGAAGACCAGCTCCACGCCGGGGACGGCGGGTCGCCTGTCGCTGGAGTGGATGCGCGACGCTCCGCTCGCGGATAGCCGCGACTACTTGTGCGCCCTTCCCGGCGTCGGTCGCAAGACAGCGGCCTGTGTCCTGCTGTTCTCCTATGGCCTGCCCGACGTTCCCGTCGACACGCACGTTTCGCGCGTCGGCACGCGCCTGGGTCTGTTCCGCCCTGGGGCTCCCTTCGATGAGCTGCACGACCAGATGCTCGCCATCACACCGCCCGGGGAGGAGCTGGAGTTCCATGTGAACCTGTTGCGGCATGGGCGGCGAACCTGCCACGCGCGCAATCCGGCTTGCGATGAGTGTGCGCTGGCGCGGATGTGCCCGAGCCGGGGCATGTTCGGCAACTGACATACGAGGTCGACTCCTCACATCTCGTTGTCTTGGACTCCGGCGCGGTGTGGTCAGCCGTGAGGCAGCACCGCAAAAGCGATCACCGCATATTGCAGCGCAGCCGCGACGATCACGAGCGCATGGAAGATCTCGTGGTAGCCGAACACCTTCGGCCACGGGTTTGGGCGACCGCTCGCGTACACGATCGCTCCGAGCACGTAGAGCAAGCCACCCAAAGCGAGACCAAGCACGCCAAGCCAGCCGATCGTGGCGGGCAACTCACCGAAGACGGCCGCGGACACCAGTCCAAGCACGACATAAACCCCCGCAAACAACCACTTGGGCGCATCTATCCACACAAGCTTGAACACAACGCCGCCCAGCGCGCCCGCCCACAAGACGATCAGAATCGTGCTTGCCAGAGCGCCTTTCAGGGCAAGTAGAGCGACGGGAGTATAGGTCCCGGCGATCATGACGAAGATCATCGAATGATCCAAGCGTCGCATCCAGCGGCGAGCCTTTGGACGCCACGTGATGCGGTGGTAGAGCGCGCTTGTTCCGAACAGGGCGGACACCGCGATCGCGTAGATGCTGGCCGCGAGCCGCGCCCGACCGTCGGAGGCCGCCAAGATCAGCGTGAGGCCGCATCCGAGCGATACGAAGAATGCATACTGGTGTGAGACCCCGCGCAGCTTGGGCTTCATACAACTAAAGGTAGCCTGTTGTGAGACCGCAGATTATCTGCTATGGTCTCACTTAGATTTGATCCAACTGAACAGAAGGAGCACCAGCTCATGGGCAAGACCATAGGCATCGACCTCGGTACGACGAATTCGTGCATGGCCGTGCTCGAGGGTGGCGAGCCCACCGTCATCGAGAACGCCGAGGGTGGCCGCACCACCCCGTCCGTAGTCGCATTCACAGCCTCCGGTGAGCGGCTCGTCGGCACTGTCGCCAAGCGACAGGCCGTGACCAACCCCCAGAACACCGTCTTCTCGATCAAGCGCTTCATGGGCCGCAAGGAGGGCGAGGTCCGCGAGGAGGAGTCGATCGTCCCCTACAAGGTCGTCTCCGGCCCCAACGGCGACGCTCGCGTCGAAGCGGCCGGTGAGCAGTACTCGCCGCCTGAGATCAGCGCCATGATCCTGCAGAAGCTGAAGACCGACGCCGAAGCGTATTTGGGCGAAACGGTCGACTCGGCCGTGATCACCGTTCCCGCCTACTTCAACGACGACCAGCGCCAGGCCACCAAGGACGCCGGCAAGATTGCCAACCTCGAGGTGAAGCGCATCATCAACGAGCCCACCGCCGCCTCTTTGGCGTACGGGCTCGATAAGGAAAACGACCAGACCATCCTCGTCTTCGACCTCGGCGGCGGCACCTTCGACGTGTCTGTCCTGGAGATCGGCGACGGCGTGTTCGAGGTCAAGTCCACCGCGGGCGACAACCACCTTGGAGGCGACAACTTCGACAAGGCGATCGTCGATTGGCTCGTGGCCGACTTCAAGCGCGATCAGGGCATCGACCTGAGCGCCGATCCGATGGCGCTCCAGCGTCTGTACGAGGCCGCCGAGAAGGCCAAGATCGAGCTCTCCACAACCCAGGAGACCCAGATCAACCTGCCTTTCATCACGGCTGACTCCTCGGGCCCCAAGCACCTCGATACGCGCCTGACCCGGGCCAAGCTCGCCGAGCTGACATCGGCCTTGCTCGACCGCGTCGTGGCCCCCGTGCGCCAGGCGATCGACGACGCCAAAGACAAGGGCGTCAAGGAGATCGACCACATCGTGCTGGTCGGCGGCATGACGCGTATGCCCGCCGTGCAGGAGAAGGTCAAGGAGCTGACCGGCAAGGATCCTCATCGCGGTGTGAACCCCGACGAGGTGGTCGCCGTTGGAGCCGCGATCCAAGCCGGGGTGCTTGCCGGCGACGTCAAGGACGTGCTGCTGCTGGACGTCACCCCGCTCACGCTCGGCATCGAGACCAAGGGCGGAGTGATGACCAAGCTGATCGAGCGCAACACCACGATCCCGACCCGCAAGGGCGAGGTGTTCTCCACCGCCGAGGACAATCAGCCCTCGGTGGAGATCCACGTGCTGCAAGGCGAGCGCGAGATGGCCCAATACAACAAGTCCCTCGGCAAGTTCCAGCTGACCGGTATTCCACCGGCGCCACGCGGCATCCCCCAGATCGAAGTCGCGTTCGACATCGACGCCAACGGCATCCTCAACGTATCCGCCAAGGATCTGGGCACCGGCAAGGAGCAGAAGATCGAGATCAAGGCCGGGTCCGGTCTGTCGGAGGATGAGATCAAGCGGATGGTCACCGACGCCGAGTCCCACGCCGAGGAGGACCGCAAGGCGCGGGAGCTGGCGGAGGCTCGCAACAACGGCGAGAACGCCGCCTACCAGGCCGAGCGCCAGCTTGTCGATCTGGGCGACCAGGTCGACGCCGACTCCAAGGGCCGCATCGAGGAGGCGATCAAGGAGGTGCGCGACTCGCTCGAGTCCGAGGACCCGGCCGCGATCAACGCCCGCACCGAGGCCCTGCAGACAGCGTTCCACGCTGTCTCCGAGGCGATGTATCAGAAGGCTCAGGCCGACGCGGCCGCCGCCGCGCCCGATGGGGGCGGTACGGGGGCCGACGGTGACGGTGCCTCCGCCGAGGAGGACGTCGTCGATGCGGAGGTCGTCGACGAGGGCAAGAGCTGATGGAGGGGGCTGAGCAGGAGATCGAGGAGGTCGTCGAGGCCGAGCAAATAGAGGACGACGCCGTCGAGGTCCAGGGGGACCTCGACGAGCTCGTCAAGACCTCTGCCGAGCGCGATCAATACCTGGCCCTCGCGCAGCGCACGCAGGCCGACTTCGAGAACTACCGCAAGCGCGTCGCGCGCGATGCGGCGCAGGCTCAAGACCGGGGTGTGGCAAAGCTCGCCAAGGAGCTGTTGCCCGCGCTCGACAACCTCGACCGCGCGATCGAGGCGGCCGAGGCCGAGGACCCCTTGCTGGCCGGCGTGCGGCTTGTGCGCTCGGAGATCGCGGGCGCACTCGCGCGCGTGGGCATCGAGGCGTTCGCGCCGCTGGGAGAGCGGTTTGACCCCAACCAGCAGGAAGCCATGGCCCAGCAGCCGGTCGAGGGCGCCGCGAGCGGCACCGTGGCCGAGGTCTACCAGGACGGCTATCGCATGGGCGAGACGATCATCAGGCCCGCGCGCGTCCTGGTGGCCGCGTAAATCGGAGACCACATGGCAACACGTCCCGACTACTACAAGACGCTCGGAGTCGACAAGAAGGCGAGCGCCGAGGACATCAAGAAGGCGTATCGCAAGCTGGCGCGCAAGTATCACCCCGACCGCAATCCAGACGACAAACAGGCCGAGGAGCGCTTCAAGGAGATCTCCCAGGCCCACGACGTGCTGGGCGACCCCGAGAAGCGCAAGCAGTACGACAACGGCACCGGACCTTTCGCGGGCGGCGCCTCGGGAGGCCCCGGCTTCGGTGGCTTTGGCAACTTCGACTTCGACGCCTCCTCGATGGGCGACATCCTCTCCAACCTGTTCGGCGGCAGTGGAGGTGGAGCGGGCGGATCCGCGGGCGCCGGTGGCCGGCGCGCTCGTGCGCGCCCCCAACGGGGACGGGACCTCGAGACCGAGGTGCGCATCTCCTTCGAGCAGTCGATCTCGGGAGCGCAGGTTCCCCTGTCGGTTCCCACGACCAGCGCCTGTCCGACCTGCCACGGCACCGGCGCCAAGCCGGGCACCACGCCGAAGGTGTGCCCACGCTGCGAAGGGCGCGGGATCGAGAGCGAGGGACAGGGCATGTTCTCCATCACTCAACCCTGCTCGCGCTGTGGCGGCAGCGGCACGGTGATCGAGGATCCCTGCCCCACCTGCGGCGGCTCAGGAGCAGTACGTGGTGTGAACAAATTTCGCGTCAACATCCCCGCGGGGGTCAAGGAGGGCTCGCGCATCAGGGTGCCCGGCAAGGGCGAGGCCGGCGCACGAGGCGGGCCCGAGGGAGACCTGTACGTCATCACCCATGTCGATCCCTCGCCCGTGTTCAAGCGCAAGGGCGACAATCTCGAAGTCGAGGTGCCCCTGACCGTACCCGAGGTTCTGCTCGGCGCCGAGGTGCAGGTGCCCACGCTCGACGGGACCAAGACGCTGCGCGTAAAGCCGGGCACGCACGACGGCTCCTTGCAGCGCCTGCGAGGCGAGGGTCCGCCGAAGCTTGGCGGCAAGAGCCGCGGCGACATCCACTACCGCTTCACGATCGACGTCCCCGATCAGCTGACCGACGAGCAGCGTGCCGCGGTGGACGAGCTGTCCAAGACGATGAATGGCAATCCCCGCGCGAAGCTGTTCTCGGAGGTCACTCCATGACGGCCTCGGAGGTCTCCTCATGACCGGCGAAAACCGGACGGGCAAGCGCGTCACACGCGTCGAAGTCGAAACCGACCGTGGTGTCTTCATGATCTCGGTCGCGGCCGAGCTCGCCAAGATGCACCCGCAGACGCTGCGCATGTACGAGTCGCGCGGCTTGGTGGAGCCCAAGCGCTCTCCGAAGGGCACCCGGCTGTACTCCCAAGAGGATGTCGAGAAGCTGCGTCGCATCCACGAGATGACGGTCGAGTTGGGACTCAACCTGGCCGGCGTGCAGCGGGTGATGGATCTGGAGTCCGAGGTGCAGGATATGCACGCTCGCATCGAAGAGCTGGAAGTGAAGGCATTGCATACCCAGGTGGAACTGGCCGAGGAGTTGGAGCGGGTTCGTCGCTCGTTCCGTGCGGAGTTGGTTCCATTTCGGGAGTCCCGCACAGACCTGGTGCGCGCGGCGGATGCGCGCTCGTTGTTTCGGACCCCGCCCGCCCCGAGCAGGCAACAGACCCAACCGAGGGCCGACGAGCGATGACACCCCCCAACGGACAGACGCCTGGCGGCGTCGCGGGTGCGGCGCCTCCGTCCGAGGAGGAGCAGAAGTCGCTGGAGCGCTTCGGCAAGGACCTCACCGAGCTGGCCGAGCAGGGCAAGCTCGACCCGGTGATCGGTCGCGACGAGGAGATCCGCCGGGTCATCCAAGTGCTTTCGCGCAGAACCAAGAACAACCCCGTCCTGATCGGCGAGCCCGGCGTGGGGAAGACGGCGATCGTCGAGGGCTTGGCCCAGCGGATCGTGTCCGGCGACGTGCCCGAGTCCTTGCGCGAGCGCCGCGTCGTGGCGCTCGACATGGGCGCCTTGATCGCCGGCGCGGTTTATCGCGGCGAGTTCGAGGAGCGCTTGAAGGGTGTGCTCAAGGAAGTCTCCGAGGCTCAGGGCGCGGTGATCCTCTTCTTGGATGAGCTCCACACGATCGTGGGAGCCGGCGCCGCGCAGGGCTCTGTGGACGCCGCCAACCTGCTCAAGCCGATGCTCGCGCGGGGAGAGCTGCGCTGTGTGGGCGCGACCACGCTCGACGAGTACCGCAAGTACATCGAGAAGGACGCGGCCTTGGAGCGACGCTTCCAGCCGGTGACGGTGGGCGAGCCCAGCGTGCAGGACACGATCGCGATCCTCAGGGGACTGAAGGAGCGCTACGAGACCCACCACGGCGTGCGCATCCAAGACAACGCTTTGATTGCGGCGGCAACGCTCTCCCATCGCTATATCGCCGACCGCTTCCTGCCCGACAAGGCGATCGACCTGATCGACGAGGCGGCGTCCAAGATCCGTATCGAGATCGACTCGGTGCCGACCGAGATCGACGAGGTGGACCGGCGCGTGATGCAGCTCGAGATCGAGCTGACCTCCTTGCAAAAGGAGAAGGACGACGCGTCCAAGGAGCGTCGTGCCGCGATCGAGGCCGAGCTGGCCGAGCTCAAGGAGCGTTCGGCGGCGATGAGGGCGCAGTGGCAGAAGGAGAAGCAGGCGATTCAGGGCATTTCCGAGCTCAAGGAACGCCTGGAGCAGGCCAAGGTCGAGGCCGAAAGGGCCGAGCGCGAGGCCAACCTGCAACGCGCCGCCGAGCTGCGCTACGGAGAGATCCCCGAATTGGAAAAGCAGCTCGCCGAGCACGAAGCGGCCGAGCGAGAGCGTGAGCAGGGCGGTGAGGAGGACACGGCGGACGGAGTGAGCGGCGGTCCCGCCCCGATGGACGGCTCGGGCGGTCCCGTGTTTCTCAAGGAGGAGGTCGACGCCGAGGACGTGGCCGAGGTGGTCGCCCGTTGGACCGGCATCCCCGTCTCACGTCTGATGGAGGGCGAAGTCGAGAAGCTGATTCACATGGAGGAGCGGCTGCACGAACGCGTCGTCGGCCAAGACGAGGCCGTCGAGGCTGTCGCGACCGCTCTGCGTCGCTCGCGCGCGGGATTGCAGGACCCGAACAGGCCGATCGGCACGTTCCTGTTCCTGGGCCCCACCGGTGTGGGAAAGACCGAGCTGGCGCGGGCCTTGGCGGAGTTCATGTTTGACTCCCAAGACGCGATGGTGAGGATCGACATGAGCGAGTACATGGAGAAGCACTCGGTCTCCCGCCTTGTCGGCGCGCCTCCCGGATACGTGGGCTATGAGGAGGGCGGCCAGCTCACCGAGATGGTCCGCCGCCGGCCCTACTCCGTGGTGCTGCTCGACGAGATCGAGAAGGCCCACCCCGACGTCTTCAACACCCTCCTTCAAGTGATGGACGACGGCCGCCTAACCGACGGTCAGGGGCGCACCGTGGACTTCAAGAACACCGTCCTGATCATGACCTCCAACATTCCGGTGGCCGCCACCGGCGATGACATGCGAGCCGAGCTCACAAACCACTTCAAGCCCGAGTTCATCAACCGGCTCGACGAGATAGTCCGCTTTAACGCGCTCTCGCGCGAGCAGATCTCAGAGATCGTGAACCTGCAACTGCAGCACGTGATCGAGCGCGTGGCCGAGCGCGGCGTGGAGTTGGATATCACTCCCGCCGCTCGTGAGCTGCTGGGGAATATGGGCTATGACCCCACCTATGGCGCGCGGCCGTTGCGGCGGGTGATCCAAAAGCAGCTCGTGGACCGGCTGGCGCTTGCTTTGTTGGAAGGCCGCTTTCATTCGGGGGAGACCGTCGTGGCCGACGTGGCGCATGGCCAGATCACGCTCGACCGGGCGGCGGGCGCGGTAGCCGCGACGACCTGATGCCCCTAGAGCACTACCGCAACTATCGGTAGAATGCCGTTAGTTGAGATATTGCTTGACAACGGCGCCTCGCGCCACATACGATGCCGCGGAGACATGTGAGGCGTAGCGGGGGTGGTGGACGTCCAGGCTGCAGCGGCCTGGGAGGCAGCTGAGGCGCCTGTTCGTCTTGTTCCGCGCGACGCGCGTCATCAAACAAGGGAGAGTTTTTATGCGAAGTGCTTTTGCGGCGGCGTATCGCGATGCCGGGAACGATGTTCTACGCCATGGTTCTCGACGTCGGAGCGCCCGGCACTGGGTATTGGTGGCGCTGGTCGGATGCATAGCGTCTCTGGCGCTCGCCCCGTCTGCCTTCGCGGCCACCGGCAGTATCGAAGGTACCGTCACCGAATCCGGTCACAAAGAACTTGCGGGCGTTTCAGTCACCGTGTACAACGTGGACGAAGAAATCAAGGGCACTTCCTCCACCAACGTGAATGGAGAATATACGGTGGGCGGGCTGCCTGGAGGCTCATACAAGGTCGGCTTTTCCGACCGGCCCGGCTACGCCGATCAGTACTACCAGAAACAGGCCTCGTTTGAAAGCGCGAGCTTTGTGCCGGTCGTCGAAGGAAACGCGACTACCGGAATCGATGCAGAAATGACGCAGCCCGGTAAGATCGCGGGACGGGTGACGAACAGCGCGGGTGCACCCGTCGCGGACGTCAGCGTCGAAGCGTACGGTGGCGAATTCGAATTCATAGCCGGCGCGTCCGCTCTCACCAACGCAAACGGCGAATATATCCTTGAAGGTCTGCCGGAAGGTTCTTACAAGGTCGGCTTTTCTCCATCGGGCTCTACTTATCTTTCCCAGTATTACAATGGGCAAGAATCGTTTTCGGCTGCCACCCCGGTGCTTGTTTCCGCGGGAACGACAACGCCCGGGATCAATGCGACGCTTGTCGAAGGGGGCAGGATCTCGGGAACCGTCACCGACGCTTACGCCCACACAGGGCTGTCCAAAATCGAGGTGACCGCACAAGGGCCAGGCGGAGAATTCGGGTTTACTGTCACCAACGATAAAGGAGAATACGCGATCGCGGGGCTGCGCGCCGGTTCTTACAAGGTCGGCTTCTCCTGGCGCTATTCAAGCGCCGAAATCAAGGCGTGCGAACATCTCCCCCGATGCCCGCCCAGGTACGTGACGCAATATTTCAGCAATCAGCTCTCTGAAGCGACGGCAAACCCGGTTGGTGTCCAGCTGGGCGTGCTCACGCCGGGAGTCAACGCTGCGATGGTGCCATCGTTGCCATTCAATACGGCCGGTCCAAGCGTGTCGGGCACGCCCACGGTGGGGAGCTTGCTGTCCTGCTCGAGCGGTTCGTGGACCGGTGAACCAGAACTGGCGCTGTCGGTCGGCTGGCCTCTCAGCTCCCCGTTCTCCTATCAGTGGTTGCGTGACGGGGCTCCGGTCGGTGGGGCGACGTCCTCGGCATATGTCATCCCGGCGGTCGACGTGGGACACGCCCTGGTGTGCGAAGTGACCGCAACCAACGTCGCCGGACATGCAAGCGCAAGGAGCGCGGCGGTCGTGGTGACTGCACCCGCGGTTACTCTATCGAGTTCGAAAATTGTCGTGTCGGGTGGGTCGGCAAGGGTGCCAATTGCTTGCGCGAACGCGACCTGCAGCGGTACGATCGAAATCGTGGGTCGGGTCACCGTCAAGGGTAAAGGCAAAAAATCCAAGAAGAAGACAGTGACGCTCGCAAAGGGCTCTTACACACTCGCCGCCGGGAAGAAGGCCACGATCTCCGTTCGCCTGACCTCGACCGGGAAAAGCGCGTTGGCCGCGGCCAAAGGTCGCAAGCTGTCAGGCAAGGCCGGCGTGACCGTCGCAAGTGGGACGGCGGTGACGAAGTCTGTGGTGCTAAGCGAGGCCGCGACGAAACGCAAACGGAAATAGCCAACCCGCATCGATGTGCCGGGTGACCGGCTGTCCCCGGCGCATCGATCGGTGCCTTACGCAGACAGGTCGTTTGTGCGGGCGAGAGACGCTTCTCGCCCGCACAGCGTCAACGATCTGGACACGACGCGCGCGCAGCCGCTTCAATGGCCGGAGCGTTGGACCGCGCGGTTAGCGAGAACGGCTCAGGCGGCGATGATCTGAGCCGCCAGGACCGCCGCGTTGCGCGCGTTGTCCAGGCCCACGCAAGCCACCGGAACCCCCGGCGGCATCTGCACGATCGAGAGGATCGCGTCGAGGCCGCCCGCGGCCGTCAGGCGGCCTGAGAGCGGCACGCCGATCACGGGCAGGTCGGTGTGAGCGGCGACCGCTCCCGGGAGCGCGGCTGAGATTCCCGCGCCAGCGATCACCACGCGCAGCCCCCGGGACTTGGCGCTCTTGGCGTACTCGGCGACGGTGTCGGGTTCGCGGTGGGCCGACATGACCTTCATCTCGTGCGGGATGTTGCGCGTGCGAAGCTCCTTGGCGGCCTTCTCCATCGCCTCCATATCGCTTTCGGAGCCCATCACGATGCCGACCAGAGGTCCATCCACGTCGAACTCCTCCAGCTGGGCTTGAACCTCGGCTTCGGCCAGCTCGGCTCTTATCGGGGTGGGGGCGTCTGTCATCAGAGTGTGGATTTGGTCATGTCGCGTTTGTGGCCTGTGGTTCGGCGTTCGCGGCGATGTCTCGCCGCAGTTGCATTCCCTCGAAAGAGATCTTGTGGGCGGCAGCATACGCGTCCGAGCGGGCCGACTCCCCGCTCGGCCCCAGGGCGGTGACCGCCAACACGCGACCGCCGGCGGTGAGGACACCCCGACCGTGGACGGCTGTCCCGGCGTGCGTCACCTCGATCCCGGCCGGCATCTTGTCCAAACCATGGATCTCATCGCCACTGGAGGATGAGGCGGGATAGCCGGCGGAGGCCAACACAAGCGTCACCGCCCAGTCTTTGCTCCAGACCAGCTCCGCGCCCTCCAAGCCACCCGGTCGAGCGGCCGCGAGCAACAGCTCCAGCAGGTCCGAGCGCAGGCGCGGCAGCACGGCTTGCGTCTCGGGGTCACCGAAACGCACGTTGAACTCGAGCACCTTCGGGCCGTCCGTCGTGAGCATCAACCCTGCGTAGAGCACGCCATGGAAAGGTGTGCCGCGCTCGCGCATGAGATCCACGACGGGCTGATGCACAACCCCTGCCAGTTCGCGCACCGAGGCCGCGTCGAATCCCGCGACGGGCGAATAAGAGCCCATCCCGCCCGTGTTCGGACCCCTGTCCCCGTCGAAGATCCGCTTGAAGTCGCGTGCCGGCGCCATCGGCACCGCTCGCACTCCGTCGCACAGCGCAAGCAGGGACAGCTCCTCGCCGAGCAGAAGCTCCTCGACGACCGCACTCGGTCCAGCGCCGGGTCCCGTGGTCCCAGAGCCGGTCGCACCCTTCGGCCCGTCCCCGGAGGAGCTTGTGGGCCCTCCCCCGAAGCGCCTCTCGACGAAGATCTCCCGTAGGGCGGCTTGTGCCTGCTCGGCGTCCTCGGCGACCGTGACCCCCTTGCCTGCGGCAAGCCCATCCGCCTTGACCACCACGCCCGGGTTGGCCAGCTCGCCAATCGCCTCGATCCCCTCCTCCAAAGAAGCGACCCGTCGCCACGCGGCGGTCGGAACGCCCGCCTGTTCCATGGCGTGCTTGGCGAACGTCTTCGAGCCCTCCAGCTCGGCTGCCGCCGCGCTTGGACCGAAGGCCAAGCGACCGCGCTCGGCAAGCTCGTCGACGAGTCCGGCGACCAGCGGCGCCTCCGGCCCCACCACTGTCAGATCCACCCGCTCGCGCTCCACGGCTTCCACCAGCCCGTCGATGTCGTCTACCGCGATGTCCAGCACTCGCGCGTCCTGTGCGATCCCGGCGTTGCCGGGCGCACACAACAACTCCGGCTCTTGAGGCGAACGCGCCAAGGCACGCACGAGCGCGTGCTCCCTGCCACCGGCTCCGACTACGAGCACCTTCATCGAGCGATCGAGCTCCCACGCATCCACTCGGACGCGGTCGTGGTTCGGAAGGCGGATTTCACAACGAAGCTATGAACTCGTCCACGCCGATCGCCGCCAACGTCTCATAGCGGCCCGTTCCACGCGAGCCCAACTCCAAGGACACGCGTGCCATCGTCTTCTCGTCGGGTGCCTCCACGACCGAGATGAAGTCCACGGCGCCCAGGGTGGCCCACTGGGCCTTCACGGTCGCTCCGAGCTGCTCGACCTCCTTGTTGACCTCGCGGATGCGCTCCGGATTGTTCTTGACCGTCTGCACGCCCTCCGGTGTGAGTGTCGAGAGCATGATGTAGGTGGGCATGGCTCCTCCGTCCGTTTGCGGGTCTCCTCGCGCGGCGCGCGCTCAACCCGTTTGTACATGATTGGAGGGCGGCAGGGATAATCAAAGGGTGATCCCCCGTTACACGCCGCCGGAGCTGGGCGCACTGTGGACCGACGAGGCCCGCATGGAGGCGTGGCGCCGCGTCGAGGTCGCGGCCTGTGAGGAGCTGCCCGCTTTGTTCGACGAGTCCTCCGCCGGGCGTGACCCGGGACGCTCAGCCGAGCGCGAGGGTCCGAGCACCGCCGAGTTGGAGGCGATTCGCGCCGCCACGTTCACCGTCGAGGCGGTCGACGAGCGCGAGCGCACCACCGACCACGACGTCGCCGCCTTCGTCGACGTGCTTTCGGCGAGCGCCGGCGAGGCCGGACGCTGGATCCACTTCGGGCTGACCTCCTCCGACGTGCTCGACACGGCGCTTGCCCTCCAGTTGAAGGCTGCCGGCGAGCTGATCGTGCCCGGCGCCCAAGCGCTCGTTCAGGCCTTGGCCAACAGGGCCCGCGAGCATGTGGACACCCTGTGCGTGGGGAGAACGCACGGAGTGCACGCCGAGCCGACCACCTTCGGCGTGAAGCTGGCGGGCTTCGCCTTCGAGGCTCACCGCAACGCGCTGCGCTTGCGGGAGGCCTTCGAACAGGTGGCGGTGGGCGCGATCTCCGGCGCCGTCGGCACATACGCCGCGACCAGCCCTGAGTTCGAGCGACGCGTGCTCGACCGGCTCGGCCTCGCTCGCGAGAATGTCTCCACCCAGGTCGTGGCGCGCGACCGTCACGCCGAGCTGTTGCAGGCGATCGCGCTTGCGGGCGCCGGGATCGAGCGCTTCGCGACCGAGGTAAGGCACCTGCAGCGCACCGAGGTGCGCGAGGCCCAGGAGCCGTTCAAGTCGGGTCAGAAGGGCAGCTCGGCAATGCCCCACAAGCGCAACCCGATCAAGAGCGAGCAGCTCTCCGGGCTCGCGCGCGTGTTGCGCGGCAACGCGCAGGCGGCTCTCGAGAACGTGGCGCTGTGGCACGAGCGCGACATCTCCCACTCCTCGGTCGAGCGCGTGATCCTGCCCGACTCGACGATCCTGATCGACCACATGCAGAGCAGCGCCGCCAAGCTGGTGCAGGGCCTGGTGGTGGACGAAGAGCGGATGCACTCCAACTTGGAGATGACTTGGGGCGCGCTGTTCTCGCAAAGAGTGCTGCTGGCGCTCGTCGAGGGCGATCGTGAGCGGGGCCGTGCGCCGATGGTGCGCGACGAGGCCTACCGCATCGCCCAGGAGCTCGCTCAACGGGCGTGGGACGAGAGAACCCCACTGCGCGACCTGCTCGCCGCGGATGAGCGCGCGGCCGGCTTGGACCTCGACGCGATCTTCGATTACTCGCATTTCACGCGCTATTCCCAAGAGATCGTGGCGCGTCTGGACGAGATCGCCTGACGGCCCGATAACCGGCCGCCTCGATTGGTAGCATCGCGAAATGTGACTGCCGCCCTCGCCGATCTGCCACTCCTTGCAAGCGGCAAGGTGCGCGAGCTGTATGACCTGAGCGATCGTCTCTTGATGGTCGCCAGCGATCGGATCTCAACCTACGACGCTGTCCACCCCACACCGATCCCCGACAAGGGCAAGGTCCTCACGGGCCTGTCCGCGTTCTGGTTCGAGCAGACCAAGGGGATCGTCGCCAACCACATGATCTCGGCCACCGACGGCGTCCCCCCCGAGGCGCGCGGGCGCGCCCTGGTCGTGCGCAAGTTGAAGATGCTGCCCGTCGAGTGCGTCGTGCGCGGCTACATCACCGGCTCCGGCTGGAAGGACTATCAAGCGAGCGGCGCTGTGTCGGGGATCGACTTGCCCGCCGGTCTGCGCGAGTCAGAGCAGCTTCCGGAGCCGATCTTCACTCCCTCCACCAAGGCCGAGGTCGGCCACGACGAGGCGATCGACTTTGAGCGCGCCGCCGAGCTGGTCGGCGACAGGAGTCTTATGGAACGAGTCAGGGACATTTCGATCGATCTCTACTCCTACGCGGCCGCCCACGCGCGCGAGCGAGGCGTGATCCTGGCCGATACCAAGTTCGAGCTGGGCCTCGACGAGGATGGCGAGCTGGTCGTGGGCGACGAGGTGCTCACTCCCGACTCCTCACGCTACTGGCCCGTCGAGGGCTACCAGGTGGGCCAAGGCCAGCCCAGCTTCGACAAGCAATACGTGCGCGATTGGGCCGCCGGCAGCGGCTGGGACAAGAAGCCTCCCGCGCCCGCGATCCCCGAGGACGTCGTGGCCGGCACGCGCGCCCGCTACGTCGAAGCCTACGAGCTGATCGTGGGCGAGCCGTTCAGCGCCTGGCTGGACCGCACCGCGTGAGAGCGCGCGTGCTGATCCGCCCGAAGGCGGGCATCCTCGACCCCCAGGGTGAGGCGGTGATGCGTGCGCTGCCCGCGCTCGGCTTCGAGGGCATCTCCGAAGTGCACGTGGGAAGGTTGGTGGAGCTGAGCGTGCAGGATGAGAGTCAGCTGCAGCCGATGTGCGAGAAGCTTTTGGCGAACCCGCTCGTCGAGGACTACGAGATTGTCCTCGCCTGCGACTAACACCGCACGCGCGGTGCGCGTACGGTCCCAAGCGGATAGCTCGTGAAGTTCGGAGTTCTGCGGTTCCCCGGGAGCTGCGACGACGTCGATGCGCTGCTCGCCGCCGGTCGGGTGGGCGACGCGGAGCTGCTGTGGCACCGCGACCGGGACCTGAAGGGGGCTGACGCGATCGTGGTGCCCGGTGGCTTCTCCTACGGGGACTACTTGCGAGCCGGTGCGATCGCGCGCTTCTCGCCGGTGATGGAGTCGGTGATCGCCTTCGCCGCCGAAGGTGGCCCTGTGCTGGGGATCTGCAACGGCTTTCAGGTCCTGTGCGAGGCGCGCCTCCTGCCAGGAGCCTTGTTGCCGAACACGAATCTGCGCTTCACCTTCAGGCAGGTGGACCTGGAGGTGGTCGAGGATGAGACGGCATTCACCCGCGCCTGCAAGCGTGGGTCTGAAGGAGACAGCCGGGTGGCCGCCGGTCCGAGACGCCTGAGCATTCCCGCCAAGCACTCGTGGGGCCGCTACTACGCCGGCGAGCAGACGCTCGCGGCGATGGTCGACAACCGCCAGGTCGTGCTCAAGTATGCCCCCGGCCAGAACTTCAACGGCTCGACCGGCGACATTGCGGGTGTGAGCAACGAGCGGGGCAACGTGTTCGGCTTGATGCCCCACCCCGAGCACGCCGTCGACGAGCTGAGCGGCTCGGCCGACGGGCTTTGCATCTTCGAGTCGATGCGACTGGCCGTGGAGGGTGCCCGTGTTTGAGGGCGCCGCTTGCCGGGCGGGGGGCACGCGTGTCTGACTCCGCCACCCTTCCGAGTCTCGACGACGCGCTTGCGCTCGGGCTGACCGAGTCCGAGTATGGGCTCATCTGCGAGAAGCAGGGGCGCGCACCGAACCAGGTCGAGCTGGCCATGTACTCGCTCTTGTGGAGCGAGCACTGCGCCTACAAGCACTCCAAGAAGCTTCTTCGCACCCTGCCCACCGAGGGTCCCAGCGTGGTCATGGGTCCCGGCGAGAACGCCGGCGCGGTCGATCTTGGAGACGGGCTCGTGTGCGCGTTCAAGGTCGAGTCCCACAACCACCCTTCCGCCGTCGAGCCCTTCCAGGGGGCTGCCACCGGAGTTGGGGGCATCCTCAGGGACATCTTCGCGATCGGAGCGCGGCCGATCGCGGTGCTCGATTCGCTCAGGTTCGGGGAGCCTCATTTGAAATCGTCCCCCTTCCCGGTTGGGAAGGGGGGGCGAAGTGAGCAAGAAAAAGGAGCGCACCAGGGGCCGGGCGATGCGGGCGGGCGCTCGCGCTATCTGCTCGAGCGCGCCGTAGCCGGGATCGGCCACTACGGCAACTCGATCGGCGTGCCCACGATCGGCGGCGAGGTCTACTTCGAGGCGCCCTACGAGCAGAACTGCCTCGTCAACGCGATGGCCCTCGGGATCGCCCGGCGCGAGCAGCTTGTGACCAGCGCGGCCGTCGGCGTCGGCAACACGGTTCTCCTGTTTGGCGCCTCCACCGGCCGCGACGGGATCGGCGGAGCGTCGGTCCTCGCCTCTGCCGAGTTGGGCGAAGACGACGACAAGCGACCAACCGTCCAGGTCGGCGATCCTTTCGAGGAGAAGAAGCTGATGGAGTGCTCCTTGGAGTTGCTGGAGCGCGGCCTGCTCGTCTCCCTCCAGGACCTTGGCGCCGCCGGCCTCACCTCCTCCGCCTCGGAGATGGCCTCCAAGGGCGAGGTCGGAATCGACATCGACGTCGCCCAAGTTCCCCTGCGCGAGCCCGACATGGAGCCGTTTGAGATCATGGTCTCCGAGTCCCAGGAGCGGATGCTGTGCGTGGTGGAGCCTGAGAAGGTGGACGCCGTCCTCGAGTTGTGTGAGAAGTGGGAGGTCTCCGGTGCGCCGATCGGCACAGTCACCGACACGGGCCAGATGCGCGTGTTCAAGGACGGCGTGCTCGTCGGATCAATGCCAGTTCGGGCGTTGGTGGACGACTGTCCCCTCTATGACCTGAAGCCCGGGAAGCCGACAGGTACGACCTATCCAGCGCCGCAGGCGCTCCTCCCCCCCCAACCCTCCCGCCGGGAGGTGTCGGGTGGCGGAACCGCCACAAGCGGTTGGACCGGGAACGAACTGCTGCTCGCACTGCTCTCCTCGGCCAACATCGCTTCGCGCAGATCCTTGTTCGAGCAGTACGACGCGGTCGTTCAGTCGCGCACGATCAGACGCCCCGAGCAGGCTGACGCGGCGGTCCTGGCGGTTCGCCCGCTTGGGG
>JBAURN010000304.1:0-4873 GCA_049581225.1 Solirubrobacteraceae bacterium
TCCCAAGCCGGTCCCCGCCGCCCCCTCCGCGGCGCACGCTCCCGAGCTGGCCGGCGGGCCGGCCGTCGAGGCGATCGACCCCGGCGAGGGACGGCCCGGTGGGTCCATCGTCTAATCTCCGCGCCATGTCCCAGTACCCTGACGGGCCCGAGCGGGCGGCCCCATGTTCATCCTGATCGTCGGCGCCGGACGCGTCGGTTCGGCCGTCGCCAAGTCGACCTTGGCCACCGGCCACGAAGTGTCGGTCTTGGATGAGGACCCACTCTCCCACGAGCGCCTGGACGCCGGTCAACGCGACAGTTGGGAGGAAGCGGGCGGCTTGTTCACGCTGGGCACGGCTTTGGAGACCGACGCGCTCGTCCAGGCCGGCATCGAGCGTGCCGACGTGTTCATCGCCTCCACCGATGGGGACAACACCAACCTGATCATCGCCCAGATCGCCCAGCGGCGTTTCAGCGTGCCCAAGGTCTTGGTGCGCGTGATGGACCCCGCTCGCGCGAGCTGGTACGCAGAGCAGGGGCTGCACACGATCTCACCCACCAAGCACGCGATCGAAATGTTCGAGAGCGCGCTCGCCGAGTCGGCATAGCCACGCGATGATCCTGCGACCGGCGAGCAGCAGCACGATCCCCATGCGCGAGGTCAAGCCGTGTATGTGATCATCGTGGGGGCGGGCAAGGTCGGGCGCAACCTCGCGCGCGAGCTGATTCTCAAGGGCAACGAGGTCACCCTGATCGAGTCCTCGCGGCCCCGCTACCTGGTGATCGAGGAAGAGTACGAGCACGCCGTCCAGTACGGCGACGCGACTGAGCTGTGGGTCCTCGAGCGCGCCGGCATCCAGCGGGCCGACCTCGTGATCGCGGTCACGGGCGACGATGAGGACAACATGCTCGTGTGCCAGGTCGCCAAGGAGAAGTACCTCTGCGAACGGATCATCGCCCGCGTCAACAACCCCCGCAACTATGACCACTTCAAGCTGCTCGGCATCCAGCCGGCCGTGTCCGCCACAGATCTGATCCTGCGCTTGATCGAGCACGAGGTGCCCCGCTACGGGCTCGTGCACCTGCTCGCCTTGGAAGAGGAGCGTCTTGAGATCATCGAGCTGGAGGTTGCCGCCAACGCGCCCGTGGCCGGTCAGCGTGTGTCGTCGATCGCCCTGCCCGAAGGAAGCCTGATCATCTCTGTGTTGCGTGCCGGGGGCGGGTTCGTGCCTAAGCCCGACACGGTCATCGAAGCCGGAGACGAGGTCTTGCTGGTGCTCGATCCGGGCCTCGAGGAAGCGATTACGGCGTTCTTCTCGCCTGGTGGGAGTCGAGCCGAGGCGTAGCGGTCCGGTTGACTATCCTTGCGGTGCCTTCCGGGATGGTGTAATTGGCAACACGCGTGCCTCTGGAGCACGAGTTTGGGGTTCGAGTCCCTGTCCCGGAGCCTATGAAACCCTGTCCGCCCTGCCGGGCGGACAGTCCCTGTAGGGAGAGGTTGAGGGGTTCGAGTCCCTGTCCCGGAGTTTTTGAGACCCGCTCGCGCCCTAGCGGGTGCGTTCAGGGCCGATGCGGTAGACCGCTCCGGCGGTGTCGTCGGTCACATACAGCGCTCCGTCGGGACCCGCGACGGCGTCGGCCGGGCGCCCCCAGCGCGCGCCGGAGGGTTCCTGGAAGCCGCTGACAAGTGGGATTGCCGCACCCAGGGTGCGCTTTTTGCTTTCCCATGGCAGCCAGAGCACCGCGGGCGCGCGGGGTGGGGTGCGGTCCCAGGATCCGTGTACGGCCACAACCGCGCCGCCCGACCACGGGGCCGCGATCTTGGTCTTCTCCAAGAAGTTGAACCCCAAGGGGGCGCTGTGCGCCGGCAGTCCCCGCTCGATCGGCTTCAGGGTGGAGCAGTTGAGCACACTTCCGCCGGGGTTAGTCTGCGCATCGGCGTCGAAGTGAGGATTGGCGTATTGCATGGCCGTGGAGGGGTCGCCGGGCGTGACGTCGGGGTCGGGGTCGCAGAACGGCCAGCCAAGGTTGCGTCCGGCGGTCAGCCGGGCGATCTCGTCGGCGGGGTGTTCGTTTACATAATCCTCGATGACCTTGCCATAGGCTTCGGGTTCTCCACCATAAGGACCGTGGAACGGGTAGGGGACTTCGTCGCGCTCGTTGACCGCCGTCCATAGCGAGCCGTCGGGCGCGAACGCCAGTCCCTCGCCGTTACGCACCCCGCGGGCGAACACGCGCATGTGGGTGCCGTCCCGGTTGTAGGCCAGGATCGTTGCGCGTGGGGGAGATTCGCCGGCTTCGGTGGGGGTTGCGTTCGAGGCGCTGCCGGCCGTCACATAGATCGTGTGGTTCGGGCCGATGACGATGCTCTTGGCGCGGTGCACGTCGTCGCCTGACGAATCGGTGTCGGGCAGCCCACGCACGAGGACGGTACGGGGGCCAAGCGCTCCATTCCCCCTCCACACGTAACGGTCGATCTGATTGGTCTCGGCGACATAGAGAAACTCGGCGCCTTTGAAGCTCTCAAAGGCCATGCCTTGGGGGCCTGAAAGTCCTGACACAAGCACCTTCTGGCTCGCCGCTCCCGTTTTTCTACCGGGGGTCAGCTCGACGATCTGACCGGATTCGGAGGCGCTGACGAGCAGATCGTGCTGTGGGGTCCAGACGGCAAAGCGCGCATCTGGGATGCGAGCCCACACTTCCACGCTCCAACCGGAGGGGACGGTCAGCTTGTGGAGGACGTTGAAGGGTGCGCCGCCGTTGCCTGGTGGGACCCTGAGCGTCGTTGCCGCAAGGCCTGTGGAGTCGGCATGTGAAGAAGGCGAGGCGGAGGTATGGGGGCCTGTTGTGCTCGCGACTGTGGCGCTGTGTCCGTGTCCACCGCTGTCAGCGCTCCCTGTGCCCGAGCCGGACGCGCATGCGGCGAGTAGCAGGCCGGTGAGCGCGACAGGGGCCACCAAGCGGGCGAGAGCGAGTGCGGGAGTCCGGCGGTGCGTAGGAGTATCCAAGCCGATCAAGCGGCCGCGTGCAAGGCCCAATCTCGGTAGAGATCGTAATACCGCCCCTCGGCGGCGATCAGCTCCTCGTGGGTGCCTTGCTCGACGATGCGCCCGTGTTCGAGCACGACTATGCGTCCGGCCCCACGGATGGTGGAGAGCCGGTGCGCGATCACGATCGAAGTGCGTCCGGCAAGGAGACGGCGCAGGCCATCCTCGATGCGGGCCTCGGTGTGGAGGTCCACGTTGGAGGTGGCCTCGTCGAGGATCAGGATGCGCGGGTCGGCGATCAGGGCACGCGCGAAGGCAAGCAGCTGGCGCTGGCCGGCCGAGAGCTGGGCGCCGCGCTCGCCGACCTCCGTGTCGTAGCCAGAGGGCAGCTCCGAGATGAACTCGTCCGCGCCGACGGCCGCGGCCGCCTCGCGGATCTGGTCGGGGGTGGCGTCGAGGCGCCCGAAGGCGATGTTCTCGGCGATCGTGCCCGAGAACAGGAAAGCCTCTTGAGGCACTATGCCCATCTGGGAGCGCAGGGAGGCGCTGGCAACCTCGCGCAGGTCGTGTCCGTCGATCAGCACGCGCCCCTCGGTGGGGTCATAGAAGCGCGCGACCAGCTTGGCCATCGTGGACTTGCCGGCGCCGGTCGCGCCCACCAAAGCCACGGTCTGTCCGGGTGGGACTTGGAGGTCGATGTGCTCGAGCGCCAGGATCTCCTCGGAGCCTGGATCGACTCCGCGTTGGCTCTCGTCGTTGGGTGGCTTGCCGTTGGTATCGGCCGCTCCGCGAGTGCTTTCGGCGTCGCTCACGGGTGTACGGCGGCGACCGCGGCGCTTGTATGCGAACGAGACGTCCTCGAAGTCGAGCTCGCCGCGGATGCGCTCCAACGCGAGCGCTCCGGGCTTGTCGGTCAACTCGGGTTGGACGGCCAAAAGCTGGAAGATCTTCTCCAGGGCGGCCATGCCCGATTGGTAGGTGGTGTAGAGCTGGGAGAGCTGCTGGATCGGTTCGATCAGGTACGAGAGGGTCGCCACGAAGGCCACCACGGTGCCCGCCGTGATGTTGCCGGAGATGGCCTGATAGCCCCCGTACAGGATGATCAAGGCGACCGCCACGCCGGAGAGCATTTCCACGGCGGGGAAGTAGGCGGCGTTGAGCCGCACCGTGACCATGTTGGCCTCACGATTGTCCTCGTTCAGGGCGGCGAACTGAGCCAGGTGGCGAGGCTCCTGGCCGAAGGAGCGCACAACTCTGATGCCCGACAAGGTCTCCTGCAGGTAGGCGGTGATCGAGCCGATCGTCTCCCTCGTGCGCCTGAAGGCGCCGGCCGAGGTGAGCCGAAACCAGAAGCTTCCGGCCGCGATCAGAGGCAGGATCAGGAAAGTGAGCAAGGCGAGCTTGACGTCCAGGTAGAGCAGGACAGCGACCGCCCCGATCAGGGTGAGGCCCGCCTGGAAGAGGGTCACGACCGAATCGGTTACGAGGCTTTCCAGGGCCTCCACGTCGTTGGTGATGCGCGAGATCAAGACTCCCGCGGGGCGGCTCTCGTAGAAGCCGATCGGTTGGCTTTGCAGGTGGGTGAACAGCCTGATGCGAAGGTCGGCCAAGACCCGCTGGCCAACCCAGCCGACCAGATAGGTTTGCAGGTAGGTCATCAGCCACACGAGCAGGGCGGCCGCCAAGAAAGCGATCACGACGAGCACCAGGGTGTGGAAGTCGTGGCGGTCGATTCCTTCGTCGATCGCGGCTCTCGCGAGCAGGGGGGGAGCGAGCGAAGCGGCGGTGCCGACGATCAACGCGCTCAACATGCCGATCACGCGCAGCCGGTAGGGGCGCAGCAGCGCGAGGAGCTCGCGCAGGTTGCGCCCCCGGCTCTCCTTGCTGGCCCGCTCGCCGTCCCAC
>JBAURN010000305.1:0-1912 GCA_049581225.1 Solirubrobacteraceae bacterium
GCAACAGGGTGCGGGCCGCTACAACAAGCAGCTGTTGCGCGGCGCCGACAAGCTGGATGAGCTGCGCACTCTTGCCGGGCAGATCCGGCAGTACTTCTACAAGATTACGCTGCCCTGGTCCGACGAAGGGTTCCGTCTCCTGCCGTCGAACTTCTACTTCGACCTCATGGAGCGCATGCGCGAGTTCGATGCCGGCTTCGAGCTGGGAGTGCAGGAGTTTCTCCGGGTTTATCCGCAGTACATCGAGCAGGTGAGGCCGGAGTTGAACGGACTTTTTCGCGAGGAAGACTATCCGGCCGCGGAAAAGCTGCGGACGAAGTTCGGGGTCAAGCTTGAAGTGCTGCCCATCCCTTCCGGCGCCGACTTCCGAGTCCAGATGTCGGCCGAGGAGCAGGCGCGGGTCTCTCGCGAGATCGATTCGAACGTCCGCGAATCGCTGATGCGCGGAACCGAAGACCTTTGGAGACGCCTCCGGGAAGTGGTGTCCCACATGGTCGACCGGCTGAACGAGCCGGAGTCGCGTTTCCACGGCTCGCTGGTCACCAATGTCCTGGACCTGGTGGAGATCCTGCCGCGGCTCAACGTCAATGACGACGCGGACCTCAACCGCTTTGCGGAGCAGGTCAAGCAGCGGCTTTGCAACTACTCGGCTCAGGACCTCAAGAAGCACGGCCTGCTACGTGTCACCACAGCGGCCGACGCGGCCAACATCGTTGCGGAGATGGACGGCGTGCTGCGCGACCGCGAAACCGCGACGGAAGCCGCCGCGGGGCCGACCGCAGACGACATCTTCTCCCGCATGTCCGCGTACATGGAGGCGCCCGCCGCTGCATGAGACCTGAAACGCAAACCTGCCTTCGCATCCAGAAGGCGCGCACCGCTCTGGTGCTTGACCATCCATTTTTCGGCTCGCTTCTGTTACGCCTGAAGGGGCGGGAGAGCCGGTCCGTCAAGACAATGGCTACGGACGGAGTATCGCTCTATTACAACCCCGAGTTCGTTGAAACTCTGAACGCGGCGACGCTGGCCGGAACATTGGCTCACGAGGTCATGCACCCGGCGCTTCACCATCATGTGCGCCGCTCCGGGCGCGATCCGAAACGGTGGAACGAGGCCTGCGACTACGCCATCAATCCCTTGCTCGTCGACGCCGGACTCAGCCTGCCCGAGGGCGTCCTTCTCGATAACCGCTTCCGGGGGATGAGCGCAGAACAGATATACAACCTCCTTGAAACAGAGTCGGAGCAGGAGCCAGTCGCCAGCAGCGAAAACACACAAAGGGGGACCGGAGCAGAGGGTCCGAGCAATGAGCCGTCGTCACAAGGCGATGTCAATGAGCCGTCCGCCCCCGAGACAGAGGGAGGAATCGGCCAGGTCCTCGATGCGCCTCCCCCGGATGATGAGATCCCGAACATCGAGGAACAGGAGAGGGAGTGGAATGTCGCCGTCAACCAGGCCATGACAGTAGCTCGGCAGGCAGGCAAGGTTCCGGCGGGGCTCCACCGGACTTTGGAGGGAGCAGCGGAGGCCACAGTCGACTGGCGTGAGCTCTTGCGCCGGCTCTGGTCGGAGACAATTCCGAGCGACTATAGCTGGATGCGGCCCAATCGCCGTCATCTCTGGACCGGTCTCTATCTGCCCGGCGTTGTGCGCGAAGGCACGGGCGAAGTCGCGATTGCCGTCGACTGCTCCGGCTCAGTCAGCGCGCGGCAGTTGCGGCTCTTTGAGGCCGAGACGCGCTCGATCCTTGAAGGCCAGCGCCCCGAGCGGGTCTACATTCTCTACTTCGACGCAGCGGTCCACAAAGTGGATACCTACGAGGCGGGACAGCGCATTGACCTCAACCCGGTAGGAGGCGGAGGCACGGAGTTTGGTCCGTGTTTCGAGTGGCTCGACGTACGCGGCATCCGGC
>JBAURN010000306.1:0-2577 GCA_049581225.1 Solirubrobacteraceae bacterium
CCGGTGGCGGTGGCGCAGAGGCGGCCGCCGAGGACGAGGGTCCCTCCACCGTGGACGTCATCCTGTCGGCGGCCGGCGACAAGAAGATCCAGGTGATCAAGGTCGTGCGCTCGGCGACCGGGCTCGGCCTGAAGGAGGCCAAGGCGCTCGTCGACGAGGCCCCCAAGCCCGTCAAGGAGGGCATCGAGCGCGAGGAGGCCGACAAGCTCAAGGCCGAACTCGAGGAGGCCGGGGGCACCGTCGAGTTGAAGTAGCTTCAGACGCGTCCCCGCGCGGTCGGTTGCAGGCAACGGCCGGGGCCAGCCCCGGCCGTTGGCATTTTCCCCAAAATCGGCTTCTTTCCGGTACAATCTCAGCGCTGGCCGATAGTCGTAGCCACCCGATCTAAGTCGGCGCCGCGCCACATACGCGGTCGTCAAGGGTGGGGTCCGTGAGCGCTGGCTGCCCCACTTGAGGGCGACGATGATCTGTGCTATCTTCGGTGGTCGCGCATTTGCGCCCGCCTTTGCCCGTCTCTCGCCCTCTGAAGGAGTCATCCTTGGCTGCTGTTGATGCTCTCCGGACGCGCCGGACTTTCGCGCGTCTGAACAAGTCTGTCGACGTACCCAACCTCATCGATATCCAGCGCCGCTCGTTCTTGTGGCTCACCGACCCGGAGAAGGGCGGACTGCGAGAGACGATCGACGACATTTCTCCCATCGAGGACTACACGGGCAATCTCGCCGTCCAGTTCGGCGAATTTGTCTTCGACGAGCCGGTCGCCTCGCTTGAGCAGTGCCGCGAGAAGGACCTCACCTACGCCCGCCCGCTGACCGTCACCGTCGCGTTCATCAACCGCGAGACGGGCGAGATCCGCGAGCAATCGGTCTTCATGGGCGATTTCCCGTGGATGACCGAGCGGGGCACCTTCGTCATCAACGGCACCGAGCGCGTCGTCGTCACCCAGCTCGTGCGTTCGCCCGGCGCCTACCTCATGGAGCCCAAGGATCGCGAGAAGCAGGTGTTCATCGCCAACCTGATGCCCGCCCGCGGTTCGTGGCTGGAGCTGGAGATCGACAAGAAGGGCAAGGTCTTCGTCCGCATCGACCGCAAGCGCAAGCTGCCCGTGACGGTGCTGTTGCGCGCGATGGGCTACGCGACCGATGAGGAGATCCTGCGGCTGTTCGAGAACTCGCACTACATCCGCAACACGATCGAAGCCGACACCGAACAGACCCGCACCGAAGAGGGCGCTCTGATCGAGCTGTTCAAGAAGCAGCGTCCGGGCGAGCCGCCAAGCGTCGAGAACGCGAAGGCGCTGCTCAACCAGCTGTTCTTCGACCCCAAGCGCTATGACCTCACGCGAGTGGGTCGCTACAAGCTCAATTCGCGGCTCGGTCTCGACATCGACATCGACACCCGCACGCTCACCCACGACGACATCCTCGCGCTGGTGAAGGAGCTCGTGTCGCTGCCCAAGACTCTCGGGATGCCCGAGGAGCCGGAGTTCGAAATCAAGGACTACGCGGCCGAGGCGACGAGCATGCCGCGCGAGCCCGTCGAGGAGCACCTGGACGAGTACGAGCACTTCGGCAACCGCCGTCTGCGCACCGTCGGCGAGCTGATCCAGGAGGCATTCCGTATCGGCCTCTACCGCATGGAGCGCGTCGTGCGCGAGCGTCTGACCACCGAGGACGCCGACACGATCACGCCCCAGACGATCATCAACATCCGGCCCGTGGTGGCGGCCTTGAAGGAGTTCTTCGGCTCCTCCCAGCTGTCGCAGTTCATGGACCAGACCAACTCGCTGTCGGGCCTCACCCACCGCAGGCGCCTCTCGGCGCTGGGTGCGGGCGGGCTCACGCGCGAGCGCGCCCCGATCGAGGTGCGCGACGTGCACCCGACCCACTACGGGCGCATGTGCCCGATCGAGACGCCGGAGGGTCCTAACATCGGCCTGATCGGCTCCCTGTCCTCGTTCGCCGAGGTCTCCGAGTACGGGTTCGTCACGACCCCCTATCGGGTGGTCAAGGACGGGATCGCCACGGAGGAGGTCGTCCGTTTGGACGCCACCCAGGAGGAGGAGCAGCTGATCGCCCAGGCGAACACGCCGATCGACGAGAAGACCGGCAAGCTGCTCGACAAAGAGATTCTCTGCCGCACCCAGGCAGGCCAGTACGTGACTGTTGGGCCAAAGGACGTGGACTTGGTCGACGTGTCCCCCGAACAGATCTGGTCGGTTGCCACCGCGATGATCCCGTTCCTCGAGCACGACGACGCCAACCGTGCACTGATGGGCTCGAACATGCAGCGCCAGGCCGTTCCGCTCTTGAAGACCGATGCTCCGCTGGTGGGCACGGGCATGGAGCGGCGTGCGGCGCTCGATACGGGCGACGTGCTGCTCGCCCGCAATGCCGGCACGATCGACTTCGTCGACGCCAACCGCATCGTGATCGAGACGACCGGCGGCGAGAAGGACGAGTACGAGCTGCAGAAGTTCATGCGCTCCAACCAGGGCACGCTCATCCACCACAAGCCGCGTGTCATCTCGGGTCAGAAGGTCAAGGCGGGCGACGTTTTGGCGGACGGTTCCTCGAC
>JBAURN010000307.1:0-9088 GCA_049581225.1 Solirubrobacteraceae bacterium
ACGGCGATCCGGTGGCCCGGCTGCGGGCGGCGCTGCCTCCGGTGGCGCCCGGCCTGGCGTCGTCCGGCGGCAGGAAGACCGCCGAAGTCCCGTTCATGTCGCGCGATCCGATCCAGAGCCTGATGCAGAGCGCCCTGGAGGGCAAGCTGCGCGAGCGTGGCGTACCCGGAGTCGCGCCCGCGCACCGGGGCCCGTTGGGCTGGCTGATCCACCTGATCGAGTCGATCCTGCACCCCGTGCGCTTCGGCCCGGACGACCCCAACTGGGTGATCGACGTGGCCGGAGCGGTGCTCGATCGACTGGGCCGCGGCAACCACGCGTTCAACACGCTGCCGGCCGAGTACGAGATCTCCGACGACGCCCGCGTCGTGATCGTCGGCGATTGGGGAACCGGCCTCCCGCGCGCGCGCAGAGTGGCCGAGCACATGGCCGAAGAGGTCGCCAAGGCACTGGCGGAACGCCGCGAGGCGCACGTGATCCACCTCGGCGACATCTATTACTCGGGCGAGGAGCGCGAGGTGCGCCATCACGTGCTCGCGCCCGGAATGTGGCCCGTGACCTCAGAGCAGGCCGCCGAAGGGGCCACGTCGTGGTCGCTGAACGGCAACCACGACATGTACGGGGGCGGCTTCGGCTACTTCGAGACGTTGCTCGGCGAGGAGCGCTTCGCCCATCAACGCTCAGCCGATGGCAAGCCGACCAGCTACTTCCGCCTGCGCTCCCCGTCCTGGGACATCGTCGGCCTCGACACCGCCTGGGATCCCGACGTGCTCTCGCTGGGCATGGTCGGCGTGCTGGAGGACCCCCAAGCCGCCTATGTGGAGCGAGTGGCCGGAGAATCGGAGCGCAAGCTGATGCTGCTCAGCCACCATCAGCTCGTCTCGGTGTACGACACCGAAGACCTGGGCCCCATCTTGGCCGCGAAGCTCGATCCCGTGCTCAAGGACAGCCGAGTCACCGCCTGGCTGTGGGGCCACGAGCATCGCTTGATGGGTTTCAGCGCAGCGGGCGGCGTGAAGGTTCCGCGTTGCATCGGCCACGGCGGCGTGCCCGTGCTCATGACCCACACGGCCGACGAACTGATTCCCGCGCCAGGCGCTTGGCAGGAAACCGCGTTCTCTCGCTACCGAGGCGAACACTGGGGACGGATGGGCTTCGCCGTGCTCGACTTCGCCGGCCCCGAAATCGCGGTGCGCTATCGCGACGAACAGGGAACGATCTCCCACACAGAGACGATCGCCTGAGCGGCTCCTCGGCGAAGGCAAGCGAGACCGCCTCAGTCCGGCTCCGGCCGTCCGTCTAGGATCGCGTCGGCGAAGCGGTCCGCGAGCGCTGCGATCGTCAAGGACGGGTTGGGGCCGACCGGCCCGGGCATTACCGAGCCGTCGGCGATGTGAAGCCCCGGCTGTCCGAACACGCGACCGTGGGAGTCGACGACGCCCTCCCGCGCCGAATTGCCCATGCGACAGCCGCCAAGCGAATGGACGGTGATCAAGCGGTCCTCGTACCACAGGGGATCGTCGCGAAACTCGCCCCCCATCTCCTCGACCATTTCGCGAGAGAACGAGTGCACCCTGTCGAAGAAGTCGCGCGAAGGCCCCTGCTGGGAGAATTCGAGCTCCAAGCGTTTGCCGCCCAAACTCATCTTTCCACTCGGCACATCGCGACCCATGCCCAACAGCGGCAACACGGTGGAAGACAGCTCGCAGTCGCCGAACAGACTGGAGACGACCGCGCCGATCTCGCTGTGGCGGTGGCGCGGATGGTGAAACAGCGAGCGCACGAAGCGGGGGATCTCCTCGATCAGGTTCTTTGGCGCTTCCAATGCCTCCAGCGCCCAACTGGCCAGCTGCGGGTAGCCGGCGTCCTCCAGGTAGAAGCCGCGATCCTGCTCGGGTGGCACCCCACCACCGCTGTCGCGCGCGTCCGGCATCCGGATCGCGCTGGTGATCACCGGCCCGCGCGCGGCATCCATAACGAGCGGTTCCTTTTTGCCGTCGACCCCGCGCCGGGAGCAGTGAAACGCGAACGTGAGAAAGTCGCCGTTGCCAGAGAAGCCGAGACCGAGCTGACTCTTTGAGAGCCCGGGCAGGGCGTCCTTGTTGAGCAGCATCAGCCGAGTCGTCCCGAGTGTGCCCGCAGAGAGGATCAGGTGCTTGCAGCGGAGCGTGTGCAGAGGCAGCTCGGAGGTCTTGACCGACCGCCCTTCATCCTGGGGCTCGCGCCGCACGTAGTGAACGAGGTACCCACCGCCGTCGAGCGGCTCGAAGCCGCGCACCTCACACCGCGTGCGCAACTCCGCGTCCGCCCTCCAAGCGTCTGTCAGGTAGTTGTAGTCGAGCGTGTTCTTGGCGCCGTAGTTGCAGCCGATGTCGCACTCCCCACACAGCTGGCAGGTTGTGCGGGTGCGTCCGTGCAGGTTGCCCGGTTCGCGGATCGGTTCGCCCGGTACGGCCGGCGAGTCCTGGTTGGCGAACGTGACGGCCAGCGGCGCCAGTAACCATTCGGCCTGCGAGCCGCGCTGTTTGAGGCGTTCGGCCGCGTCGCGGTAGGCGAGCACCTTCGGTGTTTTGTTATACGGATCCTGGGCAAGCGGAAACTCCTGCACTCCGATGCGTAACTCGACCCGCTCGTAGTGAGGGTCCAGCTGTGCACGCGTGACCGGCCAATGCTCGTAGCCGCCGTGGGCAAGATCTTCTTTTACGAACCAGTGCTCGTCCTTGCGGATGAAGACGTTGGCGTAAATCAAAGACCCACCGCCGAGGCCGCTGGCGCAGATAGCGTCGATGCCATCGAATGACCACACGTCGAACATGCCGTGCAAGCCCTGGTCCGGCTTCCAGAAATTGCGCTTGACCTCGAGCGGACTGCGAGGAAAGCTCTGCGGTGGATAGTCCTTGCCGCGCTCGAGAACGCACACATTCCAGTCCGCTTGCGCGAGTCGCGCGGCGGTAACCGAGCCGCCGAAGCCCGAGCCGACGACGATCGCGTCGAAAGACTCGGGGGCACCACCCGACGATGAAGCCATGTCGGAATAGTACTGGTCAATGGGATCTGCTGCGGACACCTCTCCGGGACCGATCGCGTGGTCGTCGCTCGCGGCCACCCAAACCGGCTATCCCGATGCCGGCACCCCAGCTCGCGAGCAGCTCCGCTGACGAGCTGCAAGGGAAAGCTCAAGCGGCGAAGAGCGCCGCGCGGCTGGCTAGGCTTCACAACCGTGAACAGCAAGAACCTCATCGTCTTGAGTTGCGCCTTGACGACGATTGCCTGGCCGAGCGCCGCCATGGCCGGCGACGCCACCTCCGGCGGCGCGAGTCCGCAAGCCGACTCGCCGAGCACACAGACGACCACGACCACACCCACGAATCAGACAACCACGCCAACCCTCACCACTCCGGCAAACACACCCCCCACCCCCACGCCGCCCAAGCCGACCGCGCACACGCGTGTCACCGCCCTGCCCCACTCGACGATCACAGACGGCACCGCGCCCCTGCGGGTCAGGCTCTCTGGTGTGCCCGCCCCCGATTCGCCGGTACCGATGCTGACCCCCGCCGTCGCCGGCAGGTGGAGCACTACTGGCGATTACGTCTCCTTTCAGCCGAAGTCGACTTTGGAGCCCTGCTCCAGCTACACCCTGACTGTGTGGGCCGGGACAACCGTCACCGGTGACTTGCCGCTGGGCGGCCGCCGGCGCCAATACAAACTGAACGTGGCCTGTCCTGGCCTGCAGGCCCTACAGCAAGCCCTGGCGCGCCTGAACTACTTGCCCTACACCATTGACTCCTCGCACGGGCGCAACAGCGGCGACAAAGCCGAGGCGCGCGCGCTGGCGGCCCGCTACGCCTTCAGCCCGCCGCAGGCGACGCTCTCACCGAACGTGCCGCACGCGCCGGGCCTGCGCTACGGATCGCTTGATCCGACTACGCGCGGCGCCTTGATGGTCTTCCAGGAGAACCACGGCATGTCTCCGAGCGGCTCGCCCGAACCGTCGACCTGGGCCTCGCTCTTGGCCGCCGAGACGCTCGGCCACGGCGACCCGCAGCCCTACACGTTCGTGACAGTCAGCGAGTCGATCCCCGAGACGCTCGAGGTTCACCGGGGCAACCACGTGGTTCTGAGCACACCGGCGAACACGGGCGTGGAGGGAGCGACCACCGAACAGGGCACGTTCCCGATCTACGCCCGCTATACCTCGACCACGATGACCGGCACCAACCCGGACGGCTCCAAATACAGCGATCCGGGTGTGCCTTGGGTCAACTACTTCAACGGCGGCGACGCGGTGCACGGCTTCCCGCGCGCGTCCTACGGCACGCCGCAGTCCAACGGCTGCGTCGAGCTGCCGATCGGAACGGCGGGCCAGGTCTACCCGCTGCTCGCGATCGGCGATCTCGTGATCGTCAGCTAACGGCTGGCGCTGCCGCCACGACCGCGCTGGACCAGCACGATCGACATTCCCATCCCGACCAGAAGCACGCCCGCGAGGATCACCCAGCGCAGATCGAGACCGGTGAAAGGCAAGGTGCTCGCTTTCGTAGCCGTGGTCGCCGTCGGTTCGGTGCTCGAGGATGGCGTGGCCGTTGTGGTTTCTTTGCTTGGAGTGCTCGACGTGGTCGTCGGGGCGGCTTCGCCTTTGGGCGAAGGCGTCGTTTTCGGAGCAGGCGAAGTCTGGCTGTAGCCGCTCGTCGGTTCTGCGGCGAGGGCCGTGCCGGCCCCGCCCACGATCAGCACCAGCGCTAGCGGGAGTGCGAGCAGCCCGCGGCGCATCCTCCGGCGCCGGCGCGAGCGGCCGCTGTCGGTCGCCGCTGCCCTTGCCGTGCTTGGCCCATCGCAGGCCTTGAAGTCATTTCGCATGTTGCTATCTCCCGCGTCCGGTGGTTCGCTTGGGCTCCTCTGCGAAGAGCCCCTCATTTCCTTTGAGAGCCTTGCCAATCGCTTGGCGCTGCTGCGATCGCGTCAGTCTACCCGAGAACCCCTTTTTGCTCGGTGATGGATTCTCCTGCTTGTGTTCCGCAAATCCCGTGGTTGCAAACACCAAAGCAGCGATCGCGGCGGGCGGGGAGAGCTTTCGGTTCGCCGCCGAGGCCGGCAAGAGCCAGTCCGACCGGGGCGCGCCGAGGCGCCGGTGACCTCAGGCGCCGAGCTTGACGCGTCCCTCCAGCGTGCCCTCTTGCAGATGGGCACGCAGCACCTTCTTGTCGAACTTGCCGACGCTCGTCTTGGGCACCTCGGCGATGAAGGCGAACTCGTCCGGGAGCCACCACTTGGCCACGCGGCCGCGCAGGTGCTCGGTGAGTTGCTCGGCCGAGAGCGAGGCGCCCTCGCGCACGACCACGCAGCAAAGGGGCCGCTCGGCCCAGCGCTCGTCGGGCTTGGCGATCACCGCGGCCTCGATCACGTCGGGGTGGGCCATCACCTCGTTCTCGAGCTCGACCGAGGAGATCCACTCGCCGCCGGACTTGATCACGTCCTTGGAGCGGTCGGTGATCTGGATGAAGGCCTGATCGTCGATCGAGGCGATGTCGCCGGTGCGCAACCAGCCGTCGTGGAAGCGCTCGACGCCGGACTCGTCCTCGAAGTAGGAGGCGGCGATCCAGGGCCCGCGCACCTCGAGCTCTCCGGTGGACTCCCCGTCCCAGGCGACCTCCTGCCCGTCGTCGCCCACGAGTCTCGCCTGCACCCACGGCAATGGCTTGCCCTGCTTGGCGCGCATGTCCCAGTAGGCCTCGTCGTGGCCGTCGGACTCCTCGGGTCGCGAATAGGAGGCCACCGGGCTGGTCTCGGTCATCCCCCACGCTTGAAAAACGTTGACCCCATGACGCTCCTCGAAGTCGCGCATCAGCTGGCGCGGCACAGCCGAGCCCCCACAGGCGGCATTCTTCAGAGAGGAGATGTCAACGTCGTGCGTGTCTGCGTAGCGCAGCAGATCGCCGAATATCGTCGGCACACAGCCCATGATCGTCGGCCGCTCGGCCTCGATCAGCCTGGCCAGAGGCTCGGCCTGAAGGAAGCGGTCGGGCATCACCAGGTCCGCGCCGGCAAGCGCGGCCGCGTGGGGAATCCCCCACGCGTTGACGTGAAACATCGGCACCACAAGCAGGGCGCGATCGCGCTGGGAGAGGCCCAAGGCGTCCTTCATCAAGGAAGCGGTCGAATGCAGCGAGATCGAGCGGTGCGAGTAGAGCACGCCCTTGGGGTTGCCGGTTGTGCCGCTCGTGTAGCAAAGCGCCGCCGCCTGGCGCTCGTCCAGAGCGGGGTAGTCGTAGGCGCCGGGGCCGGCTTCGTCGAGCAGCTCCTCATAGCGCAGCACGTTTGGCAACGAGCCGCCGGAGCGGGTGGAATCTGGGTCGACGGGATCTCCCATCAACACGAAGTGGCGCACCCCCTCGAAGGTCGACACGAGTGGCTCCAGCAACGGCACCACCGAATCGTCGACAAAGATCACGCCGTCCTCGGCGTGATTGACGATGTAGGTGATCTGCTCGGCGAACAGGCGGATGTTGATCGTGTGCAAGACGGCGCCGATGCAGGGCACAGCCATGTAGAGCTCCAGATGGCGCTGGTTGTTCCAGGCGAAGGTGCCCACCCGGTCGCCCTGTTTGACGCCCAACCGATCGAGGACTCTCGCGAGGCGGTCCACGCGCTCGGCGACCTCGCCGTAGCTGGCGCGCTGCAGGCCGGCGTCGGTGAGCGTGACAACCTCCGCCCCCGGATGCACAGAGCGCATCCGGTGCAGGGGGTGCGCAAGCGTGAGCGGGAAGTCGTCTTGCATCAGCCCTTCGAGCATCTCACTGCCTCCTGCCGGCCTGTACCCGTGGCGTCAAGTCTTCGTAGACGGTAGTGGTGCGCTGGGCCACATCGGTCCAGTCAAAGGACAGCACATGCTCGGAGGCCTCGGTCACCAGCCGGTCGCGCAACCGCTCGTCCACCAACAATCGTTCGATCATCACTCCCAGGTGCTCGGCGTCGCCGCCGTTGAAGCGCAACCCGACCCGCTCGCCGGCGGGCACGACCTCCCGCAGTCCGCCCGTGTCGGCCACTATGCAGGGACAGCCCGAGGCCATCGCCTCCAGGGCGACAAGGCCGAACGGCTCGTAAAGCGAAGGCACCACGCAAAGGTCGGCGATGCGATACAGCGAGTGCAGCGCGTCATCGCCGATCCAACCCAGGAACACCCCGTGCTCGCTCAGCCCCAAGCGCTCGGCCTGAGCCTTCAGCTCGGCCTCGTGCGTGCCAGAGCCGGCCACCAGAAAGCGCACACCCGGAACCTGCTCGATCACCGCGGGCAGGGCGTCGAAGGCCAGCTGAAAGCCCTTCTCATAGACCAGGCGCCCGACCAGCAGCACCAGCTTCTCCTCGGGCCTTGCGAACTGCAGGCGCAGGGACCTCAGGTCGTCGACCGGGCGCAGGTCGGCCGGGTCGATGCCGTTGGGGATCACGGTGATGCGGCGCTCGTCGATGTCATAGATGTCGGCGGCGTGGCCGCGCATGTAGTGCGAGCAGGTGATCACCGAGTCGGCGCGGTTGGCCATCCAGCGCTCGATCGCGTGGATGTCGGATTGCGGCGGTTTGTCGACCCAACCCTGATGGCGACCGTGCTCGGTCGCGTGGATCGTGGTGACGTATGGAATCCCCAGCGTGTCTGACAGCGCCGCCGAGGCGTGGGCCACGAGCCAGTCGTGGCCGTGCACCAACTCGTAGGCGTGCTCCTCGGCAAGCGCCAGGCCGGCGGCAAGCATGTCGCGGTTCATCTGCTCCACCCACCCCAGGAAGCGATCGAGGTCCTGCGGGAAGCGGGGCTCGCACACGCGGTGGACGTTCACTCCGTTCTGCAGTTCGCTGGAGCGGGACTCCTCGCGCCCGCGCGTGAGCACGTCCACGACGGTGCCCTGGGCGACCAGCTCCTCGGCGAGCTTTCGAACGTGGCGTGCCAGCCCCCCCTCGATGACAGGGGGATACTCCCAAGTGAGGATCAGGATGCGGCCGGGCACCGCCTAGACCCTACCTCGCCATACCACCCGCCGCCTCCGGCGGCCAGGAGTCTTCAGGCAAGTGCGGGGCACCGCCAGACCCTACCTCGCCATCGCCCCAGCCGCCTTCGATGAACCGCGGCCGCGGTCCAGGCGCGCGCGCATGACCTCGACCGCCTCCGGGCTTGAGTCGATCAGCACAAAGCGACGATCCAGTTTGGCGGCGACCGCGCCCAACGTGCCCGAGCCCGCGAAGAAGTCAAGGCACCAGTCGCCCGGACGCGTCGAGGCTGCGACCATGCGCCGCACGATCCCCTCGGGCTTTTGGGTTGGGTAGCCGGTCTTCTCGATGCCCGCGGTCGGCACGATCGTGTGCCACCACACGTCGGTCGGCAGCTTGCCGCGCGCCGCCTTCTCGGGGCCCACCAGACCGGGCGACATGTAGGGCTCGCGGTCAACCTCGCTCGCGTCGAAGTGGTAGGCGCCGGGATCGCGCACGTACACGAGGATCGTGTCGTGCTTGGCCGGCCAACGCCTCCGCGAGCGCGCGCCGTAGTCATAGGCCCAGATCAGCTCGTTGAGAAAGCACTCGCGCCCGAAGATCTCATCGAGCAGCAGCTTGCAGTAGTGCGCCTCGCGATAGTCGATGTGGAAGTAGAGCGTGCCCTCGCTTCCGAGCAGCCGATGCGCCTCTTCCAAGCGGGGCGCCAGGAAGGCGAGATAGTCCTCAAAGGTGTCGCTGTAGGAACTTTCGCCGAGCAGCCGGGTGGCGTAGCGGCGTCCCTGAAATCCCGTCCTGTCGCCCTCCTCGTCGGCGACCGTGCGCATCAGCCTGCGCGTCTGCTCGCGACCCGTGTTGAAGGGCGGGTCGATGTAGATCAGTTGAAACGAGGCGTCGGCGAAGCGCGGCAGAACGTCCAGGCAATCGCCAAGCAGGATCTCGTCGGCGGATGGGCGCTGTGGCTCGCTCATGCTGAAGCGAAGGCTAGGGCCGGGAGCCGACGAGAAGCTCGACCCACTGCACGGGGCGCTTGCACAGCGTGCGCGGTCGCGAGAGGGGCGCCGTCACGAGGGTTGGCTCTCCGGTCGGGCCGGCCGGCGTGAGAAAGACG
>JBAURN010000308.1:0-5838 GCA_049581225.1 Solirubrobacteraceae bacterium
AGGTCAAGGCGGGCGACGTTTTGGCGGACGGTTCCTCGACCGACAAGGGCGAAATGGCGCTCGGCAAGAACCTGATGGTCGCCTTCATGTCCTGGGAGGGCTACAACTTCGAGGACGCGATCATCCTGTCCAAGCGCCTCGTGCAGGACGACGAGCTCACCTCGATCCACATCGAGGAGTACGAGATCGACGCGCGCACGACCAAGCTCGGCGACGAGGAGATCACGCGCGACATCCCCAACCGCTCGGAGGAGTCGCTGCGCAACCTCGACGATCGCGGCATCGTGCGCGTCGGCGCCGAGGTGGCCTCGGGCGACCTGCTTGTCGGCAAGGTCACGCCCAAGGGCGAGACCGAGCTGACGGCCGAGGAGAAGCTGATCCGCGCGATCTTCAAGGAGAAGGCGCGTGAGGTGCGTGACACCTCCTTGAAGGTGCCCCACGGTGAGGGTGGCGTCGTGATCGACGTGATGACCTTCAGTCGCGACGAGGGCGACGATCTGCCGCCGGGGGTCAACGACCTGGTGCGCGTGTTCGTGGCCAAGAAGCGCAAGATCTCCGAGGGCGACAAGCTCGCGGGTCGTCACGGCAACAAGGGCGTGATCTCCAAGATCGTCGATCAGCAGGACATGCCGTTCCTGGAGGACGGCACTCCGGTCGATGTGATCCTAAACCCGCTGGGTGTGCCGAGCCGCATGAACGTCGGCCAGATCCTCGAGACACATCTCGGCTGGGCCGCGGCGCAAGGCTGGTACGACGACGGCACCGAGGCTTACAAGGAAGCCCACACCAATGGCGGCAACAAGAAGGTGTATGTGGCCACGCCGGTGTTCGACGGTGCGACCGTCGAAGATGTGGACACAGCGCTCGTGAAGTGGCAGGACGAACACGAGGGCCGCATTCGTATGGACATCGACAAGTCACGCCGTGTCGGTGAGCAGGCCTCCGGCAAGATGACGCTGTTCAACGGTCGCTCCGGAGAGCCTTTCGAGGAGCAGGTGACCGTGGGCTACATGTACATCCTCAAGCTCTTGCATCTCGTCGACGACAAGATCCACGCTCGCTCGACAGGCCCCTACTCGCTCGTCACCCAGCAGCCGCTGGGCGGCAAGGCGCAGTTCGGTGGCCAGCGCTTCGGCGAGATGGAGGTGTGGGCATTGGAGGCGTTCGGCGCCGCCTACACCCTCCAGGAGATGCTCACGATCAAGTCCGACGACACGGTTGGGCGCGTGAAGGCCTACGAGGCGATCGTCAAGGGCGAGAACATCGCCGAGCCGTCGATCCCCGAGTCCTTCAAGGTGTTGCTCAAGGAGATGCAGTCCTTGGCGCTTGACGTGGGCGTCGTCTCGGAGGAGGGCCAGCACACCGAACTGCACGATGAAGACGACGACCTGCTGCGCGCGGCGGAGGAGTTGGGCATCGACCTCTCCGGCGTGCGTGCGCCGACCGGCGAGGTCACCGAGACCGAGCCCGACACCGAGGGCGCGCCCGGTGAGTCAGCCGAGGGAGATGGGCAAGCGGAGGAGAACGGCGAGCCCGACGTCGCGATCGACATCGAGGGGCTTATCGAGGACGGCATCGGCCTCGAGGATTTGGACGATTCCGGTGCGCCTGTGGGCGAGCCGGCCGAAGGGAGCGACCTATGATTGACATTAATAATTTCGACGCGATCGAGATCAGCCTCGCTTCCTCCAAGCAGATCCGCTCTTGGAGCTCGGGCGAGGTGACCAAGCCCGAGACGATCAACTACCGCACGCTCAAGCCCGAGAAGGACGGCCTCTTCTGCGAGCGCATCTTCGGTCCCACCAAGGACTGGGAGTGCTACTGCGGCAAGTACAAGCGGGTGCGCTACAAGGGCATCGTGTGCGAGCGCTGTGGCGTGGAGGTCACACGCTCGAAGGTTCGCCGCGAGCGCATGGGCCACGTCGACCTTGCGGCCCCCGTCAGCCACATCTGGTTCTTCAAGGGCGTGCCTTCGCGCATCGGCTACCTCCTGGACATGGCGCCCAAGGAGCTCGAGAAGGTGCTCTATTTCGCGGCCTCAATCGTCACTTGGGTGGACGACGAGGCTCGCTCCAAGGATCTCGACACCTTGGAGAAGGAGGTCAACAAGGTTCTCGACTCCTACGCCGCGGAGCTCGAGGAGCGTGTGCTTGAACTGCGCGAGTCGTTGGCCCGTCGCGAGAAGTATCTGCAGAGCGGCAAGCAGACCTCGTTCAACGACGAAGACCACCTTTGGGCCGATTCGTTGGATCTCAACCTCTCGAAGATCTCCGACGAGGAACGCGACAAGCTGATCAAGGAGCTCAACAAGACCTTTGAGGCCGATATCGCGGACACCGAAGCCTACGTCGAGGACGGCGCCGAGCGGATGCGCAACGTGTGGGAGCTGTTCAAGACGATGGAGCCCAAGCAGATCGAGCACGACGAGACCACGTTCAGGGAGCTGAAGGAGCGCTTTGGCTCCTCCTACGGCTTCGGCGAATACTTCCGTGGCGGCATGGGCGCAGAGGCGATCAGGGACCTGCTCCAGCAGGTGGACCTGGAGGCCGAACGCACAGAGCTGGAGGAGCAGGTCAAGACCGGCAAGGGTCAGAAGCAGGCTCGCGCGGTTAAGCGCCTGAAGGTTGTCTCCGCCTTCATCCAGTCGGGCAACAAGCCCGAGATGATGGTCTTGGACGCCGTGCCAGTGATCCCGCCGGAGCTGCGACCCATGGTCCAGCTCGACGGTGGGCGCTTCGCCACGTCCGACCTCAACGACCTGTACCGCAGGGTCATCAACCGCAACAACCGCCTCAAGCGTCTGCTCGACCTGGGCGCGCCCGAGATCATCGTCAACAACGAGAAGCGAATGCTCCAAGAGGCGGTCGACGCGCTGTTCGACAACGGCCGTCGTGGTCGTCCCGTGACCGGACCCGGCAACCGTCCTTTGAAGTCGCTCTCAGACATGCTCAAGGGCAAGCAGGGCCGCTTCCGTCAGAACCTGCTCGGCAAGCGCGTGGACTACTCCGGGCGCTCGGTGATCGTGGCCGGCCCCTACCTGAAGCTGCACCAGTGCGGCCTGCCCAAGATCATGGCGCTCGAGCTGTTCAAGCCATTCATCATGGCCCGCTTGGTCGAGCGCAAGTCCGCCCAGAACATCAAGGCCGCCAAGAAGATGGTGGACTCGATGATCGGCGAGGTCTGGGATGTTCTGGAGGAGGTCATCCACGAGCACCCCGTCCTGCTCAACCGGGCGCCCACTCTGCACAGGCTGGGTATCCAGGCATTTGAACCGCTCTTGGTCGAGGGCAAGGCAATCCAGGTTCACCCTCTGGTGTGTCACGCCTTCAACGCCGACTTCGACGGCGATCAGATGGCTGTCCACCTGCCGCTCTCGGCCGAGGCCCAGGCGGAGGCGAGGATCCTGATGCTCTCCTCCAACAACATCCTGAGCCCCGCTCACGGCGCGCCGCTGGCGACCCCGACCCAGGACATGATCCTGGGCGCCTACTACCTCACCTATGGCCCCGAGGCCGAGGAGCTGGGGGAGAAGCGCGAGGTGCTCACCAGTGGCAAGTGGCCCGAGGGAGAGCCGCGTCCGCACGTGTTCCGCACGGCCCAAGAGGCCGAGCTGTCCTACGAGGCCGGCGTGGTCAAGTTGCACGAGACGGCCGAGTTCAGGCCCTTCAAGCGCGACGGTGGCCACATTCTGACCACGGTCGGGCGCATCATCTACAACGATCGCATCGAGCGGGCTTTGGCGGAGGCCCTTGGAGACGAGTTCGACGCCTCCAAGTACGTGTTCGTCAACCAGTCGATGAAGAAGCGCGACACGACTCGCTTGATCGACGCCTTGGTGCAGACTTATGGCGCCACCACGATCTCCCTGGTCCTCGACGCGTTCAAGGACCTGGGCTTCAAGTACGCCACCCAGGCCGGCATCACGATCTCCAAGAACGACGTCGTGATCCCGCCCTCCAAGCAGTCGATCCTCGACAAGTACGACAAGCTGGTCGGCGACATCACCGACCAGTACGACATGGGTCTGATCACCCAAGAGGAGCGTCACGAGGCGGTGGTGGAGAAGTGGAACGCCGCCACCGACGAGGTGGCCGAGGCGATGATCGAGAACCTCGACACGCTCAACCCCATCTTCATGATGGCCAACTCCGGCGCTCGCGGTTCCTTCAAGCAGATCCGCCAGCTGGCTGGTATGCGCGGCCTGATGGCCAACCCGAAGGGCGAGATCATCGAGCGACCGATCAAGTCCAACTTCATGGAGGGCCTGTCGGTCCTGGAGTACTTCATCTCCACCCACGGGGCGCGAAAGGGTCTGGCTGACACCGCCCTGCGTACCGCCGACTCGGGCTACCTGACGCGTCGTCTCGTGGACGTCGCCCAGGACGTGATCATCCGCGAGGTCGATTGCGGCACCGACGAATACATCGAGATGGTCGTCTGGAACGATGGCGGCGAGCCCAACGAAAATCTGGTGGGTCGGACCGCGGCCCAGCCGATCACGACCAAGCGTGGGCGCATGCTCGCCGAGGGTGGCGAGGAAATCGGGCGTCAAGAGCTCGCCGACATCGTCGAGGCGTTCGCCGACGATTACGAGAAGGGCGTAAAGGTGACGGTGCCGGTGCGCTCGGTGCTCAAGTGCAAGGCGCCCTCCGGGGTTTGCCAGGCTTGCTACGCACGTGCGATGGCCACCGGCCAGACTGCTCAGATCGGAGATGCCGTTGGCATCGTGGCCGCCCAGTCGATCGGTGAGCCCGGGACCCAGCTGACGATGCGCACCTTCCACACCGGCGGCGTCGCCGGCGCGGACATCACGCACGGCCTACCGCGCGTGGTGGAGCTCTTCGAGGCGCGCAAGCCCAAGGGCTTGGCCAAGATCGCCGAGCAGGACGGGATCGTCTCGATCGAAGAATCCGAGAAGGCCTTGACGGTGGTCATCACCGATGAGGCCGGCGAGGAGCACCGCCACGCTTTCCCCAGGCGCACGCGCCTGTATGTGAGCGAGGGCGAGAAGATCCAGGCCGGCAAGCAGCTCAACGAGGGCTCGCTTTATCCGCACGAGCTCCTGGCGATCCGCGGACGCACCGAGACCGAGCAGTACTTGGTCAAGGAGGTCCAGGAGGTCTACAAGTCTCAGGGCGTGGACATCAACGACAAGCACATCGAGTTGATCGTGCGTCAGATGCTCAAGAAGGTCAGGGTCGACCAGAAGGGCGACACCGACTACCTGCCCGGACAGTTCGTGGACCGCTACGAATTCGCGACAGCCAACGACGCCGTGATCGCCAAGGGTGGGGAGACCGCCCAGTATGAGGACATCATCCTGGGTATCACCAAGGCCTCTCTGAACACCGACTCGTTCCTGTCGGCGGCCTCCTTCCAGGAGACCACCAAGGTGCTCACCGACGCGTCCTTGGAGGGCAAGATCGACCGGTTGAACGGTCTCAAGGAGAACGTGATCATCGGCAAGCTGATCCCGGCGGCGACCGGCCTAAAGCGCTACCGGAGGATCGAGATCGAACCGTCCGAGCCGCTGCCCCGCGCGATCGACGACGTTGGTCTTCTCGATCAGGAGGAGATCGCGGCCGAGCTGGGGCTCGCCGACGGCGAGGCCCTGGGCAACGGCTACGGCAGCGAGTTTGACGCAGACCTCGCTTCCTTGGAGAAGATCGGCGCCGGCAACTCCGACCCCGGCTTCGTCGAGGGTTTGGGCGAGCTGGACGTGCCCGAGGAGTCAGGCGAGTAGTCGCTCGGGAAGGGTCTTCGGATCCTTCCTACCGATATAGACAGCGGCGCATGCGCCGCTGTCCCGCTCGGCACATGTGCCGGGCGGCCGGGGGG
>JBAURN010000309.1:0-1867 GCA_049581225.1 Solirubrobacteraceae bacterium
GCTCGGGCGCGTCGTGGACGGCTTGGGTCATCCGCTCGACGACGCCCCCGCGCCCGGCGGCGTGGAGCGCTCCACAGTCGCCCCGCCCCCGAGCGCGCTCTCAAGGCCCCGCATCGAGGAGCGCGTCGGCATGGGCGTACGCGCGCTCGACGCGCTCGTCCCCTGCGGACGTGGCCAGCGGTTGGGCATCTTTGCCGGATCGGGCGTCGGCAAGTCCTCCTTGCTCGGCATGATCGCCAAGTCCACCTCCGCCCAGGTCAACGTGATCGCCCTGGTCGGCGAGCGCGGACGCGAGGTTCGCGAGTTCATCGAGCGCGACCTCGGCCCCGCCCTGGAGCGTTCGGTGGTCGTGGTCGCCACCTCCGACCAGCCCGCCCTGGTGCGCATCAAGGCCGCCTTCACCGCCACGGCCATAGCCGAGCACTTCCGAGACGTTGGCCACGACGTGCTGCTCATGATGGACTCTGTCACCCGCTTCGCCATGGCCCAGCGCGAGGTGGGCCTGGCGATCGGCGAGCCCCCGGCCACGCGCGGCTACACACCCTCGGTGTTCGCCCTCTTGCCCAAGCTGCTCGAGCGCGCGGGCACCAGCCAGACCGGCTCGATAACCGGCCTCTACACGGTCTTGGTGGACGGCGACGACATGAACGAGCCGATCGCCGACGCGGTCCGCTCGATCCTAGACGGCCACGTGGTGCTCACCAGGGCGCTCGCCCACGCAGGCCACTACCCCGCGATCGACGTCCTGCAAAGCGTCTCGCGTCTGATCGGAGAGATCGTGCCACCACCCGTGGCGGCCGCGGGCCAGAGCCTAAGGTCCGCCCTGGCCGTGATGCGCGAGAAGGAAGACCTGGTCGCCATCGGCGCCTACCAGGCCGGCGCCGACCCCGCGCTCGACACCGCCTTGGCCCACCGCGTCCCCATCGAGCGGTTCCTGCGCCAACCGGTCGAGGAGTCGAGCACGCCCGAGGAGGCCGACGAAGCCGTGCTCGCGCTCGCGGCATCTTTGCGGGGCGAGCAACAAGCCGAAGATCTCGAGATCCTCGACGCCGAAGCCGTATCGCTCGCCGAGCCGGCGCTCGTGGACGCTTCTCTCGCAGGGCAGAGCGCGCCTTCTCAAGCTGTGGCGGCGGGCGACGCGCTGCCCGCGATACCGGCGCTCGATCTGCGCATGTAAAGCAAGTTTTCTGCCGGCCCCTCGCGCGCGGGGGGTGCATCGCTCAAGAACGCAAGCTTCTGGTCGATAACCCGGGCCGTGAACGTGCCTGGGTTCAACTTCAAGCTCGAGCGTGTGCGCGCTGTGCGCGAGCGGGCAGAGCAGCTTGCCCAGCAGGACCTGGCCGAGGCGATCTCGCGACGGTCCGACACGGAGACCGACCTGCGCGCCGCCGAAGCGCTCCTGGAGCAGGCCCACGAGCAGCAGCGCGGTGGCGCGGAGCTTGCCGTCAGCGGCGATCCGAGCGAGCTCCTCGCCCATCAGGCCTACGTCGAGCGCATCGAAGCCCAGCGCACCAACCACGCCCACGACTTGGAGACTCGCGAGAGCGAGGTCGCCACACGCGACGCCCAGCTCACCAAGGCGGCCTCCGAACGCGAGATGCTCGAGCGCCTGCGCGAGCGCCGCCGCTCCGAGCACTACCGCGAGGTGGCCCGGCGCGAGCAGAGCGACCTCGACGAAGTCGCCGCCACCAACTTCGAGCGGAGTCGCGCATGAGGGCCCCCGCCATCCAGCGATCGAAGCGCGTCGCCTCACGGCAAGCCAGGAGCAGGCGATGAGCACCGAAGCCATGGGCCCCACCAGCGGCGTCCCCGCCGGCGAGCTGGCTTTGGCCCAACGGGTCCGCCAGCTGCAGAGCCTGATCGAAGA
>JBAURN010000310.1:0-1844 GCA_049581225.1 Solirubrobacteraceae bacterium
CGGGAGTAGGAACCTTTTTCCGCCGTCGCCTGCGTCTCGACGAGCCCTCCGTCGGCGGTCATGACCACGTTCATGTCTACCTCTGCCTGGGAATCTTCTTCATAGCAAAGATCGAGCAGAGCCTCCCCGCCGACAAATCCCACCGACGTTGCCGCGATGAGTTGCTTGAGCGGCGATTTTTTAATTGTCCCCGCCTTGACCAGCGCATTCAGAGCCAGAGCCAGGGCCACGGCAGCGCCCGTGATGGCCGCCGTGCGCGTGCCGCCGTCGGCCTGAATTACGTCGCAGTCGAGGATCACTGTGCGCTCGCCCAGAGCCTGCATGTCGATCACCGACCGCAAGCTCCTCCCGATCAGCCGCTGAATCTCGTGCGTGCGGCCGCCGATCTTGCCGCGCTCGCTCTCGCGCGGCGTTCTTGTCACAGTCGACCGCGGCAGCATCGCGTACTCGGCCGTCACCCAGCCGCGCCCGCTGTTGCGCAGCCAGCCGGGCACTCCCTGTTCAATGGTTGCGTTGGTCAGGACGCGGGTATTGCCGAGCGAGACGAGAACCGAGCCTTCAGCGGTCTGGACATACCCGGGAGTCAGCGTGAGCGGGCGAAGCTGCGCGGAGCTTCTTCCGCCGGGACGAAGGGAGGTTCCGCGAGTCGGCGCGCTTGTCTTCCCAGATGCGATTTCAGTTGCGTTCATAAGCGGATTGTAAGGGAGCGGCGCCAAAGGGGAGATCAGGCAGCAACAGAACCGTTCCGCAACGGGAATCGGCCGGATTCAAGTGCCATAACAGGAATGATCGCGTAACGCGCTGATAGTAAGCATGTTGTGGGACATGTTTGCGAGCAGCCCGTCCCGTTTCAGGACATTTGCCTGGACCTGCCCTGCCGTAGATCGGGCCTGATCGTGGACCTATCCCTTCCATAAACACGAACTTAGGATGGGGGTTCTAGTTTGTCACGCAACGTGTATGAAAAGGGGAAAGCAAGACGGCAAAACGGGAATCAGAAGTCGGGAATTGGAAAACAGACAGCAACACGCAAAGCGGAACCAGCGCAGGAACACAGCGTAGGAAAGGAACCGGCACATGCAGCAGACTGAGCGCATAACGGAAAGCTTAAGAGACTCGGCACACCGACTGGACGGGCCCGCAATCGCAGTTGCAATGATGAACGCCGCTATTGGGTCAACGGCGCCCAGGTCGACACAAGAGTCGACATATGACTCGACACATGGGTCGTCCCAGGAACCCAAGGCTAAGACGGCCAGCCCCGTGAGCCCCGCAAGTCCCGCGAGCGATGACCCGCGCATGCATGAGCGCGACTGGACTGCTCCGGGGCGCGTCCGGACGAGCCCAAACTTGACGAGCCCCGGCCATATGAGCCCAAACCTGATGCGCCCCGACCTGACGAGCCTCGACCTGACAAGCCCCGGCCTCATGCGCGCGGCAACTTTGGGCGCGAGCTTGGCGACGCTGCGCAGCGAGAGCGAGACCCTCAGCGAGGTGGCGCACGACGCGCGGAACATGGTCACGGCCCTTGGCCTGTACTGCGAATTTCTTGAGGAACCGGGGGTCCTGGCCGCTCCCTTCCTGCACTACGGGCGGGAGCTGCGGCTGGTGGCCGCGGCCAGCCGCCGGCTGGTGGAGAAGATCGTTGCCCTCGATTACCAGGAGAGCGCGAAAACCGGCGCGGAGGCCGCGCAAAGATTGGCGTTGCTGGCCGCAGGCTTCGCGCCTGCGGGCACGAAGCCTGCGGATCTGGTGAGTTCGGGTGGCACACTCGCAGGCTTCACGACTCCGGACGCCACACTTCCGGAACTGGCCGCCGCGACCGGGGATCCAGAAGCCGGAGC
>JBAURN010000311.1:0-20686 GCA_049581225.1 Solirubrobacteraceae bacterium
GGTCGGGGTCATGCGATGGGATCGCGGGCGGACGACGCCAGGCGCTCTGGCAACTGGGGGTCGCTCCCACGGGGGAGCTCGCCCAGGAGGGGGTGCAGCTGGCGTTGCCGGTCGAGCTTCCCGCCACTCCGAGCCTGCGAGCGCTCGATCGCTGGCAGCGGGTGCTAGCCGACTACGCAACCAGCGACGTGAGCGCCCACGACCACGCGATGGCCGCCCTGCGCGCGCGCCTGCGCGTTCCCATGCTCACCACCAGTGCCCAATTGGCCCGTAAGCCGCATGGCTGCTCGGTCACCGTGGCGGGGTTGGTGATCGCTCGACAGCGACCCGGGACGGCCAAGGGAACGATGTTCCTGCTGTTCGAGGACGAGTGGGGCGTCGTCAACCTGATTGTCCCCAAGGCTGTCTATGAGGCCCGTCGCGCCCTGGCCCGTGCCGAGCCGCTCCTGTTGGCGCGCGGGCGCCTCGAGCGCCACGACGGCGTCACCAACGTGATCGTGCGCGAGATCGAGCCGCTCGAGCGCTTCCTGGTCGCGCCCGACACGCACGAGGGTGCAGCCAACGTGAGCCGCCTCCCTTCGGCCGAGCGCCCCCCGGTGGGTGCCGATGAGGGAGCCGAGCGCGAGTCAGGCGAGCAACAAGGGGAGGAAGACGCAGGCAGGATGGCCGCAAGCATGCGAGCTGTGGCGCCACCCGTGCAGAGCTTCGCTTCACGGCGACGGTAGAGCGCCCACCGAGCGGGTAGTGTGTCCCGCGTGAACTTCCGCAAGCTCGGATCGAGCGGTCTAGAGGTCTCGGAGGTCAGCCTCGGCTCGTGGCTGACCTACTCGGGCGGCGTGGAGCGCCGGCAGGCCGAGGCGTGCGTGAAGGCGGCCTTCGAGGAGGGGATCAACTTCATCGACACCGCCAACGTGTATGGGCAGGGAGCGTCCGAGACCCTGCTCGGCGAGGTGCTCTCCGGGCACGAGCGCTCCTCCTACGTACTCGCCACAAAGGTCTACTTCCCGATGTCGGCCACCGACAAGGGCCTTTCGGCGGCCCAGATCCACAAGCAGATCGACGCTTCCCTGAAGCGCCTGCAAACCGATTATGTCGACCTCTACCAGTGTCACCGCTACGACGAGGACACTCCCCTCGAGGAGACCATGCAAGCGCTCACCGAAGTGGTGAAGGCCGGCAAGGCCAGGCACATCGGCTTCAGCGAGTGGCCGGTGCACAGGATCGAAGAGTCCTTGGCACTGCCCGACACGGCGCGTTGGGTCTCAAGCCAACCCCAATACTCGATCCTGTGGCGCTCGCCCGAGGCCGAGGTGATCCCGTTGTGCGAACGCGAGAGCATCTCCCAGATCGTGTGGTCGCCCTTGGCCCAAGGAGTGCTCACGGGCAAGTACCGTCCCGGTGAGCAACCGCCCGGGGATTCGAGGGCAAGCAGCGAGAGCATGAGCGGTTTCATGGATCGCCTGATGCAGGACCCCGTGCTCGAAGCGGTCCAGCGCCTGCAGCCGATCGCCGAAGGCATCGGTCTCACGATGGCCCAGATGGCGCTTGCCTGGGTCCTGCGCCAGCCAAACGTCGCCTCGGCGATCGTCGGCGCGAGCAGACCCGAACAGGTGCGCGCCAACGCCTCTGCCTCGGGTGTCTCGCTCGACGCCTCCACGCTCGCCGCTATCGACGAGGCTCTGGACGGGGCCTTCGTTCGCTAGCTCCTCGTCCCGCGAAGCCACACGATCAGTCCGACTACCCTCGTCCCCGGTCGATCTTCGCCAGCGGTGTCTAGCTCTGCTTGACCGCCGAGACCTCCACAAGGATCTTGACCTTGTCGGAGACCACCAGGTTGCCCGAGCCGAGCGCCGCGTTGAACTTCATCTCGAAATCTGAGCGGTTGATCTGGGTGCCGGCGGACACGCCCACCCGGTCGTTGCCCTGGTGATCGGTCTCGGCGCCCTCGAACGTGGCCTTGAAGGTCACCGGACGGGTAACGCCGTGAATCGTGAGGTTGGCGTCGATCTCGAACTCGTCATCGTCGAGGGGTCTGATCGCGGTGGACTGGAACTCGATCTTGGGGAAGCGCTCGACCTCGAAGAAGTCGGCTGAGCGGAGATGCTCGTCGCGCTGAGGCTCGCGAGTGTCGACGCTTGCGACATCCACGCTGCCCCGTGCCCTCGCACCGTCAGGGCCGACCTCGAGGGTGCCCTCGAAGGTTTTGAACTGGCCCTTGACCGTTGCGATACCAAGGTGCTTAACGTGGAACTCAGCGCTTGAGTGGACCGGATCGACCTGCCAGGTGCCCTGGGGCAGCGGGGTGGTGGCCGGGGCAGGGGTGCTTGAGACGGTGGACATCTAATCTCCTTTGATCGCGGGACTCACGGGTTACCCCGCCAGTGGTTGTTTACGCAACTTATAACAGATGATTGCACATACAACTAGACCTCGGCTGGTCCTGTTCGATATCGACGGCACCCTGATCGATACGGGTGGAGCCGGGGCGCGCAGCTGGGCGTGGGCTTTTGAGCGACAGTTCAAACGACGAGTGGACATAGCCGAACACTCCACCGCCGGCATGACCGATCCGGCCATCGGCCGAGTCACCTTCAGCGAGGCGATGGGACGCGAGCCGAGCGCCGAGGAGCTTGAGCGCCTGATGGCCAGCTATCAGGCTGTGTTGCCAGACTTCGTGGCGTCTTCCCCGGACTATCGTGTGCTTGACGGCGTCGAGGCCCTGCTCGAGCGCCTCACCGGAGAAGGCACCCTTTTGGGACTGACCACGGGCGGTCTCGAAGCCGCCGCGCACGCGAAGCTGGGACGCGGGCAGCTCAACCACTACTTCTATATAGGCGGCTACGGTTCGGATTCCGAGGATCGCGTCGAGCTGACCCGCGCCGCTGTGACGCGCGGCGAGCGGATGCTGGACGGCCTCGATCTGAGCGAGGTCTACGTCGTGGGGGACACCCCGCTCGACATCGCGGCCGCCGAGGGCGTGGGTGCCGTCTCGGTGGGGGTCGCCAGCGGACGCTACGACGTGGATGAACTGGGTGCCGCGGGGGCCGACCACGTGCTGGCGTCGCTGGCCCAACCGTTTCCGTGCAAGCCTCGCTGAGGCGTCGGCTTAGCAAAGCTTCGCGCCGGACCGGGCTTTAGCGTTTAAGGGCTGTGGCTCAGTATTTGACCGACATGCCCACCGAGACCGCTTCCTCGGTAGCCCAGGTAGCTGGTCGTATCGATCGCGCTCTGCGGAGCCTTGGTGACGGTTGGATCGAGGGCGAGGTCACTTCAATCAAAGTACACCGCTCTGGGCACATCTATCTCACGCTTGCCGACGAGTCAGCAAGTCTTGACGCGTGCGTCTGGAAGGGGCGTGCCTCGCGCTGTGAGCCTCTGCCCGCACAGGGAGACCTCGTCCAAGCCCACTACGAGCGCGTTGATTTCTATGCACCCAAGGGCGCCACAAAGCTGATCCTGGACCGCGTGCGCCTCACTGGCGATGGCGAGTTGCTTCGTCGCCGTGCGGACACCCTGCGTCGCCTGCAAGCCGATGGTCTGTGCGACCCCGATCGCCGTAAGCCACTGCCTGCTTTCCCACGTCGCGTGGGAGTCGTCGCCGCCCGCAACGACGCCAACGTCGACGTCATCAGCGCATTGCGCAAGCGCTTCCCGCCGCAGCACATCGTCTTCTGCGCTGCTTCTGTGCAAGGAATGCATGCCATCGGCTCGGTCATAGACGCACTAGGTCGACTTCAGTCTGTCGAGGGCGTCGATGTCATCGTTATCGCTCGTGGTGGTGGCTCCGTATCGGACCTGTTGGCCTTCGACGACGAGCGCCTGTGCCGCGCAATCTTCGCTTGCTCCAAGCCGGTCATAACGAGCATTGGGCATACCAAGGACCGTCCCAATTGCGACTATGTGGCCGCCGCTTTCGCGCCCGTGCCCGCGAAGGCGCCGGAGCTGGCGATCCGCTATTCGGCCGAGGAGCTGCTCCAGGAGTTCGACCGTCACCGCTCTGCGCTACAGCGCGTGTCAGAGCGCTTCGGCGCTTTGCAAGATCGTCTCGATCGGCTGTGGGCGGGCGTACGCCCGGTGCGGATGCTGGAGGCTATTGCCGAGGACATAGGCCAGCACGGACAGCTTGTCTGCACCAAGGCCGAACGCGAGCTATCGCGCCTCGACGCTGAGCTGGTCAGAGCGAGCCAGACACTCGCCGCTACCCGAGGGCTGCCGATGCAGTCAATCGAGCTATTGGCAACCCAGCTGAAGGCGGTGAGCGCGCGAGCCGAGGGTAAGCGACGGGACCTGCTCGCCGCAATCGATCGTCGCATCCTTGAGGCCGAGGCTGATGTACGGGCACACTTGAGCAGGCGAGTGGAGGATCTAGGGACCAGCGGTGAGCGCCTTCGTCCCATCGCGGATCGAGTGATCGCTCGCGAGCGCGAACGCGTCAAGTCTCTTGCGGCGCTTCTGCTGGCAAGAGATTTCCGCAGAAACGGATGGACCATCGCTACAGACGTCACGGGGAAGCTGGTCAAGAGCGTTACTCAGCTTGCAGTCGGTCAGGAGTTGACGCTGCACCTCGGTGACGGGAAGGCCAAAGTGACTACAAACGAGAGCGAAAAGGAGGCACAGGATGGCTGATGCCACGCAAGGCGAGCGTGTGACATTCGAGCAAGGCTACGAGGAACTCAAGGCGATCGTAAGCGAACTCGACCGACCGGACGTCTCAGTGCATGACATGTTCGAGGGGTTTCGCCGTGGCAAGGGGTTGGAGACGGCTCTGCGCGGATACCTCACTTCGCGCCAAGGCGAGCTGACTGAGATAGAGGAAGGCAAGAATCTTCCGCGCTTTGAGATCGTCGCTCCGTCTTCGGAGGGGAATGCACCGTCGGCAAGCGTTCCCGGTCAAGTCGACGATCGCGATTTTCAACCGGCGCCGATCTCCGGTAGGCGCACCGTAGGCGACGACGACATACCTTTCTAGGAAGTTCCAGTGCAGCCGCTTTAGCGCTGCTGCACGACGAGCGCCTGTGTCGCTCGCGCCACTGGCCCAAGCTCGTCGTGGACGACGCTCTCGGCCCATCCGATTCCGCCCGGATGGAGCAGGGTGCGAGCATCCAAGGCGATCCATTCTCCCTTGGGGCCGCGGTCCAGGGAGATCGTGAGGTCCGCGTTGATGAACAGGTACTCCTCGAACGGCAGCACAGTGGCCACACCGTTGCCGAAATCCGAAGTGGCCGCGAGCCGGGCCAGTGGTGTCAGCGGCCTGTCCTCGAGCACCGGATAGCGCAGTCGCATCCAAACCTGGGCGGCGCCGCTCGGCACGTGCTTGGACTGGGTGTCCACCTCGGGCAACTCTCCAGTCAGTGGCGATCCCTTCAGGAAACGCATCTCCATCGCGCTGGAGGCAAAGCTCTTGTGGGAAGAGTCGTCGAGCGCAAAATGCACAGGCTGTCCGTCGAGCGGTCCGGCGAGCGTGTGAGCGCGAGCCGCCCGCACCTGGGCCAGGGCCAGCTCGGGCAACTTCTCCGGCGTGGCCACCAAGCGCAGTGCGCTTGCCCGGCACACGATCACGCCATCGGCCTCGAGCTCGGCTTGTAGCGCCTGCACTCGCCGTCCCGGACGCGAGATGCGGGTGGTTAGCTTCAAGGGCGCCATCGGCACAGGACGTAGGAATTCGTAGGACAAACGCGCGAATGGAAGCTCCTCACCCGGCTGCATGCGCTCGAACTCGGAGGCGATCAACGCGGCCGGCGCCCCGCCGTGCAAAGCGCCCGGGTCCCAGGGACCGCGAGCGTGCTCGGTCGGCACGAAAAGGTCGTCTTCGGCGACGAAGATGGTGTCAATCATCGGATCTGGGCTCGTGCGGTATGGGAGGGAGGGGCGACGGTGGCGAAGGCTGGCGGCAGGCGAAGCGGCTGTCAGAAGGTAGGGGAGCGGATGGTCAGGCCGGGAGCTGAGCGGCGAAGTCCGCGAGCTTGTCGGGGTCGCGTAGTGGCGCGCCGTGCCCAAAGCAGACCAAGGCCGGCCTAAGCGCCGCCAGGCGGCGTGCCGAGGCGCGATTCTGGGCCGGATCGATCGCAAACATGTGCGGTGGCTCGTGCAGACCGGGGACACCGGTCAGCGTGTGCACGTTGTTGAGCACGTCGCCCAAGATCAGCACGCGCTCGCGCTCGCGCCAGAAGGCCACGTGTCCGCGCGTGTGTCCCGGCGTCTCGAGCACTGTGAAGCCGGCAACCTCATCGCCTTCGCGCAGCGCCTTGGCGACCGGGTGGGGCGGACCGACCCAGAAGCGCTCCTGCGCGCGTTTCACTGAGGCGGGTACGCCCGGCGCTGTGACTTTGCCGGGACTCTCCATCGCGGGAACATCGTCCTGGCCGCACCACAACGGGATGCCGAGTCGCTCGCACACGACGTGACTACAACCCTGATGGTCAGGGTGCACATGGGTCAAAGCGTGCGCGCTCAGCGGGCGACCCGAGATCTGCTTGAAGATCCGTTTCTCGGCTTGCCTGGTGGCGGCGTCGATCAAGACGTCGCCCACGAGGTACACGTTGATCGCGTTCGGCGGAAAGCCGCCCAGCATGTACACGTCCTCGGCGAGCTGCTTCACAGCGATCCTCCTGCGGTCGGTTGCGCCCGGCCGATAGCCGTGGCGCGGTCGTTCTTCAGTCGCGCGATTGCTCCCAAGAGAATCCGCGCACCGCGAAGTAAACACCGAACGCGCCCCACAGTGCGATCACGGCAAGCGCCGACAGGTTCGAGCTGAGGCTCTCGCCGGTCACCATCGCGCCAGAGAGACCGTCGATCAAGGGCTTCAAGGGCAGCGCTTCGGCGATGTGGCGCACGAACGCGGGCGCGCTATTGGAGTCGAACACATAAAACGACACGAACACGACCGGCAGGAACACCGCGTTGACATAAGCGGCGGTCGACTCGAAGTTGGGGATCACGTGGGCGAAGGCCACGCCGAGCGCCGCAAAGCAGACCACGCCCACAACCACGAACACAACTAGCTCGCCCCAATCCACAGGCCAGCCGATCCCGAAGAACAGCTTGCCGGCGATCGTGATGATCGCTATCTGCAGCGCCGTGTTGGTGACGGCGTTTCCCGCCACACCACCGAAGTAGGAGATGCTGGGCAGCGGAGTGCCCCGGATGCGCTTGAGCACCCCCCGCTCGCGCAGGAACACGATGTTGTAGGCGAGCGCCGTGAACGTGGTCGACATAACGCTCATCCCCGCAATTGCGGGAATGAGCAGATTGAGATCGTGCTGGTTGCCTCCCAAGATGACGCCGCCCGCCGCCAAGAACAGCAAAGGCAGCGCGAAGTTGAAGAAGGCCGCGCTCGGGTTGCGCCAGAACATGTGGCGCTCCAGGCGGTATTGACGCCAGGTGAGGGCCAGGGCGTCAGGCATCGGCGGTCAACTCCAGGTAGACGTCCTCCAAAGTGGGGCGGCCCACGCTCAGCTCCTCCAAGCGCTCCCCGCGGGCCAGAGCCTCGCCGGTGAGCTCGTGCAAGGTGCGCGTCGGATCCTCGCTCTCGACCTCGACCAGCTCGCCCGCTGAATTGCGATATGTGATCCGGTAGTGAGCGGCGCCCGCGCTCAGCTCGCGCGGAGGACCGATCGCGAGCACCCGGCCGTCCTTGACGATCGCCACCCTGTCCGCCAAAGCTTGGGCCTCGTCGAGGTAGTGAGTGGTGAGCAGGATCGTCTTGCCCAGGGCCTTCAGTGAGCGAACCGTCTCCCAAGCCGCACGGCGAGCCTCCGGGTCAAAGCCCGTGGTCGGCTCGTCCAAGAAGATCAGCTCCGGGTCTCCGACCAAAGCCAACGCGAAATCTAGGCGTCGCAACTGCCCGCCCGAGAGCTTGCGTGTGCGCACGTCCGCCTTCTCCTCCAAGCCCATCAAGCTCAACACCTCTCCGACGTCGCGCGGATGGGAATAGAAGCGGGCCCAGTGACGCAACGCCTCGCGTGGCGTGACCTGGCTGTAGATGCCGCCGCTCTGGAGCACGACCCCGATGCGCTTGCGCAGGGCCAGCTCGCGCCTTTGCGGATCGTGGCCAAGCACCGACACCGTGCCCGAGCTGCGTTCGCGATAGCCCTCCAGGATCTCCACGGTTGTGGTCTTGCCCGCGCCGTTGGGGCCCAGCAGGCCAAACACTTCGCCTTTGCGTACCTCGATGTCGATGCCCCTCACAGCCTCGAACGAGCCGTAGCTCTTGTGGAGGTCTCGGACCTCGATTGCCGCGCTGCTCACAGGGTCAATCCTATTTCTGTTCCGGGTCGTACATGTACGACCCGGCCGACCGGTACATGTACCGGTCGGGCCAGCGCCACATGTGGCGCTGGCTGTCTACCAATGAACGCCCCGCATCAGGTTCGCCATTGCAAGCTGCTCCAACGAGGCGCGCTCCTCGGTGCTCGTCTCCCCGCGCGAGGCGGCCGAGTCGGGGAACACCTTGTAGGCGAGGTGCAAGATGCGGTCGACCACGCCGGGCGCCAACGCGTAGAGCACCTCGCCGGTCGTGCCCAATGTCGTGCCCATGTGCTTGGGCCGTGAGCGCAACGCCTCGCAGATCATGTCCGCCGCCTCCTCGGGAGTGATCGTGGGGAAGGCGTCATACAGCTTCGTCGGCGCGATCATCGGGGTCCTCACCAACGGCATGTGGATCGTCGTGAATGTGACACCGTCGCCGATCACCTCGCTGGCCACGACCCGCGTGAAGGCGTCGAGCGCGGCCTTGGAGGCCACGTAGGCGGAGAAGCGCGGCGGGGCGGTCTGCACGCCGATCGAGGAGATGTTCACGATGTGCCCGAAACCCCGCGCCCGCATCTGGGGCAGCAACCCGATGATCAGCTTGACCGCGCCAAAGTAGTTGAGCTGCATGGTGCGTTCGAAGTCGTGAAAGCGCTCGTAGCTGAGCGCGATCGAGCGCCTGATCGAGCGGCCCGCGTTGTTGACGAGCATGTCCACGTAGCGATGGTCGTCTCTGACCCGCTCGATCAAGCGGTCGATCTCATCCATGTCGGAGATGTCGGCCGCGTATACGTAGGCGACCCCCCCGGCGGCCACGATCTCGGCCCGCGTCTCCTCGAGCTTCTCCACGTTGCGGGCCACCAGCAGGGGGATGCCACCCGCCGCCGCCACCTTGATGGCGGTGGCCCTGCCGATGCCCGAGGAAGCGCCTGTGATCAGGATGCGCTTGCCCTTGATCGCCTGGCCCAAGGTGCGCCCGCGGCTGATGCTCGGATCCATCTCGCGCTCCCAGTAGTCCCACAACTGCACCGCGTACTCGCGCAGCGCCGGCGGGCGCTCCCACTCCGAGCCGGCCAGGGCCCGCTCTGCCTGGCGGGTGTCGAACGTGGGGACCAGGTCGACGTGTTCGAGCACCTCGTCGGGGATCCCCAGCTCGCGCAGGGTCAGCTTGCGAGCCTGGCGCATCGGCGGCACCTTCATCAGCAGTGACAGGGGGGCCGTCGGGATTGCGTCGAGCACACGCTTGTCCACGCTCACCGCGAAGCGAGGAGCGTGCGCGGCGGCGGCCAGGTCGTTGATCACCTCGTCCACCTTCTGCGGTCCCGGATAGGTGAGGTGGAAAGCCTGACCGTCGAGGTTCGCTCGGTGGGCGATGTGGTCGAGCGCTCCCGCCACCCAGTCGACCGGCACGACGTTCGTCTTGCCCAGGTCGAGTCCCACCAGTGGCATCCACTGAGGCACGACTTGGCGCATCCTTTGTATCGCCTTGAAGAAGTAGTAGGGACCGTCGATCTTGTCCATCTCGCCCGTCTTTGAATCCCCGACCACGATCCCCGGTCGATAGATCCGCCAAGGGATGAGCGCCTGCTCGCGCACCGTGCGCTCGGCCTCGAACTTGGTCGCGTGATAGGGCGAGGGCAGCCGCTGCCCCTCGTCGAACTGGTTCTCGCCGAACACGCCTTTGTAGGCGCCCGCGACGGCGATCGAGGAGACGTGATGGAAGCGCTCGGCCCTGATCGCCGCCGCCAGCTCCAAGGCGTGATTGGTGCCGCCCACGTTGACCGCCGTGTCCAGCTCCACCGGCGCGGTCATGTCGTACACGGCGGCCAAGTGGAAGAAGTGCTCGACCGTGCCTTCGAGCTCTGAGATCCGCTCCTCCGCCAATCCCAGCAGGGGCAGGCGCAGATCGCCGACGGCGGGGTGGATGCGCCTGCTCACGGTCGCCTCGGAGACCGTTTCCCAGTGCTCGATCAGCTCGTCCAGGCGTCCCAGCGAGTCCTCGCGCACGAGCACATGGATCTTGCCCCTGCGCTCCAGCAGGCGCTCAACCAGCCTGCGGCCGATGAAGCCGGTCGCTCCCGTCACGAAGTAGGTCATGTGCTCTCCTCGAAGTCGATCGTCCGAGGATAGGCGCTATGCGCCCGCTCCGGCTCCTCCGCGCCCCTCGCCGCCCGCAAAGCGCGCCGCGCCCGCGACCGCGTCCGCGAACACGTCCGGGCCCGCCTGGGACTCCAAAGCGAGTCCCTGCTCCAAAGTCATGCCCAGCCCCTCGATCGCGGCGCGCCTGTCGGCGAGCATCGTGCGCTGGGGGAACTTGGCCAGATTGTTGGCCAACTCGACAGCCCGCTCCAAGTGCTTGCCCTCGGCCACGACCTCAGTCAGCAGCCCCATCGTGTGGGCCTCGTCGGCGTCGACGATGCGCCCGGTCAGGATCAAGTCCAGCGCGCGGCCGAGTCCCACGATGCGGGGCAAGCGCTGGGTGCCGCCGTCGATCAAAGGCACGCCCCAGCGACGCTCCGGATAGCCGAGCTTGGAGCCCGCGGTGGCGATGCGCAAGTCGCACCACAGGGCCAGCTCCAAGCCTCCGGCCAGGGCATAGCCCGAGATCGCGGCGATCGTCGGCTTGGACGGAGTCAAGCGGGTGAAGCCCATCGGCCCCTCCTCGGCCATCAGTCGATCCCCGAAAGTGTCGATCGCCTTCAGATCGGCGCCCGCGCAGAACGCGACTCCGCCCGCGCCGCACAGAACCATGGCACGTGCGTCCTCTTCGCCCTCGAAGCGCACCAACGCTTCGTGCAAGGCCACGGCCGTGGGTCCGTCCACGGCGTTGCGTCGCTCCGGACGCTCGATGCTCACCACGGCGGCCTGGCCCCGGCGCTCGTAGGAGACTGGGTCCGGTGCTACCAACCGCCGCGCCAGCGGGCGTCGCCGACGTGTGCTTTCTGGGCGGCTTTGCGTGCGTCTTTGCGCTTGTCGAGGCGCCACTGCAACAGGCTCATGAGAAGCACGAAAGTGGGAAAGAAGATGATCAGGATGAAACCCGCGTTGGTCACCACCTTGTCGTTGGTGGCCCCATAGAAGCCGCGCCCATCGTTGTAGGCGAGGGCCGCGGGAGCGAGCGCGAGCAACAGGAAGGTGGAGGCGGAAAGGGTGGCGAGCAAGCGGCGCACGCCCGGGAGCCTACCATCTCGGTCGTGGCACTTCTAATCGCCTCAGACCTGCACAAGGACATGGCCGGCAAGCCCCTGCTCGGCGGCGTGTCCTTCAAGCTGGAGCGTCGCGAACGGCTCACGATCGCGGGGCGCAACGGCGCCGGCAAGACGACCCTGCTGCGCATGATCGCCGGCGAGGACACGATCGACAAGGGCGAGTTGAGCGTGGCCAAGGGGGCGCGCATCGCCCTCCACGACCAGCGCCCCCCACGTGATCGGACGATGTCCTTGCGCGACTACGTGCTGTCCGGGTGCCGGGACGAGCTGGCCGTCGAGCTGCAACTGGCGACGCTCGAGCGTGAGATGAGCGAGGGCTCCGGCGACGACGCTCTGCTCGACCGCTACGCCCGGGCCCAGGCGCGCTTGGAGTCCTACGGCGGCTACCTGTGGCGCGACCGCGCCACCGTCATGACGCGCGGACTGGGATTTTCCGAGTCCGATCTCGAGCGCGGCCTGGACACCTTCTCCGGAGGTCAGCTCACGCGCGCCTCGCTGGCCCGCGCCCTGGCCACCAATGCCGACGTGCTGTTGCTCGACGAGCCCACCAATCATCTCGACATCGAGTCTCTTGAGTGGCTGGAGCAGACGCTCGTCGATCTGGACGCGGCGGTGATGCTGGTCGCCCACGATCGCTGGTTCTTGGAGGCTGTGGGCACCGCCGTGTTGGAGCTGTATGGCGGGGCGGGTGGGACTTCGTCACGCTCGCGCTTCTTCGCCGGGACCTGGCACACGTGGCGGCGCGAGCAGGCGGCGCGCGAGATCGCGTTGGGCAAGGCGATCGACAAGCAACAGGCCGAGATTGCGCGCATGGAGCGCTTCGTGGAGCGCTTCAGGGCCAAGGCCACCAAGGCGCGCCAAGCCCAGTCGCGCGTAAAGAAGCTGGCCAAGATCGAGCGCATCGAACGCGATCCCCGCGACGCCACCGCACTGGAGTTCTCGTTCAAGGCGCCGGAGCGCACGGGGCGGGTCATCTTCGAGTTGCGCGACGCCCGGATCGAGGTGGGTGGGGAGGGGGGAGGCTCCGCGGCTCATAGCCGCTCCGCCGACGGTCGTGCCCTTCGCGAGAAGCCGGCCTCTGGGGCGGGCGCCGCCGCGCCGATCGTTTTGCTGGACGACGCAGAGCTGTGGTTGGAGCGCGGCGAGCACGTCTCTTTGGTGGGACCCAACGGGGCCGGCAAGACCACTTTGATCGAGACCTTGGCGGGTGTGCGCCCACTCGCCGCGGGCAAGCTCTCGACGGGCCACAACGTGTCGGTCGGCTATCTCTCCCAGCACGCGGAGGAGCTGGGCGCCGGTGGTCCTGTGGGGCAGAGCGTGGCGGAAGTCGCCGGACGTGCCACCGGCCTCTCGCCCAACAAGGCGCGGGCCCTCGTCGGTCGCTTCCTGTTCTCCGGCGAGGCCGCCGATAAGCCTTTGGACGGGCTCTCTGGTGGGGAGCGCCGCCGGCTGTCCTTGGCGATCCTGATGAATGGAACGCCGCGCCCGCCGAACGTGTTGATCCTCGACGAGCCCACCAACCATCTCGACCTGGAGAGCCGTGAGGCTTTGGAGGATGCCCTTCACTCCTTCGAAGGCGCCGTCCTCCTGGTCTCCCATGACCGCGCTCTCCTCGACGCGGTCGGGACGAGGACCGTGGCGATCGAGGACGGTGGGCTGCGCAGCTATGTCGGTGGCTGGCCCGAGTATGTGAGGGTGCGCGAGGAACGTCTCGCCTCGGGCGGTGCACTCGCGCCACCAACGGTTGCCCGGCCAAAGTTCGAAGAGGAAACCGCTTCAAAACACGTGCCCGTCAAGCAGGACAAGTCGGGCGGCCCGTCCAAGAATCGTCTGCGCGAGCAGGACAAGGCGGAGTTGGCCGTCGAAGAAGCCGAGGCAGCTTTGCAAGCCTTGGAAGACGAGCTTGCGGACCCCGCGGCATGGGCCACGAAGTACGAAGCGGCTAAGTCGGAGGCGCGCCACACGGCCGCCAAGCGGGCCGTCGAAGCCGCCTATGAGCGCCTTGGCGCCCTGGTCGACTGATTAAAAAACAGGCGCCGGGGCTCTCTGACCTGAATGACGAGTACCCCGGCGCCTGCCAACCAACCCTCGTTTCGGTCGGGTTAAGGACCGAATGGGTCTACCCAGTATAGCGCAAGAACCACCCCCTGTGGGAAACGTTGAATTACTTCTTGCAAGTTTCCGCACATTGCGGGTTTTTGTACGTTTTCGGGGCCATTTTCAGGCGCCGAGCGATTCCTGGGGCGTCCGTCCGTTGCGGAGGTCTCCGATCGGATGCTCCCCGCGTGTGTGAGGCGGCCCGATTTTGCGCCGGAGCAGACCTCGGGGCGAGCTGACGGCCAACTAGACTGACTGGATCATGAGGAGCCTGTCGTGGATCGCCTGAAGACGCTGCGTAACGTCGCGATTGTCGCCCTGATCGCGGCCGCCGTCGAGTTCCTGCCTGGCGGGGGCCAGGCGGCCGACGCGTTCGCGGCAGCCCTATGGATCGTGTTCGCCGCCGGCTTCGCCTACTTCGCCTATCGGCTCTACCGCGAACGCCACGTCGACCTCTACGGCTTGGGCGACCGCCACCGCGCTTGGCTGTATGGCGCTCTTGCCCTCGGCGTGCTGGTGGCTGCCGCCCGTTCGCGCATGTGGCTGACCAGCTTCGGCGAGTTCGTGTGGTTCGTCCTGGTCGGGCTCGTCGCCTACACGCTGCTGGCCGTTTACCGCTACTCGCACACCTATTGAGCGGCTCGGCCGAGCAAACGCACACGAGTCTGGCCGAGCAGCGGCGCACGCTGCCCGACCGGCCCGGCGTCTACCTCTTTCGTGACGCGCGCGGAAGGGTCATCTACGTCGGCAAGGCCAAGTCGGTCCGCAAGCGGGTGGCTTCGCACTTCTCCAAGGCCCAGGTTCCATCCAGTCCCGGGCACGCCGAGATGGTGGCGGCGGTCGACGCGATCGAGTGCATCGTCGTGGCCAGCGAGGCCGAGGCTTTGCTGGCCGAGCAGAGCTTCATCAAGCAGTACCGCCCGCGCTTCAACATCAGGTTGCGCGATGACAAGTCATACCCCTTCATCGCGATCTCCTTGGACGAGGAGTTCCCGAGGGTCTACTTCACCCGCGAGCGCCACCGTTCCGCGCGAGCCTATTTCGGGCCTTATTCGAGCGCCAAGCGCGTGCGCTCCACCTTGGAGGTGCTCGCCAAGGTCTTCATGTACCGCTCCTGCACCGGCCCCGAGCCGGGCCGGCGCAGCGGAAGCCCCTGCCTCGACTACTACATCAAGCGCTGTGAGGCCCCTTGTGTGGGATACGTCTCCAAGGAGGACTACCGGCACAGCATCGACGGCGTAATCGACTTCCTGTCCGGTCGCTTCAGCTCGATCGAGCGCGACCTCGAGCAGCGTATGCTCGCGGCGTCGGAGGCGCTCGACTACGAGCAAGCCACGCTCGAGCGCAACCGCCTGCGCGCGGTCCACTCCCTGATGGAGCGACAGCGGGTCGCCAAGGAGTCGATCGGAACGTTCGACGCCGTCGCGGTGGCCGTCGACGGGCGCGACGCCAACGCCCAGGTCTTTCAGGTGCGCGACGGCGTGCTGTCGGACCGGCACTCCTTCTACCTCTCGAACGAGACCGAGCGCGGGATCGCCGAGGTGGGTGAGGAGTTCATGCTCCAGTACTACGGTGGGCCCACCTCGATTCCCGCCCTGCTGGTTGTCCAACGCGAGTTGGCCGACAGGCCGGTTCTCGCCGAAGCTCTCTCGCGTCGCCGTGAAGGGCCGGTCGAGCTGAGAGCCTCCGCGCGTGGCGACAAGCACCGCATCCTCGAGCTGGCCCACCGCAACGCCCTGCTGGCCCTGGATCAGGAGCGATTGCGCGACGAGCGCCGTCACCAGCGCCGCGCCGAGGCCCTGGAGGGACTGCAGGTCGCGCTTGGGCTTGACGTCGTGCCGGTGAGGATCGAGTGCTTCGACATCTCCAACCTGGGCGGTACCCACACGGTCGCTTCGATGGTCGTATTCGAGGCGGGAGCGCCCAAGAAATCCGACTACCGCCGCTTCAAGATTCGCACGATTGAAGATCCCGCCCGCCCCGACGACTACGCCTCGATGGGCGAGGTGCTTGGCAGGCGAGCGGACCAATGGGACCGCCAGGCGGATATATCCCCGCACGACCCGACCTATGACCCCAGCTTCGCCTCCCTTCCCAATCTGATCGTGATCGACGGCGGCAAGGGGCAGCTGGCTGCCGGCCTGGGGCCCTTGGCCGGCTTTCGCGAGCGAGGCGTCGCGGTGATTTCGCTGGCCAAGCGCGTCGAGGAGGTGTTCCTGCCGGGACGCTCCGAGCCGCTCGTGCTCGACCACTCCACGCCCGAGCTGCAGCTGTTGCAGCGTATCCGCGACGAGGCCCACCGCTTCGCCATCACCCATCACCGCACGCGACGCGACAGCGCCATGACCGGGTCCCTGCTCGACGGTCTGCCCGGCATCGGGCCGGCGCGCAAGCGCGCCCTGCTCAACCACTTCGGCTCGCCCGACTCGATCCTCGCCGCCTCGCGCGAGGAGCTGCAAAGCGTTCCCGGCCTACCGGCCAAGACGGCGCGCGACATCCACGCGCTGCTGCATCGTGCGGGCTGACAGGCCATAGGCGTGATATATATGTGAGATAGCAATGCTGTAAGCAGATCAGAGGAACTATGATATATTCTCATTATGAGAAATATATCAAGCGGAAGCGCGGGCGGCCTGCTCGCCTACCTGGATTCCCTGACTCGTGAAACGGAAGACCCATGGCCAAGCGTGCTCAAGTCGGCTGCCCGACAGGTCTTTTTAATCGTGGACGGAGACGATTTTGCCGCCCTCGACGTGACGACTCTCGATGTGGATGGGTATCTCCAGCGATTTGAAGATGTCGCTCGCGCAGAGAAAAGATACGCGCCCAGAAGTTTGAGCGCATATCAATCACGCTTTCGACGGGCTATCGACGCCTACCTCAGTCATCTCGCGGACCCGAGTTGGCGGCCACGGCCGCTCGAGCAGCGTGCTCGCACGTCCATGACGAGGGGGTCAAGCAAGGAAGGCTTGCGGGATCGGGATACGCCCATCGGCAGCACACGATCTCAACTCGATTCTCCAAGCGACTCTGCGGTGCCCTTTGTCACGTATCCGTTCCCGCTGAAGTCAGGAGAGATCGCCCGACTTCATCTGCCGCCACAACTCGATGTCGGCGACGCGGAGCGGCTGATGGCCTTCATCCAGGCACTGGTTGTGCAGGGGACTCCTGTGCGGCGAGAGGACAAAGGCGATTAGCCGTGGGCATCCCCATCCCCACGAGAGCGTGGTCAGGTATTGACCGTTATGTGCAGCGGCTCGGTGTCGCCTCGGTGTGGACGATCGGCCCCGTCTTCCAGTTCACCGAGCGCAAGCAGATAGGTGTGCAGTGCATCGGCAAGCATCTCCCTGGCCTCTTGCGCGGAACGGCCCGCTGTGATCACCCCGGGAAGCTCGTCGATGGTCGCTTGCGTCCAGCCATCCTCGACTGGCTCCAGGCGTGCCGTGAACGTGAGCGCTTGCATCATGACATCAAGATTAGAGCAGCACGATATGACGGTCTGCAAGGCATCGCCCACGCGATTCATCCCGAACCGGACACTCACGGATGGGGGGATTTGGTGACGTGATACGGCGTCGTGACCTCGAAAGACATCTGCTCAGCCACGGCGCCGGGCTGTTGCGGCATGGAGCCAAGCACGACGTATGGATCTCGCCGGGGGCGAGACGGCCCGTGACGATACCCCGCCACTCCCGAATTCCCCGTACTACAGCGCTCGTCATCTGCACACAGCTCGCGGTTCCGCCCCTTCCATAGTCGATGTGCTTTGCGGCTTGGGTCCCCAACTTCGCCACCGGCAGAGGAGGGACGGCTCGCTCGTCCGTTCCAGTAGGCACAATTGCCTGATATGGCCACGACGAGGCCGGTGCCACCCCGCGACCAAGACGGACCGACGATCGCGTCGCGTCTGCAAGACCTCGTCGTCATCACGGGCTATTCGGGCGCCGGCAAGTCCACGGCGATGAACGTGTTCGAGGACGCCGGCTATTTCTGCGTGGACAATCTCCCCCCAGAGATGATCCGCTCCTTGGTCGAGCTGTTCGTGCACGAGGGATCTAAGGTCGAGCGTGCCGCGGTTGTCTCCGACGTGCGCGGAGGTGTCTACTTCGAGGCGCTCACCGCCGTGATCGAGGATTTGGAGGCGCTTGGCATAACCCACCACGTTCTCTTCTTGGAGGCCGGCGAGCAGACGCTCTCCACGCGCTACAAGGAGACCCGTCGTCGCCATCCGCTGGCGCCGGAGGGCAGCGTCGCCGCCGGTGTGGCCTCCGAGGGCGCCCTGCTTGAGCCCCTGCGCTCGCGAGCGGACCTGGTGATCGACACGACCGGCATGTCGGCGGCGATGCTGCGCTCGCGCATCGCCGACGAGCTCCTGCCGCGCCAGGCTGTGGGACGCCTGGCGCTCACGTTCATGAGCTTCGGCTTCAAGCACGGCCCTCCCCGCGAGGAGGATCTGGCTTTCGACGTGCGCTTCCTGCCGAACCCACACTACGAGCACGATCTGCGCCAGCTCACCGGCCACGACGAGCGCGTCGTTGCCTACATCGGCCGGGACGGTCGCCTGGATGAATTCTTGGAGCGCCTGCACGCCCTGCTCGACTTCCTGCTGCCCGAGTATGTGGCAGAGGGCAAGGCCCACCTCGTGATCGCGATCGGCTGCACCGGCGGTCGCCACCGCTCGGTGGCCATCGCCGAGCACTTGGCCGACCGCTACCGCGAACGCGACGAGCTCACCGTCGCGGTGGCCCACCGCGACATCGACAAGCGCTCGCGCGACTCCTAGACCGGGAGCCCACCATTCGACCGCCGGCGCGTGTACGCAAGCGCCCATCGCGGGAATGCGTTGATTGGTTGGCGGGTAGGCGTTCAGTGGCCATGGAGTGAGCCGCTGATAGCCTTCCCGCCCACGCCGGGCGACGGAGCGATGCTCCCGAGGCCCGGCATCGTTTATTTGACATAGAGGGTGGCGCAGCCGGCCACAGGCGGGCAAGCCGGGTCCCTCGTTTATTTCAATCGGGGTGGCGCAGTCCCCCAGGGGACGAGCCGGACCCCTCTTCATTAATTTCTAGGAGGCCATGAATGTCCGTACGCGTGGGAATCAACGGATTCGGTCGCATTGGCCGAAACGTGTTCCGCGCCGCTATGGCTCGGGGGGACGCGCGCGAGATCGAGTGGGTGGCGGTCAACGATCTCACCGACTGCCGCACGCTGGCCCATCTGCTCAAGTACGACTCGATCCTGGGGCCCTATCCCGGCGAGGTCGAGGCCAAGGACGAGCGCACGATCGTGGTCGACGGTCACGAGCTGAAGGTGCTCGCCGAGCGCGACCCCGGTGCTCTGCCGTGGGCGGACCTGGGAGTAGACGTGGTGATCGAGTCCACCGGGCTGTTCACCGACCGACCCAACGCCGCCAAGCATCTGGCCGGTGGCGCCAAGAAGGTCGTGATCTCCGCGCCCGCCACCGATCCCGACGTCACCGTGGTCTTGGGCGTCAACTTCGACGAGGCCTACGATCCAGCCGCCCACGACGTGATCTCCAACGCCTCCTGCACCACCAACTGTCTGGCCCCGGTCGCAAAGGTCCTGGTGGACACCGTCGGGGTCAAGCACGGCTTGATGACCACGATCCACGCCTACACGGCCGATCAACGCCTGCAGGACATGCCCCACAAAGACCTGCGCCGAGCGCGCGCGGCCGCAATCAATCTGATCCCCGCCTCGACAGGCGCGGCCAAGGCGATCGGCCTGGTCGTGCCCGAGTTGCAGGGCAAGCTGCACGGCTTCGCGGTGCGCGCCCCCGTGCCGACCGGCTCGGTGGTCGATCTGACGGTCGAGTGCGAGCGCCCCACCACCATCGAAGAGGTCAACGCCGCGCTCAAGGACGCCTCCCAGAGCGGCCCTCTGACGGGCCTGCTCGCCTACACGGAGGACCCGATCGTTTCCACCGACATCGTCTCCTCGCCTTACTCCTCGATCGTGGACTCCCAGTTGACCGCGGTGATCGACGGGACCATGGTCAAGGTCGTGGCTTGGTATGACAACGAGTGGGGCTACTCCAACCGCCTCGTCGACCTCGTCCAGCGGGTCCTGTGAAGTCGATCGACCAACTCGACGTGCACGGCAAGCGCGTGCTCGTGCGCGTCGACTTCAACGTGCCCATGAGCAAACAGAGCGACGGCTCGTGGGCCGTGGCCGACGACACGCGCATAGTGCAGGCCCTGCCCACGATCGAAGAGCTGAGGGCGGCCGGCGCCAAGCTGGTGCTCGTCTCGCATCTGGGCCGTCCGGAGGGCAGGCCCGAGGCCGACCTCTCCCTGGCTCCCGTGGCCGATCGCCTGCGTGAGCTCACCGGTGCCCGGGTGACGCTGGCTCCCGACGTGGTCGGGCCGCGAGCGCGAGTTTTGGCCGAAGGTCTGGGCGAAGGCGAGATCCTTTTGCTGGAGAACGTGCGCTTCGAGCCGGGCGAGACCACCAACGACCCCGAGCTGGCGCGCGCGCTGGCGGAGATGGCCGACCTTTACGTCAACGACGCATTCGGGGCCGCCCATCGCGCACACGCGAGCACCGCGGGGGTTGCGCACCTACTGCCGAGCGCCGCCGGGCGGCTGCTGCAGCGCGAGGTGAGCACGTTGACCGGCATCCTGGAAAGCCCCGAGCGCCCGCTGGTGTCCGTCATCGGCGGGGCCAAGGTGGCCGACAAGATCGGCGTCATCGACCGCTTCCTGCAACTCGCCGACGTGGTGATCATCGGCGGCGCGATGTGCTTCCCGTTCCTGTGCGCCCAAGGTCACGCCGTGGGCAAGTCCTTGTGTGGCGAGGAGGACACCGAGCATGCCCGCAAACTGTTGGCGCAGGCCAGCGACACGCACTCGCCCCAGCCGGGCCGTGCGCGTCTGCTGGTGCCAAGCGATCTGGTGATCGGCGACCGTCTCGCCGACGACGCCGAGCATCGAGTGCTGGCCGGCGTCGAGGTGCCGGCCGGTTGGATGGGACTCGACATCGGGCCGGCCACGATCGAGCGCTACAGCGCCGAGATCGCGAGGGCGGGCACCGTCTTCTGGAACGGCCCGTTGGGGGCCTTCGAGTACGAGCCATTCGCGCAAGGCACGCGCGCGATCGCCCAGGCCGTCGCC
>JBAURN010000312.1:0-2061 GCA_049581225.1 Solirubrobacteraceae bacterium
GGCGCGCTCCGCCCGCAGGGTTGCGCTGGCCGAACGGTGCTCGCCGTTGCCGCGCAGGACGATCTGGATCGGCCCGACCGCCCCCGGACTGAACGAGCGCGCGAGCACCGCGGCGCCCTCGCCGGAGGGCTTGCTCGAGAGGGGAGCGAGCGCGAGGTTGATTCCGTATTTGATGCCGAGCACCGGAGCCATTGCGACGATCAGCAGTGTCGCCACGAGACTCGCGGTAAGAAGCGGCCGCCGCATCATCGCAAACGCCCACCGCGCCCAGCCGGACTTGCCCTCGGCCTCTTGTCTAACCTCCGCCGGCTGCAAACGCTCCGGAAGCGACCCGGTGTTGATCTTCCGACCAAGCTGCGCGAGCGTCGCCGGAAGCAGCGTGAGCGCCGCCGCCAGCGTGCAGGCGACAACCGTCAGCGCACCCAGCGCAAACTCTCCGAAGATCGGCGCGTGGATCGCCAGCAGCGAAAGCAGCGACAGGCCAACGATCACGCCCGAATAGAGCACAGTGCGCCCAGATGTCGCCATCGCGGCGCCCACTGCGTCGGCAACGCATCGGCGTTCCCGCCGCGGCTCCGGCGGCCTGCGCGCCAACTCCTCGCGAAAGCGGCTGACGATGAACAGCGAGTAGTCGATGCCGATCCCGACACCGATCATCGTCACAATCGCCAGCATGCCGGAATCGAAGGTGAGCACCCTTGCAAGCAACGCGATCGCGCCGTAGGTCAAAAGCAAACCAACCCCAGCCTGCAGAAGCGGAAGCATCGCGGCCGCCCACGCGCCGAGCGCGAGCAGCAGGATCACCATCGCGATCGGCAGCCCGATCGCCTCGGCGCGCTCGGTGTCCGCCGTCTCCACACCCGCCAGATCGTGGGCTATCGGCGAGAAGCCCGTCAACCACGCGGTTACTCGCGCATCGCTTGCGTCCGCGACGACGCTCTCCATTTTGCCGGCTCGCTCCAGCCGCAGCTTCGAGCCGCCCGCGAGTGCGACTCGCGCGAGCGCCGCATGCCCGTCGCGGGAAATCGCCGCGTGCTTTCCGTCCGTGCCGTAGGGCCCGTACACCGCCACGACACCGGGCTGGGAGCGGACGTCGTGCAGCACCTTCGTGACGACCGCGCGATAGGAGCGGCTCGTGGCGCGGTGCTCCCGCGAATAGAACACGAGCGCGTCCTGCTCGGTACCGGCGCCGCTCAGGCTGGTGTTGAGCAACTGTTCCACCTGAGCCGATTGGCTGCCGTCCACGGAGTAGTTGGGCGCGCCCAACACTTCTTTGAGCGTCGGATACAAAGCCAGACAGGCGAGCAACACGAGAGCCCACACGAGAAAGACGATGTGCCGGTTGCGCGCCATCGCCACGCCCCAGCGGTGCCATCCGGAGGAGCGCGCCTCGCGCGGCTCCTGTGGGCGTCGCCCATCGCGCGCGTAGCGAGCGGAGAACCCCCCCTCGAAACGCGCTCGTGGCCTCCCCCTTTGCACACCAGAGCTCACGGTAGACGGGTAGTCTATCTCCTCTCAAAGGCGCATGGTCAAGCGAAATCCGCGCCGTTTCGAGTACGCGCGCAGACAGTCCACCAGCTGGCGCGCGCGGTGGGCGAAACCTGCGGGTGTGCGGCCCGTCGCGCGATGTTCGAGCTCGAGCTCCACCTCTAGGACACGATGGCCGGAGCGAGCCGCGTCGATCGTCATGGCGAGCTCCATGCCGAACCCGGAGGCGAACGGCAACGCGTCCTCCAAGGCAGCCACGCGCATGGCCCGCTGACCCGATATCGGCGCGTGTAGCTCAAGGCCGCAGGAACGCCGGATCGCCCAACGGGCAAAGCCGACAACCAACCCCACGCCTCCGCCGACGCGACGCGAGAAGATCGCCACGGCAAGGTCGGCCTCGCCACGCTGCACCGTCTCCACCAGCGGCCCCAACCGCTGAGCCGAGGCGCCGAGGTCGCCGTCACAGAGAACCGCCACCATGTCCTCCGCCTCGCCGATCGACGTTTCCTTCGCCTCGTCTGCGCCTGCCGGCCCCCGCCCCGCCTCGGAGCCCTGCGCGCCAATGTGCTCCAG